>DATANR010000193.1:0-58778 GCA_036266155.1 Gemmataceae bacterium | reverse complement strand
GTAAGCCGCCCGATGTTGTCATTATCGGGCGGCTTACGCCGCTCCGCTCGCTCCAGTGAAACTCACCCCTTCAACGCCTCCCGCGTCCGTCCCACCAAGCTCGTGTCCGCGTCGCCCGCTCCCTTAAGCCAGAAGACGCTCGCGGCGAGGAAACGATCGCGCCATTCGGGCGAGACGTGCGCATAGTCTTCCAGCACCGCCGAGCTGAACTTGTAATCGTGTGCGTCCTTCCCCTTCTGAAAGACGAGCCGGCGAGCGGCGTCGGTCAACGGCCGCGGGTCTGGGTTGGTCTTCAAGTAGCCGAGCACCTTGCGGGCCGCGGTCGTGTTGTTCTTCGGCACGTCGGCGAAGATCTCGTCGATCGCTTTCACGCCGGTCTCCTTGGGCATCAACGGCTCCAACGTGTCGATGCGCGACTCGTCGGTCTTCTCCTTGCGCGCCGCCAGTTCGCCGCGGAAGAGCGTAAGGAAAGTTGCGGCTTGAAGCAGCAGCCAGCGGCGCGTCTCATCGTCGGCGCTCGTCTCGTAGGCGAAGCGAATGGCGTTGGCGGTGGTGAGCGCGTGCAATGACACGATGCCCGGCCGGCGCATCAGCAACTCACCCGCGCCGCCGAAGATCGCGTCCCATATTGTCTGCGGCGACAAACTCTGGTTGAGCAGTGCGACGCACGCCTTGCTCGCTTCATCCGGCGTCGCCTGGCGGAACGCCGCAAGCAGCTCAAGCGACGCGGCCGGATCAGCCTTGCCGTCGAGCCATTCGGCCCGAATCGTCTTCGCGAGTTCGCGGTTCACTCGTCCCGGTCGATCGACCGGGTTGTCTCCGGTCGGGTTCTTGTTTTCGGTCGCCATCATGGCGTAGACGAGTGAACGCAACACCGGCTCGGCGTGTTGCTGCCAGCCGATGGCGCCGAGCGTGCGGCGAGCGTTGGCAGCGAAGATGATCTTGTGGCCGATCGAGCGGAAGTCGCGCGGCGCGTATTTCCAAAGGACCTCGCTGACTTCGTCGGCGCCGGCGGTCCGCACCAGCCCGGCGACCGCGACGTCGGCAGCCTCCGCGTCCCATTTTTCGAGAGCATCGACGAGCGCTTGCCGTGCCTTGCGGGCCGGCGGAACCGACGACTCTTTGACGGGCGGCATGCGCCACCCGGCGCGATCCTTGATGTTCGCGGCCTGGGCGCTCTTGAAATTGTCGAGGCCCCAGAAGATCGGCAGCCAGCGCTCGGCATCCGGCGATGCGAGGCTTGCCAGGTGTGCCGCATTGACGGCCAGCACCGCGTGGAACTTGAACCCCACGCTCGGCCGCGGCTCGACATTGCGCACGCCAGCGAGGAACAACGCCGCGAGCGCTTCGCGATAAGACAAACCCTTCTTCACGCGGCCACCGACTTCTTCTAGCAGCCGTTCGCGCGGAGTTTCTTCAATGAGCCGAACGAGCGGCTCAATTTCCGAATCGAGGCGAACGACCTTGGGATCGAGCCTCGCATCGTCCGCCGAAACCAATGGCAACTTGCCCGCCAAACCAAGCCCGCCAAGGGCCGCGGTACAGAGAAAATGCCGACGATCCGTGGGATGAGACATGACGTGCTCCGGGAGAGGGGGCAATGCTATTGTGGACCCGTTGCGACCGCGATGCCACAGGAAATTGGCCATCACATAAGCTAGTCGATAAGGCACGTCCAAATTTGGGAGCGTCAACGTGGCTGATACACCGCCTGCTGAAGCCGCCGCGGCGCCTGCCGCGCCGGCGCCCAAAGGCGTCTGGGGAGCGGTGCTCACCGCGACGCCCATAGCGCTGACGGCCCTGGCCACCGCGTTCGCCGGCTTGTCGTCGAGCGAGATGACGCGCGCGATGTATTACCGCTCGTTGGCCGCTCAGCATCAATCGCGTGCGGGTGACCAATGGGCCTTCTTTCAAGCGAAGCGCATTCGTGGCACCACGCTGGAATCGACTGTCGAGACATTTCAGGCGATGGTGCATCCCGATGGGTTCGACCCGTTTCTGATGGGGCCGGCGCTGCAATCCTTGCGAGGACATCTTGCAAAGTCGCCGCAGTCTGATGGCGCGATCGCAGCCATCGAGAAAGCAGAGGCACGATTACCGCCGGGGCCGGCCGGATCATCGCCCCTGGGCGGCGGCGACTTGCCGAAAGTCGAACTCCATTCCATTCCCGACCCGGCTAACCGGCAGATCTACGAAGAAGTGATTCGCGCAATCCAACAACGCCAGACGGAGGACGAGACGGCCGCGCTCGTTGCAAAGCTCAGTCCCGCTGTCATCGAGGAAGCGACTCGTCTCGCCGAGACCGATGCCGACCTGTTTGACAAGGCGTGCGAACCGACGAACGAACTGGTCAAGCAACTCAAGGCCGCGTTCCGCGACCTGGCGCAGGCTATGTACTTGTTACGTCGAGGTCGAGGCGCCATGGCGCCCACGCCGGAAGGGATTGCGGAATTCGATCGCCTCGACGCCAGCTTCCGCATGGCGGTCATGGACTACGAAGCGCGGCGTTATCGTCAGGAGGCGAACCTCAATCGGCGGGCGGCCGAGGCCTATGAAGTACGCGTGCGTCGCAGCGGCGTCGAGTCCGACCGCCATCGCCAGCGCAGCCAGCAGTTCTTCTACAGCATGTTGCTGGCACAATTGGGCGCGACCGTCTCGGCGCTAGCGTTGGCGCGGGCACAGCGGAGCCTGCTCTGGCTCCTCGCGGCTGCCGCCGGCGTCGTGGCGCTCTGCTTTACCGGATACGTCTATCTGACCTATTGACGAGGCGAGTGGGGGCGACGTCTTCGATTGACGCCTCAGGAAACGCATTGCGATCTTGAAATGGGAGGAGAGCGTCAGCGCAAAAAACCGGCCCGCCGACGGCTCTCTCTTTCCGTCGACGAGCCCGGGTGGTCTCCACGCCGGCTGAGCCGGTCGCGAGCTGGAGCCGCCTCTCCACGGCGCATACTCATCGACCGCGGTCCGCCGCCGCGGATAGTGTATCGCAGCCGTCGTGCCAATGCCAAGCCTATTCGTAGATGTGCGTTAGACGACTGCGAATTCGCAGAGTATTGCGCCGGCTGCTCGCTTAATTGCTGACAGGACTGGCAAGGATTGCTCACGAAACAGGCGGCATGACATCGACCACCCGCGCCATCTTCAGGAGGCCGTCGCCATTTATCGCGGGAGTTGGAGTCCCGCCTTTAGGCGGTTCGGGCTGGCCTATCGAGAGAGCGTGCTCCGACCGGCTGAAGCCGGGACTCCAACTCGAAACCATCTGGCGCAATAGGCTCGCCACGTGCTCGCGGCACCTACTTCGATCCGCTATAACAACACCTACACCCGCGCTAATCTCCCTGAGGACGACCCCGTGAAGGAACGCAATTCTCTGGTCCAGGGAGATTGCATCTCGGGAATGGCCAGTTTGCCGGCCGGTTCCGTCGACCTCGTTTTCGCCGATCCGCCGTTCAACATCGGCTACCAGTACGACGTCTACGAGGACCGCAAGGAGGCCGACGACTACCTGGCGTGGACCAAGAAATGGACGGAGCAAGTTCAGCGCATTCTCAAACCCAACGGCACCTTCTGGCTCGCGATCGGCGACGACTTCGCGGCCGAGTTGAAGGTGCTGATCCAGCGCGATCTCGGCTTCAGTTGCCGGAGCTGGGTGATCTGGTACTACACGTTCGGCGTCAACTGCACGAAGAAGTTCAGCCGCAGCCACACACATCTCTTCCACTTCGTGAAGGATCCGAAGCAGTTTACGTTTAACGCTGACGCGATCCGCGTCCCCTCGGCGCGACAACTCGTGTATGCCGACGCGCGCGCCAATGCTAAAGGCCGCCTGCCGGACGACACCTGGATCCTCCGACCGCAAGATTTACCCGACGGCTTCCAGGCCGATGAAACCGTCTGCTACTTCCCCCGCGTGTGCGGCACGTTCAAAGAGCGTGCCGGCTTCCACGGCTGCCAGATGCCGGAGCAATTGCTCGCCCGGATCATCAAGGTCTCGTCGAACACCGGCGACCTCGTCCTCGATCCGTTCGCGGGGAGCGGTTCGACGTTGATCGTCGCGAAGAAATTGCACCGCGACTATCTCGGCTTCGAATTGTCGGACAATTACGCGGAACGCGTGCGCGCCCGCCTGGCGGAGACCAATCCCGGCGAAGCGCCCGGCGGCCCCGAAAATCCACTCGTCAGCGCGCCGAACACGGCCAACGGCAAGGTTCGAAAGACGGACCGTAAACTCCGCGCCCGCGGCTGACCGCGGGCACTCGGTATCTCGCATGATGGAACTCTTCAAAGATTCTCTGACTCTCGCCATCACCATGCCGGTGTGTCTGGTCCTAATTGCGATCGAGATCGTCGTCAGTCATTGGCACGATCGGCACTATTACACTTTCAAGGGCACGCTGACCAACGTCGGTCTCGCCGCCGTGAATGTCGGGCTCGACGTCGCTCTGCGGGCCTTCTGGTTCGCGGCGCTTGCCGCCGTCTTTCAGTTCCATCTTGTGGACCTGCCAGGCGGCCCGCTGTACTGGATCGGTTTGCTCGTGTTGCAGGATTTTCTCTTCTACTGGCTTCATCGGGTCGATCATGCATGCCGGTTGTTCTGGGCCGTCCACTCCACGCATCACTCGGCCGGCGAGTTCAACCTAACCGTCGGCTTTCGTCCGTCGGTCCTGCAACCGGTCTACCGGTTTGCCTGGTTTCTGCCGTTGGCACTCGTGGGGTTTCGGCCAGAGGACGTGCTGCTCATGTATTCGGCGACACAGCTCTATGGCGTTCTCGTTCATACGCAATACATCGGCAGGGTTCGCATGCTCGAATGGGTCCTGTGTACGCCGTCTCTTCATCGAGTACATCACGGAGTGAATCTCCGATATCGCGACAAGAACCTGGGCATGGTGTTCATCGTGTGGGATCGGCTGCTCGGAACCTTCGCTCCGGAGACCGAGGAAGTGCGCTTCGGTCGGCCTGGCCCGGCGAATCCACTTCGGGTCATCGGCCAGGAGTGGCTCGCGATCGTGCGCGATCTCCGGCGGCCGGCTTCGCTACGCGATCGGTTTATGTATCTGTTCGGTCCGCCCGGCTGGCGCCCCGCGCCCTCGGCTCCTACCCTCGGAGCACGGCCATGAAAGTCGGCGTCCTCGAATTGATTTCGTTCACCGTCCCGCCCGAGTGGCGGCCGCAGTGGGCGGCGTCGGCCCTGCGTCGGCATCTCTATAGCGTGATGCCGCAGGTCGTGGCCGCCTGGGCTCGGCGGCTTGCACACACAGTTCACTACGCGACGTACTATGGGCAAGCCGATCCGCTCGGATTGTTGCCGAGCGATCTTGACGTGGTGATTATTTCGTCGGCGACCCAGGCGAGCGCACTCGCGTATGCCCTGGCAAAGTGCTATCGGCAACGCGGAACGCGAACGGTGCTCGGCGGGCCGCACGCCAGGTGTTTCCCGATCGATAGCCTGCGCTATTTCGACATTGTCGTGAATGGCCCCTGCGATCAGGCCCTCGTCGGCGACATCCTGGGGGGTCATGTTGATCCGGGTTCGATCATTTCAGCTCAGCGGCGGCCGACCGACTTCCCGCCGGTGGAGGAGCGGCTCGCGGACGTGAAGACGGCGAGCTTCACGCGTGGCAAGCCGAAGGGGCTGCATTGCTTCGCGCTCCTGAGCAGCGTCGGCTGTCCGTACACCTGCAACTTCTGCACGGAGTGGAACACACCGTACGCCCCGCTTGCGCAGGACCGGCTCACGGCGGACCTGAAGTTCATCTCGAAGAACTATCCGAAGGCGGTGGTCGCGTACCACGATCCGAATTTCGCAGTGCGCTTCGACCAGACGATGGACGCGATCGAAGCCGCCGGCCCGCCGTTCCCGCGCTACGTGATGAACTGTTCGCTATCGGTGTTGCAGGAGCACCGGTTGGCTCGGCTACGGCGGACCAACTGCGTCTTCGTTGCGCCTGGCGTCGAGTCGTGGTACGACTACGGCAACAAGGCGGCCGCCGGCGAAAAGCATGGCCGCGACAAGCTCGAGTATGTGGTGGACAAGTTTCAAGAGATTCGCCGGCACGTCTCCGGCTTGCAAGCGAACTTCCTCTTCGGGACCGATCATGATCGCGGCAGTGAGCCCGCCGACCTGACGGTCGAATTCTTGCGCCGCTTGCCGTTCCTGTGGCCGAACGTCAACACGCCGACGCCGTATGGCAGCACGCCGCTGTTCGATCAATATCTCGCCGAGGGCCGTGTTCTGCGTCAATTGCCGCTTGCTTTTTACTGTGCTCCGTACCTGGCGACGACGCTCAAGAACTACGATCCACCAGCCTATTACCGCTTGCTGTTGAAAATCCACGGCGCCGCAACGGATAACCGGGCGTTGATGCGACGAGTCGGCGCCCGCAATCCGCTCGGCATTCGGCTCGCGCACTTGTCGCAGACACTGTCATATCGCACGCAGCTCGGCGAAATGCGGCTCGTGCTCAAGATGCTGGAAACCGATCGGCAATTCAGCGAGTTCCACGACAACCGCCCGGTGCCGCTGCCGGAGTTCTATCACCAGCGCTTCGAGCATCGACTGGGGCGGTATGCGGAGCTGATTGGGCGCGCAGAACGGACGCCGGTGCTGGAAGGTGTGGCGGCCTAAGGCAAATCCAGGCCCGCTAACATTTCAGGGCCGCAGGGGTCGCACTTCAACTGAGCCGGCATCCTCGACGTCCACGATCAGCCTATGGCCGGTAAGAAGCGTCATGCCGATCAATACCTCGTTGCCGATTGCTGACACTACCACGCCACGTGCAATCCCGCCCCATTCGACTTCAGCAGCGAAGTTGTCGTAGTTGCAGGTGGAACCGTCCCCCAAAGTCGCAGTGCCGCTGGATCGCCGGACCAGCGCCAGGGCCGCAATCACGGGCGTCGGCATTGTCAAAGATCCAGTGAATCCCGTGTCAATCACGGCATCAACATCCTGCCGGATTCCCGTCGGGCCGATCAGAGTCAGCCGAAACTTGGCCTCCAAACGGGCGTTCACACTACCCTGCATCATGTCGCGTTACCATTGGCGATTCGAACGATGCGGTGAGTTGTCGGATATCCAGCTCGCAACAGCCAAATTCGGGCGTTCGGAATGCGAACAGCTAATCGCTCCGTTGCCTGGTAATCGTCGGCATCAATCTCGTATTTGCCCGACTGAATATCGACCGCGACAAACTTGCCGTCGTCCTCAGGCCGAAGGTTTGGTTTGACGAACTGATCAAAGGCCTCTTGGCCGCGACGAGCCTCATCGGCGAGGCGATCGCTTGGGGTCTGCGTCGTTGGCATGATCTAATCCTCATGGCCACCATAGGTCTTTCTTCATGATAACGGTGCTCGTTGCTGTCGGGAAGAACATCTACTTTGCACGGCCCTCCCGACAAGCTACGTGAAAGAAATTACTTATCCCCCTTGAACTTGAACTCCTTACCGCCGGCGATCTGATCGGACGTGATCGTCGGGCAGACGAATTTTTCGATGTGCTCGACGATCAACCGCGTACCTTCAAAGTGGCTGACCTTGGGCGGCATCTGCGGGTTGTACATGGTGTCCGTCAGGTCGCGGACGAGGGCAACCTTCTTGCCGTTCTTCGCCATCTGCCGCAAACCGAACGGTCGGCCGAGGACGCACATGTTCGTGTGCACGCCGACCAGCAGCACCTGGTCGATCTTGCGAACTTCGAGCAGATTCCAGATCTCGACGCCGGAGTCGCTGATCGCGTCCTCATCCTTGATCGTGATGCCGGCATGCTGGCTCTTCCACGGTGCCTTGGGATTGCGGCCCATCGCTTTGAGCTTGGCATGCCATTCGGCATGTTCGACCGCGTCGTCGTCCTCGCCGCCGTCGGACTGGTCGATCGGGTAGACGCCCTTCTCTTCGGACGGGATCTTCTTGCACCACTCGCCGATGTCCTTGGGCAGGTTCTTCCCGTCCGGCGCCTCCATCGCGCGCTTGCGGGCCGGGTGATCCTTATACGGGGCCATGCAACTCGACGGCGCGTGAATGATGAATGCCCCCTGCTCGCGGGCCTTCATCAAGAACTCGTTCATCCGCGGCACGAGTTCCTCCTCGCGACGGACGGCGTTCAGGCAGTGATGCGCGTCCCACATATCGCAGACGATGATTGCCGTCTGCGTCACGGGCCAGGCTTGTTCCTTTGTGGTGATTGTGAATTTGCCGTCGGCTTCGGTGCGCGAGCGAAGATTGAGCTTGAAGTCGGCGTCGGCGGCGAATGTCGACGACGCGGTGAAAAGGAGAATGGCAGTTAGGATGGGAGAACGCATGACGGCCTCGACGGTTAGGTGAGGCCGTCATTCTATGTCACCGACGCCGCCCTATGAAACCGTCACGGTCACGGTCGTGTCGACGTGGGCTCCGGCCTTGTCCGTCGCGCGGATGGTCACGGTCGTCTGGCCGCTCGCAACGCCCTGGATCGTGAGGCGGTTGTTGATGATCGACGCGGTGGCCACGGTCGGCGTCGAGTTGCTGACGATCGAATATGTCAACGCTTCTGTCTGTTGCGTGATCGTGACGCCGTTGATGATCGCGTAATTGGCCTTGGTCGTGTCGGTCGGGAAATTCGTGCCCGTGTAGTTCTGGAGTGGGATCTCGCCGAACGCACTCTTTTGGCTCGCGGACAGGCCCGGTGCCGCACTTTCGTTCTTTGTGGGCAACGCGGCCAGCGTGTCGATCACCGCCTGGTCGGCCGCGGACACGACCTTGCCGAAGACCGTGAAGCCGCCGTTCTGGTTGTCGAGGTTGGCCGAATTGTTGCCGAGGTTGAAGAAGAACTGGTCGGTCGCGCTGTTCGGGTCGCCGCCGAGCTTGGCCATCGCGAGCGTGCCCTTGAGGTTCGAGCGGTTCACCGCATCCGGCTCGTTCTGTACGGCGGGATCAGTCGCGATGGTCGTGATCGTGCTTGAGGCGGGCTGGAAGGCGAACCCGCCGCCTTGGAGCACGAACGGCACACCGGCACTGCTGGCCGAGCGATGGAAGATCGAGTTCGTGTACTTGCCGGAGTTTACGTAGTTGAGGAAGTTGGCCACCGTCTTCGGCGCCTGCTTGTCGAACAACTCGATGTTCACGTTCCCGGCCGATGTATCGAATTTGACCAGGGTGTCGGTGATGTCCGCGTCGTCGAAGGAGCCGGCCAAATCGATAGTCTTGGAGCCGCCGGCGGATGTGGTGACGGGGCTCAGGGCCGTCTTGACGGTCGGCGCCGCATTGGTCGAACCCGCGACGCGCATGATCGTGGTTGCCGTTCCGGTCGTCGTGCCGCCGCCATTGGTCGCCTTGGCCGTGAAGGTGTTGGCGCCCATCGTCAGCGCGACGCCGGTGAACGTGAAGGTGCCCGAGGCGTTGGCCGTGGTCGTTGCGCCAGTCTCAATGAGCGTAACGCCGGCGCCGGCCGTCGTCGTACCGGTGAGGATCACCGTGGCCAGACTCGTCGAGCCGTCGCCGACGGTGCCCGTGTCCGACGCGGCCGCGAGGGTCAGCGTCGGCGCGGTCGGCGGTGAATCGATGCGCGTGATCGTCGTGGTCTTCGAGTTCGTGCCGCCCGCGTTGGCGACGCGAATGGTGACGTTGTTAACGCCAGTGGTCAGCGGCACGCCCGCGAAGCTATACGCACCCGCGGAGTCGGCCGTCGTCGTCGTTGTGCGGCCGACGAGCCGGACAGTGGCGCCGGGGGAGGTCGTGCCGTTCAAGGTAACGGAAGCCAGGCTCGTTGAATTATCGCCGACGGTGCCCGTGTCCGAAGCCGTCGCGAGCGCGATCGTCGGCGTTTCCGGCGGATTGACGGTCGGCGCCGGCGTTGGTGTCGGTGTCACTACCGGCGCCGTACGGGTTGGACCGAAGTAGCTTGACGAGAGGAACCAGCGCTTCGGCGCACTGGAGACAGTGACGACTGGATTGACGACAGGACTAGCACTCGCCGCCACGGTCGCGGATGCCAGGTGGTTTGCTGACGCGGCCATCGCCGGAGTCGACGACGTGATACGCACGGCCGGAACGAACGATCCTGCGGCTGGAACACGTGCGGTGATCTCAATCGTCGCCGTGGCGCCGGCGGCCAGGTCGCCGACCGTCCAGGCCCGCGTCGTCGCGTTGTAGTCGCCTGACGTGGCGGAAACGAATTGGAGGCCGCCGAGTGCGACATTGGCCGTGGTAGCGGCTGCCGACGCCGTGCCTTGATTCTTGATCGACGCGGTAATCACGACCGTCGTGCCCGGCGCGGCCGTGTGGGCGCTGACCGTCAACTGCGGAAGCAGATTGCTGGTCGCGTTCCCTGTCGGCGTCGTGGTCGAGGGTCTTTCCGCGAACAGATAGCCGGTCGCCGGATCGTCAGCAGTCAACGTGATGGCGCTGAACTTGTCGTTGACCGCCTTGTTGCCGCCCGCCGAGCCCAGCGTCTCGATGCCATCGGGATTGCCGCTCGGCTGGGTCTCCTCGATCGCGTAAACGCCGGCCGCGAGACCCGTGAACGAGAACGATCCGTCGGAGCCGGTCGTGGTCGTCTTGTCGACGGCGGCGCCGACGGTCGGCGTGCCGGTCAAGTGAATGGTGACGCCGGCGATCCCTGTGTCGTCCGAATCCTGCGTGCCGTTGCCGTTGTTGTCGACGAAGACCTTGCCGGCGATGCTCGACGTGTTCGGCGTCGAATTCGCGACTTCGCCGAAGTTGTAGCCGCCGAGGCTCGCGGCCGAGGTCAGGTCGATATTGGTGAACTTGTTCGTGCCAATCGTGCCTGCGGGGATGCCATTTTGCAGTTGTGCGTCCGTGTACCCCGTCGGCTGCGTTTCCGTGATGGTGTAAGTGCCCGGCGTCAGGCCGGCGAACGAATAGGCCCCTTGCGCATCGGTCTTGGCCGTGATCGGCGTGATGGCGCCGTCGATGACGTTCGTGCCGCTCAGCGTGACGGTCACACCATTGATGCCGGTCTCGCCGTTATCGAACGAGCCGTTCAAATTGCCGTCGACAAACACATTGCCGCTGGTGTTGACGAGCGGCACCTCGGCGAAGGCGTAGCCCGTCGCCGCGGTGCTCGCGGCTAACGTGATGCCGCTGATGACGTTCGCCGTTGCGGTGCTGCCGTTCGCCGTGCCCGCCGTCGATTTACCGGATCGATTGGCCGGCGACGTCGGCTGCGTTTCGGTGATTGTGTACGTCCCGGCATTCAGGCCCGTGAAGCTGAAGGAGCCGTCGACCGCGGTCTGCTTAATGACCGGTGCGCTTAAGTCGCCGCCGGTCAGCGTGACCGTCACGCCGCTCATGCCGCCGTCGGGCCCGTCGGCCGTGCCGTTGTTGTTGTAATCCAGGAACACGCGGCCCGCGAGCGACGCCGAGCCGGTCCCGGTGCCGCCACCGGTGCTCTGGCCGGTCATGCCAAAATCGAGCGACAGGTTCGTATTGGGATTCGTGTCGCCATCGTCGGTCGGCTCGTCGCCGGCGGAAAGAGTGATCGGCCCGGTGACTACGGTGCCGCCGCTACCGAGGGTGCCGTCCGCCTGGCCGTTGCTGTCGCCCGTTACGTCGTCGTTCGGATCGGTGCTGGGATCACTGCTCGGCTGCAGGCCCGCGAGCTTGCCCGACCCGCTGAAATTGATCCCCGCCAGGCGGACACGGTAGTCGCCCGCGGTCAGACCCGAGAAGGAGTATTTGCCGTCGGCATCGGTAAACGCAGTCGCCTGAACCGTGTCCGAGGTGCCGCCGATCAACGCGACGGATACCCCTGCGATTCCGGATTCGCCGTCGTCGAAGGTGCCGCTGTTGTCCGCGTCGTTGTACACCTGGCCGCCCAGCGTCAGGTTCGCCGTCGCCGACGTGAAGCCGGCGTCGAATGATTGCGTTGCGACCCCGGCGTCGTCGGTGGTGAGGTCAATCGTGGCGAGATGGTTATCGGCGTCGTAATCGGCGTCCGAATCGATGGTGTCGTCGTCGCCCTGGTCCATGGGGGTCGGAATGAATCCGGACAACTTGGCTTGGGTCAAGTCGATCCGAATCTGGTAATCGGTCGAGGCAGCCAAACTACGGAATGAATACGTGCCATTGATCAACGTGGTCGTCGTGCCGACTTGGGTGTCGCCGTCGAAAATCTGAACGGTTACGCCCGCAAGCAAGGGGTCGGTGTTCTGACGCAGGCCATCGCCGTTAATGTCCCGGAAAAGGGTGCCCGACGCCACGGACGGAACCTCGCGGCCTTCCAGGCTTTCCACCCGTAAAGTAGTCCGCTTCGGACGGCGCGACGAAACGATCGGGCGGATCAGCGGATTGGTCCGGCGCATGGTCTTGGCTCGTCTTTTTAAGCGGAGGAGTGCGTATTGAGGGCTATGCAAGTAATCGCCACGCGCCCGCCAAAGCGGGCGCGCTCCACCATTTTAGCGCGGCTGCCCCCTGGCTACTACCCGCAAAAGCGGAAATGTTGAGCAACGTCATGGATTACCGGCGCGGATTGCCCCGAATTTTCGTTAAATGCTGACTCGCATCACGTTGTGGCATCAATTGACCGTCGCGGCCGCTGGGCGGCTGTCGGCGGCGTCATGAGATAGACGAGTTCCACGGCGTTTTGGATTCCCAAAGTTGCTCGAACCTACCGGTGTTCGGCATCCATGGCCCATCGCTAAACTGAGCTTGTGTAGACCGCCCAAGCTAACCGAATCATGCACGATCTGACGATCACGCCGCGGGGACATCTTCTCGTCCGTGAGATGGCCGATGAGGGGCCAGAGCGCAAGCTGCCGCCCAAACTGCTGAACGCTTATGCGGAGAGCGCCGCCCGTGGGATGCTCGACTCCGCGATCAATGATGTCGATGCCGTGTTGCCGCCCTCATTCGACTTCGCCCGCTCGGTTGCCCGGCTCTACCTGACGACCCTTTGCAAGAATGTCACCGCCGAACCGGGCGCGGCTATTCCCGAGCTGCTGCCGCCCGCAGCGGAGTTCGAACGGGCCGTCCTCCAGGCCCCGCCGATGACCGGGCTGGAGTATTTGACTCCGGATGTCCTCGCCGGTTGGTGGCACGATCTCGACACCCTCGTGCGCGACGACGTCGCCAAGCATCCGGGAGGCGCGCAGAGCTATTTACGCGAGCGCAATCCGCAATGGCGATTCGTCGGCCGCGTCACCTTCCACCTGGCCGAGAACAAGCGCGACCCGCAACATCCGTTCGCGTTCCTCGCCACGTTTGCCAATGGTTTGACGGCCCAGGGCAAGGTCAAGCACGAGCCGCTCGGTCGAGCCCTTCAGCAATATGCCGGTGAGCAGAAACGCGAGGCGATGCTCAACCTTCTGTTGCCGGTGTCCAAAGCCGCCGAATCGTCTGAGTTCATTCGCGACCTCGTCGATTCCGGCAACATCTATCAGCCGCTCGCCTGGACGCCGCGCACGGCCTACGAGTTTCTCCGGGCGATCCCCCTCTTCGAATCGAGCGGCTTGATCGTGCGCGTGCCCGATTGGTGGAACGCCCAAAAACCAACGCGGCCGCGCGTCAGCGTGCAGGTCAATACCAAGAATTCAGCCAGCATCGGGCTCGACGCGATGCTGGATTTCTCCGTGCAAATGAGCCTCGACGGCGAGACGCTCGGTCGCGACGAAATCGCTCAACTCTTGGAATCGGCCGGCGGTCTCGTTCCCCTGCGCGGCAAATGGGTCGAAGTCGACAAGGTGAAGCTCCAACAGGCCCTCGATCACTGGAAGACCGTCGAAAACGACGTTCGCGACGAAGGCATCTCCTTCTTCGAGGGCATGCGCCTCCTGTCCGGGGCCGATGTCACGAAGGAGGACGATGACAAAACGCAAGAGACGATCCGCGAATGGTCGGGCCTGACCGCCGGCGCTGAGCTGGATGCCGTTCTGAACGGCCTGCGCTCGCCCGAAACGCAGCAAGAGACCGCACCGGCGGACCTGAAGGCCGAGTTGCGCCCTTATCAGCGGACGGGCTACTCCTGGCTGCGCTTCGTCGTTCGCCTCGGCCTCGGCGCCTGCCTGGCCGACGACATGGGCCTCGGCAAGACAGTGCAGGTCATCGCGCTCTTGCTCGACCTCAAGCGCGACAAGCAAAAAGGCGCCAGCCTCCTCGTCGTGCCGGCTTCGCTGATTGCGAACTGGAAATCCGAGCTGGCGAAATTCGCTCCGTCCATCTCGTTCGCCGTTGCGCATCCCTCGGAAGCAAACACGGCCGATTTGACAAGCGCTCAGGCCGACAACTTTGACTTGATCGTCACCACTTACGGCGTGCTCGTCCGCACCGAGTGGATGAAGAAGCATCGCTGGCGACTGGCGATCCTCGACGAGGCCCAGGCGATCAAGAACTCGGGCACCAAGCAGACGCGAGCCGTGAAGGAACTCATGGCCAGCAGCCGCATCGCCATGACCGGCACACCCGTCGAGAACCGCCTCTCCGATCTTTGGTCGCTGTTCGACTTCCTCAACCCCGGCCTGCTCGGCACGAGCAAGGAGTTTTCCGGCTTCGTCAAGCAGTTGCAGGGCGCCGAGACCCCGTCGTTTGAGCCGTTGCGCAATCTCGTGCGGCCGTACATCCTGCGGCGACTCAAGACCGACAAGCGCGTGATCTCCGACTTGCCGGACAAGACGGAACTGAAAGCCTTTTGCACGCTGAGCAAACATCAAGCCGCTCTCTATCAAAAGGCGGTCGACGATCTCACGGAACAACTTCAGGCGGTCGACGGCATCCAGCGGCGCGGCATCGTGCTCGCGCAACTGATGCGCCTCAAACAAATCTGCAATCATCCTGCCCAGGTGGCCGGGACGAACGACTATGTGGCCGACCGCAGCGGCAAGTTTCGCCGGCTCGCCGAGATCGCCGAGGAGATCGCGGCGCGGCAAGAAAAAGTCCTGATCTTCACGCAATTCCGCGAAATCTCGGAGCCGCTGGCGGAATACCTCGCCACGCTCTTCGGCCGCTCGGGCCTAGTGCTCCACGGTGGCACAAGCGTCAAGAAGCGGAAGGAACTCGTCGACCAGTTCCAGCGCGAGGACGGACCGCCGTTCTTCGTACTCTCGCTCAAGGCAGGCGGCACCGGCCTGAACCTGACGGCCGCCTCGCATGTGATTCACTTCGATCGCTGGTGGAACCCGGCCATTGAGAATCAGGCGACCGACCGCGCCTTCCGCATCGGCCAGAAAAAGAACGTACTCGTTCACAAGTTCATCTGTCGGGGCACCGTCGAGGAACGCATCGACGAGATGATTACGCGCAAGGTGCAGGTCGCCGCGGACGCGATCGGCGAAGGCGATTCCGGGGAAGCCTTGCTAACGGAAATGGATAATGATACTTTGTTGCGATTCGTGAAGCTCGATCTGCGTCAGGCGGCGGACGCGTGAGCGATCGACCGAGTAGAGGATGCTCCGATGAGCTGGCGCTATGGATATGGCGATTACGGGGGTTTCGCCCCCTACGTCCCGGTGGTGCAACGACGAGCACAGGCCGCGCGCGAGGTTGCCAAGCGCACCAAGAACGGGCAAACCGTTTCGCCCGTCCGCATTGATGGCCGAATCATCGCCGCAACCTTCTGGGGCAAGGCGTGGTGCACGAATCTCGAAAGCTACAGCGATTTTTCCAACCGCCTGCCTCGCGGGCGAACCTATGTTCGCAACGGCTCGGTGGTCGACTTGAAGATCGAGAAGGGCAAGATCAAAGCGCTTGTCAGCGGATCGGAGCTGTACGAAGTTGAAATCGACATTGCCACGTATGCGAAGCCAAGTTGGGCGGCGCTGAAACAACAGTGTGCCGGCAAGATCGGCACGCTGGTCGAATTGCTGCAAGGCAAGCTGTCAAAGGCCGTCATGGAGTTGGTGACGAACCGCGATCAAGGCCTCTTCCCGAAGCCAAAAGAAATCAAGATGAATTGCAGTTGCCCCGACTACGCAGGCATGTGCAAGCACATCGCGGCGGTGATGTACGGCATCGGCAACCGCCTCGATACCTCGCCGGAGTTGCTGTTCGTATTGCGGGCCGTCGATCATTTGGAACTGATCGAACAGGCAATCCCCACGAGCCCCGCCGGCGCCAAGTGTAGCGCCCCAACCATCGCGGCCGACGAGCTGGGCGCCATCTTCGACATCGAAATCGGCGATGCACCGGCGACACCGGCCGGCACCGATGTCACAGCGAAACCGAAGAAGACCAGAGTTGCAAAGAAGGCGAACCAGGCGAAGAAGCCCCAGACGAGGAAAGCCAGGATCACCAAAGTTCCGAAAAAGGGTTAGGTTGCGAACGGCCATCGGTCCGTAAGACAACCACGGATGGCACCGAAGACACGGATAAGAAAAGCGGTCTTGTCCGATCCGTGACTTCGGTGCCATCCGTGGTTGTCTTTGCGTCTTTCTGATCGTCAGTCCAGCATGGCCAAGCTCTACTTCTACTACTCCACGATGAACGCCGGGAAGTCGACGTCGCTGTTGCAGGCGGCTTACAACTATGCTGAGCGCGGGCTGTCGACGCGGCTGTTCATCGCCCGGCTCGACGATCGGGCCGCGGGGCGGATCGCGTCGCGCATCGGCATCGAGGCCGACGCCGAGCGCTTCGATGCGGACACCGACTTCTGGGAGTTGTTGAAAGAGAGTACCGTTAGCTGCGTCCTGCTGGATGAGGCCCAGTTCCTGAGCGTGGCCCAGGTTCGGCAGCTCGCTCGCGTCGTGGACGAGGCGAACATCCCGGTCATGTGCTACGGTTTGCGAACCGACTTTCAGGGCGAACTCTTTCCCGGCAGTGCCGCGTTGTTGGCGTGGGCGGATACGCTTTCCGAATTGAAGACGATCTGCTGCTGCGGACGCAAGGCGACGATGGTCGTCCGCGTGTCGCCGGATGGCAAGGTCGAGCAGGCCGGTCAACAGGTCGAAATTGGCGGCAACGATCGGTATGTGTCGCTCTGCCGCAAGCATTTTTCCGAGTCGATGCGCACTGGCATCTGCACTGGCTGGCCAGGCGGGACGGGGGATGGGGTATAGGGTATGGGGTGTCAAAACCCATACGCATACCCTCTACCCCACACCCTGCTAAGATTGCTAGACTGTTTGTGTGCCGGCCCGGCGCAAGGGGACGAGCGATGGCAGTGCCGACGGGAGAAATCGTTGCCCGGCCGATGATGGCCCGGGCGTGCGGGTGCATGTGCGAATTCCAGCACTACGCCGTGGACAAGTATCGCGCGCAGCGGCTGGCCAAGTTCCAGTCGACGCGCTGTGCCGAGTGCGTTGCCAAGGCGGAAGAAGCACGCCGCCAGGCCCAAGCCGAGTTGCCGGGCAAAGGCGAGGCGATCCAAACGCTGCCGCCAGGCACGCAGATCTTTTTGGCGCGTCGGCCCGATGGCAAATGGACCGGCAAGCTCGTGCAAGAGGATGTGACCGTCGAGGCACTCGCCGACTGGCCGCAGGGTTTGTCCGGCACGCTGGCGCGCCTGTGGGCCGCCGCCAAGGGCATCAAGATTGATCCCGCCGCCGTCGCCGCCAAGCAGGCGACGCCTCCGCCGAAACCTCCCGCGCCTGCTCCGCGACCGGCGGGGCCGCCTGCACGACCGGGTGCTCCCGCTTTCCGACCGGGACCGCGACCAGGGAAATGAGAGTTGGCCGCGTATCGAGTGAAGGTAATACATTCCTCGATTGACGTTTGTTAGCGTTCACGGCAACTCCTGTGTAGCCTTCTCGCTCCGCGAGAAGTAAGCAAGGCCGGCCCCTTGCAAAGGGCCGATTGTCTTAGACCGCGCCTGCCTTGCAAACTTCTCGCGGAGCGAGAAGGCTACAAAAAGCCGCAAGAATGCACTATTCCCCCATCCGCTGAATGCTGCCGTGGAGCAGCCCATCCACGGGCCGGCCGTTGGCGCCGATGACGGAGTACCACAGTTCCAATCCCCACGTCGGGGCCAGACCGGGGATCGTTAGCATCACCGTCTTGCGATCCGCCGAGAGCGTCGCCGCGGTCACCTTCAACGCGCGCTCATTGATGTGCGGCGATCCATAGTTGGCCGCCCGGCGCAGGTCCCACACTTTCAAACCAAAGTTCTTCGCGTCCGCGACAGAATCGGCCGCCAACGGGTCGCTGAATGTCAGCGTTAATCCTTCCTTGGTGACATGGTAACCCACCGGCAGATACGCCGGCTTGCCCGTCGCACGGATGCGATAGAGGCCGCCCGGCGTCTGCGCGTCGCCGGCCCAGGCGAACATGCCACAGCAATAGAGGTCGCCGGTCGTCGGATGGAAGCGACCACGCATCACGCCGGTCGGGAACGCCGGGATCGGCAATTGCACCATGCCGCCCTGCATGAGGTCGCCGACCTGCTCGTGCGGGACGACGAAGACCTTACCGGTGCCGTACGACGTGTTCAGGAGCGAGCCATTGAGCGGCCCCCACGACTTGCTCTCGACGCGAATGATCTCGGCCGGCGAGCGGTCGAAGCGATTGGTGATCCAGCACAGCGGCTGATCCATCACCGAGTCGGACGTATCGGTCCCATCGTGATAGCCCCACATGTTGCCGTAGAAGCGGCCGGGGCGCACCCAATTGACACGGTTCTTCGGCGTCCAATGCCCCTCCTGATCGGTCACGAAGAACGTCCCATCGGAATTCATACACACACCATTCGGTGCGCGGAAGCCGGTCGCGAGGATGTCGGTCTTTGTGCCATCCTTGCTGACTTTCAGCAACGTCCCATGTTGCGGCACGATCGGCGTTTTGCCATGCCGGGCGCCCTTGGCGTAATAGAAGTTGCCCGCCTCATCCGTCTGCAAGCCCATCGCGAACTCGTGGAAGCTCTCAGTTACCTGATGGTCGGTGTTGAAGCACTCGACGAAGTCCGTCTCGCCGTCGCCATTGAGATCGCGCAATATCGCGATCTGATCACGGCACGCGACATACACGACGCCGTTCACGACCTTAAGTCCGAGCGGCTGATGCAGGCCTGACGCAATGCGTTGCCAAGTCATCAACTCTTCACCCACCCGGCTTATTATGCTTCCACGATAGGGGGACACCTTCCAAACATCGCCGTCCCAAGTGCAAACGACGATGCTCTTGTCATCCAGCGAGAAATCGAGGCCCGTCGGGCGTACGAGCGCGTTCCACGGATTCGGCGTCGGGAGCGTTACCACGTCCGCGGCGAAGGGGCCATCGTCCTTGGCGTGCTCGATCTGTGTGGTGACTGACTTCGGGAAGCGCGCCGGCCCGCCGTGCGTGAGTGCCGCCAAATCCGGCTCGCGGAAGCCGGCCATCGCCTTCTCGTATTCGCCGCCGGGTGCGTACCAGATTGTGAACTTCAGCAACTCCTTGCCGGCCGGGATCCGCAGACGCAGCGTGCCACTGCCCGTGAGCCATTGGCTTCCTTCCGGGGCGTCGACCATGCCGACGCCGAGGTCGGAGGTTGGCTGGACCGCGTCGTGCTTGTTGCCCGTCGTGTCGACCACGGTCCGGCCATTCGGCTTGCCGGTGTTCCAATGCGCGACGAGGCCCTCCTTCGGCAACTCTTTGAGATCGTTCGCGGCCAGCTTGCGGCCATAGAACCGCACCTCGGCCAGTTCGCCCTCGAAGAACGATTGCCGTGGAAAGTCCGGCGACGCGAAGCCGACCCGCACGGCCATGCCGGTCGCCGGGCCCTTGGGTTTCAACACCCCGGAGCCGTCCTCCTTGCCATCCACCAAAAGCGTGACTCGACCACTCTCATGTTCCCAGGCGATGGCGATGTCGTGCCATTTGCCATCGTCAACCTTCGATTTCGATTCCACCGCTCCGACCCAGCCGATATCGAGAACGAGTCGGCCGCCGCGAATGAAGACGGCTTTCCCGTCCGGCGCCCACGCGCCCGCAGTCGGGGCCTGTGCGAAGATCGTACCGCCCACCCTCGTCTTGATGCGCGCGGTCACGGCGTAGTCGCGATTCGTCAAGTCGAACGCTTCGGGGTTCGCGACCTCCAGGCTTGTGCGGCCCAGAAATACGACGTCGTGTGGCGGCGGCCCGAAGACAAGTGGTGTTTGAGCCGTCACTTTGCCCGCTCCGTGGTCCGGCACGTTGGCGACGAGCATCACGAGTTCTTTGTTGCGCGGACCGATGTTGAACGAACGTGTGACGACGGACTGCAAATCCGTTCCCGCAAGGCCCGGACTTTCAAGCACGTCCGTGTCGCCGACCGTATACGCCAGCACCGCTCGTTCGCCGGCGTGGTAGAGGCCCTTGTAGCGGATCCACGCGCGCGGCAGCGGGCCGTATGGCTTGCCATCAAGGCCCTTGATGCGCGGATCGTCGAACGTGCCGGTCGCCGGGTTCGCCCAGCCGATGCCGGTTGATTCGAAGATCAGCTTGCCGACCGTGTGCGGATGCACCTCGTGCGCGCCGTTGAAGTTGACGCCATTCCAATCGATGAAGCCCTTGCCGGTCCACGCGCCGGCCGCCCGCATGACGTCGTGTTCGTACAGCAACCACGCCTTGCCGTTCGCGATGCCGCCCGATCCCGGATCGAGCCGCACGGCCACGCCCTTGTACGCAATGTTCGTGCCGCTGTTGCCGACCTCGAAGGTGCCATTGAGCGTTGGTCCGTAATCCATCTTCGTCCACAACTCACCCTCAGGCGGCACCGGCCCGCGGCTCGTGCCCTTCGGCAACCGAGCGAGATAGGCCGCGTCCACCGGCGCATATTGCGTCGGATTCATCGGCCGCAGATATGTCTCGCGGATGTATTGAATGACGTCGTACTTCTCGCGCGGCACCAGCGCGTGCTGGGCCGGCATCATCCCAGAGCCGCGCGTCAGCGTCTGGTACAGCGCGTAGGGGTCGAACGCGTTGCGGAACTTGCCCGACCAGAACGCCAGCGACGTCGGCATCGACCCCGGCTGCTCTTTGGTTCCGTGGCACGTGATACACAACCGTGTGTAGACTGCTTCGCCGCGCTTTCGGGCCGAATCATCGAGCCCGGCGATCAGGCCCGCGTGATCGAGGTCCTTCTCGTAGGCTGGCAACGGCGGATCGATGATGTTCGCGTCGGGCCGCAGCGACCGAGCGCGGGCCGGGCCGAACTCGGCGATCTCGATCAGATAGCACGCCAGGTCGAGGAACTGCTGACGATCGTGGAGCAGGTTTGTCAGTCCGTCGGGCATAAGTGACTTCTTGCCCGTGGTCCGCTCGTCAATGTCGGCCTTCGCGATGGTGATTGGCTCGGTTGGCTTCTGGGCGTCCTTCAGGACGATCGCGTCCTTGCGCTCCTCCGCGATCAGGCCGCTGACAGAGGAGCCATTTGTGCGCGTGATCGTGACCGTTTCAAAGCCCTTGCGAATTACTTTCGAGGGATTGAGCACCGATTCGACGAGATAGGCATCGGTGACGCCCGGCTCTGGTTTAGCGAGGTCCGGACCGAGCGGCGATGAAGTGCCGCCGGCTGCGTGGCACTTGGTGCAGCTCAGATGCGATTGATGAAACAGCACAGCCCCGCGCACCGGATCGCCCTTGGTGCGTGCGGCCTTCGCGAGCGCCGCCGGGTCCTCACGCAGGAGCTGCACTTCGAGCGACTGAGCCGCAACGACGGTCGGCAACACGAACACCAGGAGTGCGAATCGTTGTGACATGAAACGTTCCGCCGGTGACAAGTTCATTTACTTGGTGGGACAGTCTGGACATTTTGAGACATCCGCCGCGTTTGCGCGAGACCCGTCCAACTTTTCGTTGCATTTATTGCATCGCCAGACACCGCATGGGCCTCGTTTCGTTCACGGCGGCGCCGACAGGAGAACTCGCTCGGATTGTCGACCGCTCACATCTTTTCACTGGGCCGAAGTGGTGAGCAAGACAGAAACGCTTATCCAGCTAGGACTTGCGTCGAGTTTTCTGTCGGAATGCCGCTTGGCCTGCCGGTAATACTCCGTTCGTTCAAATTCATGAGAAATACGTTCAGGGGGGTGTGCGCGGCGCGAACATATCGAATCGCTCGTTCCGGGCTCCGCCGACAAGACCATCTGGCTTTACTTCAAAACAGTCTCAATGACCTCGCCCGCGTTGTCCGTCAGCCGTTCATTGCGCCCATTGTGGCGATAAGTCAACTTGAGGTGCTTCAGCCCGATGAGATGCAGAATCGTCGCGTGAATGTCGTGGACGTGGGCCTTGTCCTCGGCCGCGCGCAGGCCGACTTCGTCAGTGGCGCCGATCACTTGGCCGCCCTTCACGCCGCCGCCGGCGAGCCACATCGTGAAGCCGTGCGGGTTGTGGTCGCGGCCGTTCGTGCCTTCCGACATCGGCGTGCGGCCGAATTCGCCGCCCCAGACGACGAGCGTCGAATCGAGCAGTCCGCGGCGTTTGAGATCGGTGAGCAAGCCCGCGATCGGCTTGTCGCTTTGCAGGCAAAGCTTGCCGTGGTTCGCCTCCAGGTCGCTGTGGGCATCCCAGCCGTTGGTGTCGCCGCTGTAAACCTGCACGAAGCGGACGCCGCTTTCGACCATCCGGCGGGCCAGCAGGCAGCGCATGCCGAACTCGGAGGTCTCCGGTCGATCGAGGCCGTAAAGCGTCTTCGTCTCGGCCGTCTCCATCGCGACGTCGACGACTTCGGGGGCGTGCGTCTGCATGCGGAAGGCCAGCTCATACGCGGCGATGCGGGCTTCGAGTTCCGAGTCGCCGCCGCGGCTCGCCAGATGCTCGCGATTGACCTGGGCGATGAAGTCGAGCGTCTTGCGTTGCTGCTCGTCGGTCACGCCGAGCGGCGGCTTCAGGTGCGCGATCGGCGAAGCACCGCCGCGTGCCAGCGTCCCCTGATACGCGGCCGGCAAATAGCCATTGCCCCAGGCCGGCGCTCCGCCCTTCGGCCAGCCGCCAGGATCGGGCAGCACGACGAACGCCGGCATGTTGCGATTCTCGGTCCCGAGGCCGTAACTCACCCACGCACCGAGACTCGGCCGACCCATCAGGATCGACCCGGTGTTCATCAGGTAAACCGATTCCGGATGCGTCACGCTGTCGCCATGACAGCCGCGCAAGATGCACAGATCGTCGACGCGCTCCGCCAGATGCGGGAACCAGTCCGACACCTCAATGCCGCTCTTGCCGTGCTTCTTGAACGTCCGCTTCGACGCGAGCAGCTTGTTCTTGTCGACGCCGCGCCGCGTCTTGACCGCCCCGAACGATTCCGGCAGCTTCTGCCCATGCAACCGCGTGAGGCCGAGCTTCGGATCAAACGTATCCACCTGACTCGGCCCGCCGGACATGAACAAGAAAATGACGCGCTTGGCCTTCGCTTCAAAATGCGGCGCCTTCGGCGCCAACGGATCGGGCGAGCCGGGAGCGTCCGCGACCGGTGCCGCGAAGAGCTTACCCTCGTCGGCGAGCATGGCGGCCAGCGCGATGCTGCCGAAGCCGGAGCCGGCGGTGCGGAGGAAGGAGCGGCGGTCGAAAGAGATTGTCATGCGGCTTCAGCCTTGGCGAGCGGAGCCGCGTAAGCGGCCCGATGCTGTCATTATCGTGCACCTTACAGTGCTCCGCTCGCCTTCAATCCAAATACACAAATTCGCTCAAGTTGAGAAGCGCCCGACACAACTCACTCATCGGCGACCCACGCAAAAACTCCATCGCCCGCTCCCGCTCCGCCGTCGACGGGCTTCGCCCGAGCACCAGCCGATACGCCCGCTCCACGCGTTCCCCATCACTGCTCCCCTCGCGCTGCAATCGCTCCGCCAGCGCCTTTGCAGCTTCCGCCGCCTCATTCGCATTCAACATCGCCAGCGCTTGCGGAGCCGTCGTGCTGCGTTCGCGCTTCGGACAACTCAGGTTGCTGTCGGGCAGGTCGAAGGCTTCGAGGAACGGGTCGCGTTTGTTGCGGCGAGCGAAGAGGTAGACGCTGCGACGCACGTGGTCCGCCGGGTCGGTGCTGACCGGGGCCGCCTTCGCGCCGCCGCCGGGTCCGGCGATGCCGGGCAGAACCACGCCGGGGCCGCCGGCCGTGCGATTGAGCCGGCCGCTCACCGCCAGCAGCGCGTCGCGGACCGCTTCGCCTTCGAGACGTTGCCGGCTCATGCGGGCGAGCAGGTGATTGTCCGGGTCCGCATTCCGCGTTCCGACACCCGCGTTCGTGGATTGCTGATACGTCTCCGACAAGAGAATGT
The DNA here is from genome assembly GCA_036266155.1 of Gemmataceae bacterium. Taxonomy (GTDB): domain Bacteria; phylum Planctomycetota; class Planctomycetia; order Gemmatales; family Gemmataceae; genus SIAJ01. The sequence continues at coordinate 34,686 of DATANR010000193.1, read as the reverse complement.
GCCGATGAATCCGCTTCAATTGCCAGTCGCCGGCGACCAGTTCGCAGGCGAGCCAGTCGAGCAACTCCGGATGCGTCGGCCGTTCGCCGCGGATGCCGAAGTCGCTCGGCGTCGCCACGATGCCGCGGCCGAAATGGTGCTGCCAGAGACGATTGACGATCACGCGCGCCGTCAGCGGATTGTCCGGCGACGCGATCCACTTCGCGAGCGCCAGGCGTCGGCCGGCATCGGTCTCGATCGACTTGCCGCCGAGCGCGGTCGGGAAGCCGGGCCGGACCTCGGCGGCGGGACGCGAGAGTTCGCCGCGTTCGAGTAGATGCGTCTTCGGCGGCGCGCCCGCTTTATCCGCCAGGCCCATCGCGATCGGCAACGGCGGCGGCTTGAGCGCGTCGAACGCCTTCAACTCCTTTTGCCGGGCGATCAACTCCATGCGCTCATCGGAGTTCATCGCGGCCGCGATCTCGGCCGCGGTGATCGCGACCTTCTTCTCCGTCTCGGCCACCAGCTCCTGCTGCCCGCCCGTGCGCTTGTCGGCCGGAGTCCGATGGGCGGCTTGCGCTTCGGCCGAGAGCTTGGCCAGTTTCGACTCGAATAGCTTGGTCCGATGCGGCCCCTCGATCGCGGCAATATCGTCGCGGATCGCCTTGGTCTTGGCAAGGTAATCGCGTGCGGCAGCGTCCTGAGCCACCTTCTCGGTGGCGGTGGCGATCGGCAGATCGCGGCGGAAGTCGGCCGGCGTGAAGAACGCCTGGAGGCGATAGTAATCGGTCTGCGGCAACGGCTCGAACTTGTGATCGTGGCAGCGGGCACACGCGATCGTCAGCCCGAGGAACGCGAGCCCGGCCGTGTCGGTCATGTCGGTCAGCGTGTTGTGCCGGCGCTGGACCTGGTCGCTGGCGTCGGTCATGTCGGGGCCGAGCAAGTTGAAGCCGGTCGCGATCCGGGCGTCGCGATCGTTCGGCAACGCCTCGTCGCCAGCCAGTTGTTCGAGAATGAACCGATCAAACGGCTTGTCAGCATTGAACGAGCGGATCACGTAATCGCGGTACCGCCAGGCATCCGGCCGCGGCTCGTCGAACTCGTAGCCGTTCGAATCCGCATAACGCGCCAGATCGAGCCAGTGCCGACCCCAGCGCTCGCCGTAGGCCGGCGACGCCAGCAGCCGATCGACTACTCGCGCCCAGGCATCGGGGCTCTTGTCGTTGACAAAGCCATCGATCTCCTCCGGCGTTGGCGGCAGGCCGGTCAGGTCGAACGTAACTCGGCGAATGAGATGCTCACGCGTCGCCGGCGCGGCGGGCGTGAGCTTGGCAATGGTCAATCGCGCGCGAATAAACGCATCGATCGGATTGGCGCCCATCCCCGCGGGCACCGCCGAGCGCACCGGCAGCTTCCACGCCCAATGCTCCTCCGGCGGAGCGGCGTGGAGAGTTGAGCCAACAACCATCAGCAGGAGAGTGACGCATCGCATGGTTACGTCAGTGTAGCCACTGATGAAACACAGATGAAACACGGAAAATACAGAAAGGCGATTGATTTTGATTTCTCCGTATCCGTGTTCGATCGGTGTTTCATCCGTGGCTCCGTTGTTGTCGCGCTCCCCTACACTGTCTCCACCCTCGTCGAATCGTACCGGAGTTGCCGATGTTCCGTTTGCGTCTCGTCATCACCTTGCTCGTCGTTTCGCCGTCCTTCGCTGACGACACTGTCGGCCCCAAGCCGCCGGTTGCCAAGAAGGATCCGCATAAGCTGGAACTGCACGGCGACACGCGCGTCGACGATTACTTCTGGCTCAAGGACAAGAAGAACCCGGACGTCATCAAGTACCTGGAGGCCGAGAACGCGTACACGGAGGCGATGACCAAGAAGACCGAGAAGCTGCGCGACACGCTCTACAAGGAAATGCTCGGCCGCATCAAGCAAACCGACAAGGCGGTGCCGGTCGGCGAGAAGGGTTTTTGGTACTATTCGCGCACCGAAGAGGGCAAGCAGTATCCGATCTTCTGCCGCAAGAAGGGGACGCTCGAGGCGGCCGAGGAGATCATTCTCGATGCGAACGAGCTGGCCAAGGGCGAGAAGTTCCTGGCCGTCGGCGCACACAAGGTGAGCGACGACGGCAACCTGCTCGCGTTCACGACGGACACCACCGGGTTCCGCGAGTATGAACTGTCGGTCAAGGACCTGCGCACCGGCAAGGTGATCGAGCCGAAGCTCGCGAAGGCGCCGAGCGTCGAATGGGCGGCCGACAACAAGACGCTGTTCTATACGACGGAGGACGACGCCAAGCGCGCTCACAAGGTCTGGCGTCACACGATCGGCCAGGCGAAGGACAAGGACGTGCTGCTCTTTGAGGAGAAGGACGAACTCTTTTGGCTCGATCTCGCGCGCTCGCACGATGACAAATATCTATTTCACATTTCGACCAGTTACACAAGCGGCGAACAGCGTTATCTGCCCGCGGATCAGCCAACGAGCGAGTGGAAGACGATCCTGCCGCGTGAAGAGGGCCATGAATACAGTGCCGACCATCGCGATGGCAAGTTCTATATCCGCACGAATAAGGGCGCGCTGAATTTCCGTATCGCGACGTGCCCCGTCGACAAGACCGAGCCGGCGAACTGGAAGGATTTCGTGGCACACGACGCGGACGTATTCGTCGAAGGCCTCACACTTTTCAAGGACTTTGCGGTTGTCTCCGAACGTCAGGCGGCTAATCCGCAACTTCGCGTGATTGACATGAAAACCGGACTGGCGCATCGCATCGAGTTCACGGAATCCGCGTTTGATGCAGAGATGGGCGAGAACCCAGATTTCAACGCAACCTCGTTCCGCTTCGGCTACTCGTCGCCGGTGACGCCGCCGACGGTGTACGAATACGACCCGGCCACCGGCGGCCGCAAGCTGCTCAAACGGACTGAGGTGCCTGGCGGCTTCGACTCGTCGGTCTATCAGACCGAACGCATTTACGCGACGTCGCCCGACGGCACGCGCGTGCCGCTGTCGATCATTTACAAAAAGGGCCTGAAGCGCGACGGCTCGGCCCCGTGCCTCCTGTACGGCTACGGCTCCTACGGCATCCCGATGCAGGCCGAGTGGCATTCAAACATCTTCAGCCTGCTCGATCGCGGCGTCGTCTACGCCTGGGCTCACATCCGCGGCGGCTCGGACATGGGCCGGGCCTGGTACGATGCCGGCAAGATGATGAACAAGCAGAACACGTTCACCGATTTCATCGCGTGCGCCGACCACTTGGTGAGTGAGAAATATTGTGCCCGCGACAAGCTCGCCATCCACGGTGGCAGCGCCGGCGGATTGCTCGTCGGCGCCGTCCTCAATCGCCGGCCTGACCTCTGCGGAACGGCCGTATTGCAGGTTCCATTTGTCGATGTGCTGACGACCATGGCGGATGAATCACTGCCGCTCACGGTGCAGGAATTTCAGCAGTGGGGTAATCCGAAGAAAAAGGCCGAGTATGAATATATGCGGCAATATTGTCCATATACGAATATGCGTAAAACCAGTTATCCGTCAATTCTGGTGATGACATCACTCAACGACAGTCAGGTGATGTATCACGAACCGACGAAGTACGTTGCGAAACTGCGCACATTGAAGACGGACGCGAATCCGCTCTTGCTCAAATGCAACATGGACGCTGGCCACGGTGGCGCGTCCGGCCGCTACGATCATTTGAAAGAGCAAGCATTCTTGATGGTGTTCGTTCTGGATCGAATGGGCGTGAAATAGTCGCTCACCCAAAGGCAGGGTGATCGTTCGACGGCGAGCGGAGCCGCGTAAGCGGCCCGATGATGTTGGCGGCTGACATCATCGGGCCGCTTACGCGGCTTCGCTCGCCTTCCTAGGCCAACAATTCCGTTATCACATGCCCATGCACGTCCGTTAATCGACGGTCGATGCCATTATTGCGCACTGTTAATTTGGTGTGATCGATGCCGAGCAAATGCAAGATCGTCGCATGGATGTCATAGACCTCAGTCGGCTTCTTGCGGTCGGCGGGTTTGTAACCGAAATCGTCGCTCGGGCCGAAACTGATGCCGCCCTTGATGCCGCCGCCGCAGAGCCAGTTCGTGAAGCAATACGGGTTATGATCGCGGCCCTTTCCGCCCTGTGAACTCGGCATGCGGCCAAATTCCGTGGTCCACAGAATAATCGTGTCTTCGAGCAGGCCGACGCGTTTCAAATCCTTGATCAGCGCAGCCGTCCCGCGAGCCATCCCGGTTGCGAGCGGGCCGTGATCGCGTTGCACGTCCTCGTGGCTGTCCCAATTGCGGCGTGGGAAGCCGTTGTCGTTGCCGCTCCAGATTTGTACGAAGCGGACGCCACGTTCGAGCAGTCGGCGAGCGGCGAGGCACTTGCGACCAAAGACGTCGGTCTCTTCGAGCGCATTGATTTCCTTGTCGAACGACGATTTGCCGTGATCGAGCCCGTAGAGCTTGAGCACTTCCTTCGTCTCTTTCGAGAAGTCGAGCGCCTCCGGGGCCGCGAGCTGCATCTTGGCGGCGAGTTCATAGGAACGAATGCGCGCGTCGAGCCGATCGTCGCCGGGCCGCGTGGATGCATGTTGATGATTGAGCTTGCCGAGCAAATCAATGCCCGCGGCGTCGCCGGCCGGTGTCGGGAACCCGGCCCGCTCGTCCGGAAACAGATCGGCGACAGGCGTTTTCGAGCCAGGATAAATCACGGTCCCTTGATGCTGCGCCGGCAGGAAGGCGCTATCCCAATTCTTGGTTCCATTCGACGCCAATCCACGATGATCGGGCAGCACGATAAACGCGGGTAGATTCTCACTGATGTTGCCGAGGCCATAGCTGATCCACGCACCCATGCCTGGAAAGCCGGGCCGGTTGAATCCCGTCGTCTGCAACAGCGTGCCCTGCGAGTGAACGCCTGTCTTGCCGATCATGTTGTGAACGAACGCGATATCATCGACAACGTCGCCCAGCGCCGCGACCGGTTCGCCGAGTTGCTTGCCGCACTTGCCGTAGGATTTGAAATTCCAAATCGGTTTGAGCCACGGGCCGAGGCCATTTTGAAAGGCTTCAACGTGCTCGCCGAAATCAGAAGGCTGGCCATGCCGCTTGATGAGTTCGGGCTTGACGTCAAACAAATCAATATGGCTCGCCGCGCCGGCCATGAAAAGTTGTACGACGCGCTTGGCCTTTGGCTTGTGATGCAAGCCCGCCTGACTCATAAGCGTCGTGAGGGCAATGCCGCCGAGGCCGCCGCCGGAGTGCCAGAGAAAATCGCGTCGGTTCATTATTCGATGGTCTCGAAAGGCCACCCACGTACGTGAGTGGCCTTTGCATTCCGCAGACTTCAATCAATCCACAAATACAAACTCATTTAAATTCAAGATCACTCGGCACGCATTCGGCAGCCCATGTTCCTTCGCATACGCTTCAAGCACTTGGCGTTCCTTGACCTTCGGTTCGCGGCCCAAGGCCAGTCGGAACGCCTCGTTCACATCTCCTGCTCGCGCCGCCATGTGCTTGGCCATCGCCAACATGAACCCGTTGTTAAACAGGGCCAATGCCTGTAATGGCGACAGCGTCTCGATGCGCTTCTCGACCTGCATTGATGGGTCGGCACAATCGAGCACCGTCATGAACGGCTGCGGCTTGCTGCGGACGAGGAAGCGATAGATGCTACGCCGATGTGATTTGGGATTTTCCGGATCGTATAAGTGATATTCGTAATGCGGTGAATGTTCCGGATGTTCGACTACAAAATCCTGGAACGCCGGCCCGCCCATCGTGCGATCGAGCTTGCCGGCCACGACCAGGGCCGCGTCACGGACCGCCTCGGCTTCCAGCTTGCGGCGCGTCATGCGCCAGAGATACACGTTGCCGGAATCGATCCGGTCGAACTGTTCATTGCCGAGGGATACCTGACGATATGTGGCCGACATGACAATCAATTTGTGTAGCGCTTTCAGCGATTGGCCACCGTCGCGGAACTCGGTGGCCAGCCAGTCGAGCAACTCTGGATGCGTTGGCAACTGACCCATCTTGCCGAAGTCGTTCGGCGTCGCGACGATGCCGCGGCCAAAGTGATATTGCCAAACACGATTGACGATCAATCGCCAAGTGAGCGGGTTCTTATCATTCGTCAGCCATTTCGCCAGCGCTGCCCGGCGCTGCCCCTCGGCAGCGTTGGGTGGCAGTTGAAAGTCACCTGGCAGATCGCGCAACATGGTGACCGTGCCCGCGGTGACTTCTTGGAGCGGGCTTGTGACCGAACCGCGTTTGAGCACGAAGATCGGCCGCGGCTTGCCGCCGTCCGGCCCGGTGCCGCGGAAGGCCGCGCCGCCGCCGTTGTGTATCGTGCCGGCGTAGACGATGCCGGTCGGCGGCACCTTCGCGACATCGCGCTCAAAGTCGTCGATTGCGCCCATTAGTTGTTTGATGTCATCGACGAGCTGCTGACCGGCGGTTCGGGCAACAAGGGCGTCGCGTTCCTTCTTGAGCGCTGTTAGATCGCCCGTCGCGCCCATTCCAGGTGCGTAGCCATCGGTGAGATTTGATTTCCGCCAGCGGACCGGAGCTTCGATGGAGTCGAGGGCCGTCACCGAGGCGCCGGCGGCGACATTCTTGCCGTTCGGATCGAACGCCTGCAATTCGGAAAGCGCGAAGTTGAAGTCGTTCTGGCGAGAAGCCAGTTTCGTCGCCGTCACGCGGATGTAGCGACCTTTCGCACGCTTGGCGGAAAATGTTTGGCCGGCTATACCTGGGTTCGGAACGTCGGTCTCTGTTCGGTCGGCAACCAAAAGTACATTCGCGTTGAATTGTGGATCGTCAGAGACTTCAATCTTGAAGCGCGCCGGAAATCCGAAGCCGGCGCCGATCATATTGAAGTCGTCGTGACAACCCCACAAAACAATGCGATCGAGCGCAACCGAACTGCTGAGATCGACCTGTACCCATTTGATGGTTTCGGCCTTGGCGGCGAGCCCACTGTGATAGCCGAACTCAGGCTTGGCCATTGCCGGCTTGCCGGCCGCCATGATTTTCTGGTCGAGTTCGGCGAGTTCCTTGCCGCCCGCCGCTTTCAACTTCGCTTCCCGCTCCTCCTTTATTTTTCGCAGTTCTCGGAGTTTGGTGCTTACCTCGGCATACCGCTTCGCCGCATAGATATCAATGTGATAGGGCCGATCCGCCCGGTCAAGCGCCGCGAAGACGGCTTGCAAACGATAATAATCCTCCTGGCGAATTGGATCAAACTTGTGATTGTGACATTGAGCACATTGGACGGTGAGGCCGACAAATGTGTCAATCGTGTTCGCCACCATGTCATCGCGATCAAGGTGGCGAGCGACCTTGCCGTCGATCTTGGTTTCCGGCACTTCGGCGTGGCCGATGAGATCCCAGGGGCCTGCGGCGATGAAGCCGAGAGCCGTGACTCCATCGATCGTACCCGGATAGAGCACATCACCGGCGATCTGTTCTTGCACGAAGCGACCATAGGGTTTGTCGCTGTTGAACGCGCGAATGACATAATCGCGATAGGGCCAAGCGTTGGGCCGCGGCTGGTCCTTGTCGTAGCCGTGCGTGTCGCCGTAGTGGACGACATCTAGCCAGTGTCGGGCCCAGCGCTCTCCGTGGTGCGGCGAGTCGAGCAGGCGATCGACGAGCCGTTCGTAGGCCATCGGATCGCTGTCTTTGACGAACGCGTCAACTTCGTCTGGCGTCGGCGGCAAGCCGATCAGATCGAAATAGAGCCGACGGATCAATGTGCGGCGATCGGCCTCGGGCGATGGTGCCAGATCCTTCTCGCGCAGTTTGGCCAGTATGAACCGATCAATCGGATTGCGAACGCGAGCCTCGTCTTCCACACTCAGCTTCGGCAGCGCCGCCTTCGCGATCGGCCGGAACGACCACCAATCCAAAGGATCGGCCTCCGCGACATCCAGCCACTTCGCCCCTTGATCGATCCAAGCCCGCAGCACACCGACTTGTTCCGCCGTGAGCCGTTCACCTTTAGGGGGCATCAGTCGGTCAGCCTCAAGCCCGGCCGCGAGACGCACCAGCGGGCTCTCCGCCGACTTACCCAGCACGATGACCGCTCCGTCATCACCGCCTTTCAGCGCATCGGCCTTGCGATCGAGCCGCAGCCCGGCCTTCTGCTTCTCCGGTCCGTGACAAGCGTAGCAATGTTTGACGAAGAGTGGCCGCACGTCGCGATCAAAGTCGATCGGCCGATTCGCCGCCGGCGGCAGGTCGGCAGCGCACATCGGTGCGGCGAGCGATGCGGCAATCAACAAAGCAAGACGAGGCATCAGGGTTCCCCGGATGCATTGAGTGGGAGAGTTTACTGTACCAGGAACTTAACCACGGATCACACCGAATACACGGATAAGACAAATACTGAATTTGCTCTTGGTCTTATGCGTGTCCATCCGTGTAATCCTTGCTTCAATGGTCTCTTCGGAGCTGCCGTATGTCCGATCCGACGCGTCGCTCGTTCTTCTTTGCCGGCACAGCCGCTACGCTCATCGGCGATCGCATGATCGCCGCGCCGCCGCACAAGATCTATCGCATCGGCGTCATCTCCGCGGCGATTCACCGCAAGGCACAGCCGACCAATGGGCACACCTGGCACTTCGCCCAGTACCTGCATCCGACCGTCGACCTCGATGCGACCAAGAAATACCTCGACCCCGGATCGTCCGAATTCTTCCGCAAGGTTATGCGCAATCCGAGGTTTAATTTCGACCAACTCCCCTTCGCGGACACGAAGATCACGCACTACTACGCGGCCGACCCAAAGGTGATTGGGCCGTTCACCGAGGCGTTCCCTGGCGTGCAGGCCGCGAAGTCGCCCGAAGATCTGGCCGAGCAAGTGGATGCCGTCTGGCTCGGCGACGCGTCCGGTTTCGGCGAGGACCACTTTGATCTGATCGCTCCGGCGCTTAAGCGCGGCCTGCCGACATTTTGCGATAAACCGATCGGCGGCACCGTGGCCGGCACGAAGAAGATCCTCGACTTCGCCCGTGAACACAAGGCGACGATAATGTCGAGCAGCCTGTTCCGTCATGAGCAGGGAATGGAAGCGGCTCTGCGCAAGCGTGATAGCGGCGAGTTCGGTCCGATTCAGCATGTCATCGCCGGCGTGCAAAGCGGCGTGAACTTGGACGGCTGGCTCGTGTATGGCCAGCACCCGGCCTGGACCGTGGTGACGCTTCTGGGCCCGAAGGCGGAGGCGGTCAGCCTTTACATGCGGGATAATGTCTGCCATGCGCTGGTAACGTACCCAGACCGACAGCCGGCCGCCATTTGGTTCGGAAGGCCGAACGAGATCTCGGAATACTGCCATACGTCAGTGTTTTTCCAGAAGAAGCGTTTCGAGTACACTCCGTCGATTGAAGGCGACTTCTGGTATGGCCACCACTACGAGATGTTCCGCATGGCCGCGACGTTTCGCGAGATGGTGAAGACCGGCAAGGAGCCGATTCCGCACGACGAGATCGTGGCCGTGACGGCGATCGTCCACGCGGGCGCGAAGTCATTGAAAGAAAAGAGCCGGCTGGTGGAGTTGGCCGAGGTGATCGGGTGAACGTAGCGAGGGTCCGCGACAGAGAGGCCGACGCACGAACGCGTCGGCCTCAGTTTCATGCCCAATGATTCCACCCTCGTGCGCCCTTAGTTGGGATCAGTCCAGTTGTTGATGCCGGCGCCTAGAGCGATGCCCTCGAACTGGCCGGCTTCGTCGTCGAAGGTGTTCAGGCCGCTGCCTCCGTTGATGGTGCTGCCGAGGCCCGGGGCGAACACGACCTTGGAATTTGCGTCGCCGCCGCCGAGTTGTGGGTCGCCGGACAGAAAATCGGAGAAATTATGCTGAGGAACTTGCTTTAGCGCTGGGCCATACAATTTCGTTGCGCCCGCACTCGCGGGTTTCCAGACAATTCAACTCGCTGGTCAGGAGTTCGCCATGAGACAGTTGCCCCGTCTCGTCGTCGCTTGCACGCTATGTTTGGCGGTGACGTGGTCGATCGTTCCGGGCGCGGGCCCGGTCGCTCCAAAGTGGCCGGCCGGTGCGCCGGTTTACGATCACGTGGTCATCGTCATGGAGGAGAACAAGAACTTCGACGACATCATCGGCAGCGCGAATGCCCCGTACATCAATTCGCTCAAGGCCGAAGGGGCAAGCTTCACGCAGATGTTCGGCGAAGAACACAACAGCCAGGGTAATTATTTCTGGTTGTTCTCGGGCAACAATCAAACGGTTGGCTTCATGGATGTCGTGCCCAATGCAACGAACCATCCCGGTCTCTATCCGTTCACGACCAGCAATCTGGCGCAACAACTGATCGCCAAGCATCGCACGTTTAAGGGGTACGCGGAGGGCCTGCCCTCAATCGGCTTCCAGGGGGAGACGTCGCCGGACAAACTGTACGCGCGCAAGCACGTGCCGTGGATCAGCTTTCAAAATGTGCCGAACGGGACGACGATGGAAACCTCATGCAATCTGCGTTTCGCCGATTTTCCAACGACCGAGGAAGGTTTCAAGTCGCTGCCGACGGTCGCATTCGTGATCCCAAACCTCGAGCACGACATGCACAACGGCGACCCCAGAGACAGCATTCCACGCGGCGACGCATGGCTTAAGGATAACATCGACAAATACTATCAGTGGGCAAAAGGTCATAACAGCCTGCTCATCGTCACGTGGGATGAAAATGATGATAAGCGGAAATACAAGGGGCTGACCAATCCGTTCGTGAAGCCAACGGATGAATTCACGCACGACTTGCAAAACCGCGTCGCCACCATTTTCGCAGGTTTCGACATCAAACCCGGCGACTATGCAGAAGGCAAGGGCATCACGCACGTCAATATCTTGCGTACATTGGAAGCGATGTACGGCCTGTCGAAATCAGGCGCCCAGCAGCCCAACGCGGCCGGCGGCGGGATTAGCGACGACTTCATCATCACGGATGTGTTCAAGTAGCGAGCGAGATTTGCCGATCGCAAGCGCAGCCCGCCGTAGCCGCAAGCTGCCAGTTTGTGGGAATCACGCACGCAAGCTGGCAGCTTGCGGCTACGGCGGGCCGCGCCCGCTTTTCTCTTCGATGATTGCTGCAGTTTCCGTGAGGAAAGCTTGGACTTCCTTGTCGTCGGCCCACTTGGCTGTCTTGCCGATGTCGCGAAGAAGAGCGAAGGTGATCCGCGATTCATCGGTTCGATTGAGACGGTACATCGCGACCGCCAAGGTGGCGAGATTGATAGGATTCTCCGGCGCCAGTCGGCAGGCGGCCATCGCTTGCGCGAGGGCGAACTCACGGAGGATGGCGTTTGAAAACGGGTGGTGAACAATCTGCCACGCGGCCGCCTGATATTTCTTCGCGTCGGTTTCTTCCGCGTAGCGCTCCGAAATCTCCAGGGCCCGTTTGCGCGTCGCGTCGCCGATCGTCTTGTCGCGGAGAATCGCCGCGATGATCTCAGTTCTGGGCAATGGACGGGCAAACAAGTAATCGAGGAGCCCGACCGCTTCGATGTCGACATTGACCTCGGGAGTCGATGGCCGTGCATCCCAGATGCGAACGGTCAGGTCGCGTCCGCCGGCCGTGGCCAGGAAGTTGCCGTTGGGGCTGAACGCCACGTCGAGCACGCGGTCGGGGTGCCCTTTCAGGTTTGCTAATTCGAGTCCGGTGGCAGTGTCCCAGATACGTACCGTTTTGTCGAAGCTGGAGGAAGCGAGTCGCGTTCCATCCGGGTTGAACGCCACGCTCCAGGCATTGTCGATGTGGCCCATGAACGTCCGCAATTCACGCCCCGTCGGCAGTTCAAAGAGTTTCAATGTGTGATTCGAGCAGGCGGCGGCGAGTAGCTTGCCGTTATGGTCGATGGCAACGCTGTTGACGGACCCCGTTTTCAAATGCAGGACTTGGCGCTCGGTAAAAGTCGTCATGTCCCAAATGCGGATTGTCTCGTCTTGCGCTCCGGAGATGAGCTGTGAGCCGTCGGGGGTGAAGACTAGCCCCTTCACCTCTTCCGTGTGTCCCAAGAGCGAGCGCACCTCGTCCCCGGTGGCGACTTCCCACAACTTGATGGCGAGCGGCTCCTTCTTGTTCACGCGGTCAATGTCGCCGCCGGTAGCCAACCATTTGCCGTCAGGGCTGAAGGCCACGGCGCTGAGCCAGCTCGGATGGCCTTTCTTTCGCCAAACGATTTGTCCTGTCTTCAGGTCCCAGACTTCAATGATTCCCAAGTCGCCGGCCGCGGCCAGATGGCGGCCATCCGAACTGAGCGTCAAGCCGAGGTAGCCCAAGACCGTTCCCGCGCTCAGCGTCTGCCGGCGACCCGTGATCGAATCCCAGATGTTGATCTTGCCATCCTGACCGACGGAGATCACCTGCTTTCCGTCGGTGCTGAAGCTGACGGCACGAACCTGATTGTCGTGGCCCGCGAGGATTCGCGGTCCCGGTCGCTGGCCGGCGTGCCACAGGTGAACTAACTCGTCTTCGCCAGCCGACGCGAGACAGCGACCGTCGGGGCTGAATGCTACGGTAAAGACGCCGCGGGCGTGGCCGAGCAAGGTTTCGAGCTCCTCGCCGGTGTTGGTGTCCCAAATTTTCACCGTGCGATTGTGATCGACTGTGGCTATGCGCGTTCCGTCAGGATGGAAGCAAACGCATTTGATGCTGTCATTGTGGCCTGCAAGCGAGAGCAATTCCCGACCAGTTGCGACGTCCCAGATTTTGGCGAGGCGGTCTTTACCGGCCGTGGCGAGACGAAGGCCGTCGGGGCTGAAGACGATGCCATACACGCCGCTGGGGTGACCGGTCCAGGTGTGGACCACGTCACCGGTGGCCGCGTCGCGGACGATAATCTGCGGATCCGACCCGCCGACGGCGAGCCATTTGCCATCGGGGCTGACCGTAACGCAGCGGAGATAGCCGGCCGGATGCGGAAAGCTCTGGAGTTCCTGACCGCTCGCCACTTCCCAAATCTTGAGCGCAGAGTCCTCCGCGACGGAAAATAGGCGTGCGCCATCGGTGCTGAAGGCGAGCCCGCGGACGATATTCGTGTGCCCCTGACACTTGTGCAAGACGAGACCAGTCGCGGCGTCCAGAATGGTCGCGGTGTTGCCATCCGTCGCGACGGCCAGTTGCTTGCCGTCTGGGCTGAGTGCTAGGCAAGGCGCCCAAGGTGAATTTACTTTGATGGTGGAAAGTTGCCGGCCAGTTGCCGATTCCCAAATGCGCACGGAATCGTCATCGGAACTGGATGCCAACCACGCGCCGTCTGGACTGAAAACGATGCCGCCGATGTCTTCCGTGTGGCCGCGAAATGTGCGCAGCTCGTAGTTGCATTGCCGCCAGAGGTAGCGCCATTCCCAGCCGAGCGCTTGCTTTTTCTTGTCTCCGAGGCCGCGAAGCTGTTCCAGAAAACCCCGGGCGAGAGGCAAGTTGTTCGTCTCAAGGGCCATCTGCGCGGAGTTCAGCCGAACGACGTACAGGTTGGCGTTGGCCGCGGCCGCGTTGTTTTCCGCTTCCTGTGCTTTGGCGTCGGCCCGGACTTTTTCGATGCGCGCCAAGGCGGCGTTGTCCTCGGCCTCCTGTGCCTTGGCGTCGGCCCGATCGCGGGCGAACGCGGCGTGGATGGCAAAGTATGTCGACACCGCCGTGCCAGCGATCAGCAAGACCGCAACGGCAACCATCAAATTCGCCACCAGCGGATTGCGGCGGCACCAGCGCCAGGCGCGCTCGATCGAATTGATGTGGCGTGCCTGGATCGGCCGGTCGTCGACGAAGCGGCGCAGGTCCGCGGCCAGCTCTTTCGCGGACGAATACCGGTGTGCCGGGTCCTTCTCGATCGCCTTGTGAACGACCGTCTGCAAGTCACGCGGTATCGCTTTGCTGACGGAGCCGAGCCGCGGCGGGTCCGTCGTTGTGAGTTGCTTGACGAGTTGTTCGCGGCTGCGTTCGGTGAACGCGGGCCGCAGCGCCAGCAACTCGTAGAGCGTCAGGCCGAGGGCATAGACGTCGCTGCGCGCGTCGTTTTTGCCTTCCAACGCCTCGGGAGGCATGTAGCGCAGGGTGCCAAGCACATCACCGGTTTGCGTCAGGTTGTCTGAATCGTCGGCCTTGGCCAGGCCGAAGTCGGTGACCCAGACGACGCCGTGCATGTCGAGCAACAGGTTTGACGGTTTGATGTCGCGGTGCAGAACCCCCTGCTTGTGTGCGTAGTCGAGCGCGTCGGCGACTTGCAGGCCGATCTGGGCGACGCCTTGCCAATAGGTGAGCTTCCGCCCGGCCAGCGTGCTTTGACCGGGTAACGAGAAGGATGAGGTGGACCCCGACAACCCCAAGGTCCGATTGGCCGCCTCTCCCGACAGGTCGGATCGGTTGGACGTCGCACAGAGTTTGATGACCTCCGTGCGCATCGCGGCGAGGTCGCTCTCTGGCGGAGGCTCGAATTCGCCGGCAATCAACGATTTTGCAACTACTGCGACGGAGACGGACAGACTCGGCAGCCGGCCGTCATCGGCCGTCGACGGCGCGGTCGAACCGCCGAGTGCCTGTTGACGTTTGACTTCATGGAGCACTTCATTGAGACCGAGGCCCTGAATGAACTGCATGACGTAGTAGGGCATGCCGTCGTGATCGCCGACGCTGAAGACAGGGACGATATTGGTGTGATGGAGCCGGGCCGCGGCGCGCGCTTCACGCTTGAACCGTTCCAGTCCATAGGAAGTTCGAGCGCCGGCCATGATCTTAAGGGCCACGCGCCGGCCGAGACTGGCTTGCTCTGCTTCGTAGACGACCCCCATGCCGCCCCGGCCCACCTCGCGGAGAATCTGGTATTCACCAATCTGGCGCAGGTTCGGCGTTTTGGGAACGGGTGCGGCCTGGTCCGCGTCCTTGAGGCCCTCGAGTGCCGCGAGGGCTCCAAGCATCTCGCCGAGATCTTCAGCAATCTGAGGGTGTTTGTCGCAATACTCCCGCACGCTCGGCCGTTCGCCCTTGCGGATGCGCTGGGTGAACTCCTCGGCAAGCTGGTTGATGAGCCCATAGTCGCGTGACTCCGAAGCGGACATGATCGGGTCTCGATTGGGCGAAGGCGGCGAGTCGCGATAGAGACATCATCGGTCGATGTCGGCCATTCGCCTACTGGTTCCCGGCGATTCGGTTCGTAATTCTTGCGACGGATCGTGCCCTTTTGTTGAATGCTGCGAGTCAGTTCGAGAGCGGCGGTGACTTGTGGAGGATCGCGGTTACCCTGAGAACAAACAGAGTTTGTTCGTCCTGTCCGTAACGAAAATGAACCCGGACGGTGTACTCGCGACCATCAGCCAACCGAACTTGATACGAGTAGATTTGCCGGTCGGGCAACGAAGCTGGCGGCGCGCCAGGGATACTGAGAGTTACCGGCTTCTCGGCAAGCGAGTCCATGTGCGGCCAGAAGTCCGCCAGTAATTCCGGCGGTAAGGCCGAGATATCGGAGGGCGCTCGGCCCAGGAAGCGAAAGTTGTACGCATTTTGTCATTGTGAACTCGGCGGCCTGGCGGGTCCACAGCGGTAGCACCATGACTATTTCCACTATGAAACAACCAATTTCGCCCGCAACTCTTCGCTCGAAATTCCTTTGTCCCGTCGCCAGAACTGCACTTCGCCGTCAACGATTCCCGCCAATTCGTTCGCATCGAATTGGAGCATTTCCAGGTCGGCTTGAACTTGTGCGGATGGCCGGGCCGCTGTCGGCGGGCGAGCAATGAGTTCAATTAGCTCGCCGACACTTTCTGCCTGTTGTTGCGCGGTTTGTTGAATCTGTCGAAGCGTCGCCTCGTTCCAGGTCCCCTGCCGGGCGACAGCTTGATGGTGCTTCTCTGTCTCAATCAACTCGGCAAACGTCGCGCGCATGCGGTCGGCCACGGCGGTGATGCGAGCGCGCAGTAGCACGCTGTCGTTTGCCGGCGGCGTTGCGCGAGCCCATTCGCGGACATCCTCCTCATCGTGGCGGACGTGTCGGCGAGCGGAGTCGAGCAGGAGATCAAGCACTTCCATCGCGTTGTCTCACGTGCGGACGGCCGGATCATTCTACCCGCTGGTGATGGTTCGCGCCTATCATTCCTGCGCCCGATCGCACTCACGGAGCACCACATGCGCGCAATCGCTGGAACCTTGATTCTCGCCCTGGCCGGCACGGCCGGCGCGGCCGTTCAGACCAAAGAGATCGAGTACGAGGAAGGCGGCGTTAAGTTCAAGGGCGTCCTTGCTTACGACGACGCGGCCAAGGGCAAGCAGCCCGGCGTCATCGTTTTCCACGAATGGTGGGGCCTCAACGACTATGCCAAGATGCGGGCCAAGCAGCTGGCCGAATTGGGCTATGTTGCCTTCGCGGCTGACATGTACGGCGTCGGCAAGGTCACCGACCATCCGGACGATGCACGCAAGATGGCGACGGAAGTCCGGATGAATCAGAAAGTCTGGCTGGCACGCGCTCAAGCAGCGCTCAAGGTGATCGAGGCGCAGGAACAAGTCGATGCGAGCAAGATTGCGGCCATCGGCTACTGCTTCGGCGGGTCGACGGCCCTGTTGCTCGCTTCGAGCGGCGCGCCTTTGAAGGCGGTTTCGACATTCCATGCCGGCCTGCCGCCGTTCACGGCCGATCAAGCCAAGATGATCAAGGCGCGGGTGCTCGTCAACAACGGGGAGGACGATACGTTCATTGCGAAGGAAGCGATTGAAAAGTTCAAGGCAGCTCTCGATGACGCCGGCGTCAAATACCAGTTCGTGAACTATCCGGGGGCTGTGCACAGCTTCACCGTCAAAGAGGCCGACAAAGTTGGTTTGAAGGGCATGGCCTACAACGAGGCGGCCGACACCAAGTCCTGGCAGGCGATGCGGGACTTGTTCAAGGACACGCTCGGCAAGTAAAGTGAAGGCGAGCCGACCGCCGATCCGGCGGCGGCTCGCCAGGGTTGTCCATGTCCGACGGCACCACCACTCTCGCGATCCAGTCGGCCTTGGACCGGTTGCGGCTAACGCCGAATGATTCGGCGGCGCGCAAGGAATTGATTTCCCAATCGTATGGACGTCTCGCGGCCGTCGCGCGGCGGTTGCTTGGTCCGGCCTATCGTGAGCGTCCGGAAGATACATCGGGCCTGTTGGCCGAGGCGTACCTGCGGCTCGAATCCGCGCTTGGAGCGGTCCGGCCGGAATCGGTGCGCCAATATCTCGGGCTCGCCGCATTGCAAATGCGTCGAGCGCTCATCGATTTGATCCGCAAGGAGCGTGGCCGTGACGGCGAGCGTGAGACGCCGATCGCCCTCGACGCGGGTACGGATGGCGGAGTCAACGTGCCGGCCCCTCCGGGCGTCGATGCCGATTGGCGGCTCGAACTGATGGATGCGGTCGGCCGGCTCGACGAATCCGAACGCGAAGCCGTCGATCTCTTGTTCTTTCACGGACTCACGCAACTCGAGGCGGCAGGTGTATTGGGCATCGATGAAAGCACAGTAAAACGGCGATGGGCCCGAGCGCGCGTGCGGCTGGCGCGCTGGCTCCAAGAGTTCGGGCCAGAACCATAGTCCCGGAGCCGCGGCGTGATTCGCTCCCCGTCCCACTTTCGCTTTCTGGTACCGGTATTCGTGAGCGGCATCGCGTCGTTCGCGGTCTGCGCGCTCATGGCCGTGTTCCTTTTCCGCGAGCAATCGTTGTCGGCCAATGAATTGGCGGAGAACATCGACAGCCATCAAGCGGCGGCAGCGTTGGAAGAGAGCCTCGATGCGCTCATCAACGTGTTGCCGCATCGGCCGGAGGGTGTGCCGGCCCTGAACGAACGAGCGGCCGAGCACATCGCGGGGGCCCGAAAACTTGCCGACCAGCCGCGCGAAGCGGAACTGGTGGATCGGCTTGAATCCGGCTTCGGTCATTACCTCGACCTCTGGGGGCAGGTTCCCACCGAATCCGGTCCGGCACGCACGGCGCAGATTCAACTCGCCGCCGGGACATTGACGGATGTGGTGAAGGCCTGTCACGAGTTGCGCGAGTTCAACGCCAAGCGCATCATTGAGTCCGAACAGAATCACCAGGCCATCTCCCGAAGGCTGGCCTGGGGACTGGTGGCGATTGGCGCTTCGGCCGGTCTATCGGGACTCTTCCTCGGCTACGGTGTCGCCCGCGGTCTCACGCGATCGATTCAGCGGATTCAGGTGCGCGTGCAGGATGCGGCCGGCCTGCTCGATCGCGATTTACCAGCCATCGACCTCGTCGAAGGTGGTACTCTCGACCAACTCGATCGTCAGGTGCAATCGCTCGTAGGACGTGTCGAAGGTGTGGTTCAGACTTTGCAACAACGCGAGCGCGAGGTGCGGCGGGCAGAGCAACTCGCGGCAATCGGCCAGCTCGCGGCGGGCATGGCGCACGAGATTCGCAATCCGATGACGTCGATCAAAATGCTCGTGCAGTCCGGCCGCGAAGGCGACGGCGGGCTCGGTGTCGAAGACCTGGGAGTCATCGAACGCGAAGTCCGGCGTGTGGAACAGGCCCTGCAGACGTTTCTCGACTTCGCACGGCCACCAAAGCCAACCAAGGCGCCGACCGATCTGACGCCACTGGCCGAGGAGACGCTGGCGCTCACGCGTGGTCGGGCCGCCAAGCAGAACGTGACCACACGCCTGGTTCCCGCGGCCATCGCGGTCGACGCGGACTCCGATCAACTTCGGCAGGTGATCTTGAACCTGGTGCTCAACGCACTGGATGCCATGCCCGGCGGCGGCGCCTTGACAATTGAACTGCGCGCCGATGGACCATCAGCCGTCATCGAGGTCAGCGACACGGGCCCTGGAATCGCGGCCGAGATGCAAAAGCGACTCTTCGAGCCATTTGCAAGCACGAAGGACACGGGCCTCGGTCTCGGCCTGTCCATCTGCCGACGCATTGTTGAAGCGCACGGCGGAACGATCGCCGTCGAGAATCCGAGCAAGGGCGGAGCGCGATTCGTCGTGCGGCTGCCGCGGCTCGCATAAGGAGCATTGACGGAACGCTCATGATTACGCTTCTCTTAATCGACGACGAGGACTCCATCCTCCACGCCTTTCGGCGGGCCTTCCGCGGGCCGGAGTTCACGCTGCACACGGCATCGACGGCGGCCGAAGGGCTGGCGATGCTCGCGACGCATCAGCCCGACATGGTCATCCTCGACGTCCATTTGCCGGACGCCACCGGGCTCGAGACGTTCACGCGGATTCACAAGGCCGATGCGCGCCTGCCGGTCGTCCTCATCACCGGGCATGGGACCACGGACCTCGCGATCGAAGCGATCAAACATGGGGCCTACGACTACCTGCTCAAACCGCTCGAACTGGCCCAGCTTCGAGAACTGGTGACGCGCGCCGCGGCCATTAGCCGGCTGATGACCGTTCCGGCCGTCATCCCCCACGGCCAACCGACGCCAGAACGGGCCGACGTGCTATTGGGCCGGTGTCCCGCGATGCAGGAGGTCTACAAGGCGATCGGCCGCGTCGCGTCCACGGACGCGACTGTCCTCGTGCTCGGCGAGAGCGGCACCGGCAAGGAACTCATCGCGCGGGCCATCTACCAACACTCCAAACGCGCCGGGCAGCCGTTCCTCGCGATCAATTGCGCCGCGATCCCGGAAGCGCTGCTCGAAAGCGAATTGTTCGGCCACGAGAAAGGCGCCTTCACCGGGGCCGACCGTCAGCGCGTCGGCAAGTTCGAACAGTGCAACGGCGGGACCATTTTCCTCGACGAAGTCGGCGACATGACGCCGCTCACGCAGACGAAGGTCCTGCGCTTGCTGCAAGAACAAGCGTTCGAGCGCGTCGGCGGCGCGCAGACGATCCGCACGGACGTCCGCCTTATTGCCGCCACGCATGCCGATCTGGAGAAGCTGTCGACGACGGGCCGCTTCCGCCAGGACCTGTTCTTCCGACTCAATGTGTTCCCGATTCGCTTGCCGCCTCTGCGCGAACGCGGCGATGACCTGAACCTGCTCGTCGAGCACTTCCTTCGCCGCTTCGCCGCCGAGTTGGCCAAGCCGGTCCCGACGGTGACTCCCGAAGCCGTCGACGTCCTGCGGCGCTATCCGTGGCCCGGGAACGTACGCGAGTTGCAAAGCGTGGTCAAGCAAGCACTGCTGCGAATGAAGAGCGGCGTGCTCACGCCGGAAGACCTCCCGACCGGCGTCGACGCCTCAACACCGCGGCCCGCCCCAGCCACCATTGGCTTCGACTGGGACGCCTACGTTGCTGAGCGCATCGCCGGCGGCACCGAAGAGCTGTATGCCGAGGCCCTGGGCCTGATGGAGCGCGAAGTCCTCGTGCGTCTTCTTCGTCACACGGGCGGCAACCAGGTGCAAACGGCCCGCATTCTCGGCATCACCCGCGGCAGCCTGCGCAACAAGATCAAGCAACACAATATCTCGATTGGCCGTAGCGTCTGGTCGGATGATGAGGGGGTGTGACCCCCGCAATGCACACTCGGGCAACGAAGTCGTTGCCACGTCGGGGTGGGGGTTGAACCACTGCCGGCAACGTGGGCAACGTGGACAACGACTTTTGCATGAATGACGTAACCGGCTTTATTGTGTTGACTTGTGTCAACGCCAGCGTGGCTGTTGTCGTTGTCGTCACGAAACTAGTTTCGTTTGAAGCACGCGACGATCTGAGTCCCGGCAACGAGTTGGACAGCAGGCGATCGAAGTGGTTCGAGAAACACTCCGGCGTCTTATAACTTCCCCAATCATCTCTGGAGATCGCACATGGTCCCCGAATCGGTCTCGACTCCGTCGCGTCGGCATTTGTTCAAGACTCTCGCCGCGCTCGGGACCGGCAGCAGCGTCTTCGAGCGGGCAGTCGTCGCTCAAGTTCCGAAGGATGCGGCCGTCACCGCTGAGATGATTCAACAGGCCGAGTGGATTGCGGGGATCAGGCTTTCGGACGACGATCGCAAGGCGTTAGTCGGGAAAATCAATGCAGGCCAGCGGCAGTTCGCTCGGCTGCGACAGGTGGCGTTGCCGAACGATGTACCGCCGGCGTTCGCGTTCGTGCCGAGTGCCGAGCCGGCGCCGCGCGAGGCGGCGGGCGTCGCCGGCTCGTGGGCGTCGGCGATTCCCAAGAAGCCGGACAGCGGCGACGATCTCGCGTTCCTGCCGCTCACGGCCCTTGCGAGTCTCGTCCGCACGCGAGCGGTTTCGTCGGTTGAATTGACGAAGCTCTATCTCGAACGCCTCAAGAAATATGACCCGGCTCTGAAGTGCGTCGTTACGCTCACCGAGGAGCTAGCCCTCAAGCAAGCGGACGCGGCCGACCGCGAGATTGCCGCGGGCCGGTATCGCGGACCGCTGCACGGCATCCCCTGGGGGGCCAAGGACCTGATCGCGTACCCCGGTTACAAGACCACGTGGGGGGCCGGGCCGTTCAAGGAGCAGACGCTCGATACCAAGGCAACCGTCGCACGCAAGCTCGAAGAGGCGGGGGCCGTGCTCGTCGCCAAGCTGACGCTCGGGGCGCTGGCGAACGGCGACCAGTGGTTCGGCGGCATGACGCGCAATCCGTGGAACGTGAAGCAGGGGTCGAGTGGTTCGTCGGCGGGGTCGGCGTCGGCTGTGGTCGCCGGTCTGGTCGGCTTCGCGATCGGCAGCGAGACGCTCGGCAGCATCGTGTCGCCGTGCGCACGCTGTGGGGCGAGCGGTTTGCGGCCGACGTTTGGCCGTGTCGCCCGTACGGGCTGCATGACGCTCTCGTGGACGATGGACAAGCTCGGCCCGATCGCGCGCTCGATCGAGGATTGTGCTCTCGTCTTCGACGCCATTCGTGGGCCCGACGGTCTCGATGCCGCGGCCGTCGATCGGCCGTTCCGCTGGCCGTTTCATCGCGAATTGTGGTCGCTGCGCGTCGGCTACGTCGAGGGGAAGAAGGCCGTCGAGGATCGCAAGGAACTGCAAGTGCTCAAGGGCCTCGGCGTGAAGCTGGTGCCGATCACGCTGCCGGACAAGTACCCGGTCGACGCGCTGTCGTGCATCCTGGACGTCGAATCCGCGAGCGCATTCGATGACTTGACGCGCAAGGGCGTAAACGAAGGCATCGGCTCGTGGATGCGCACGTTCCGGTCGGCCCAGTTCGTCCCGGCGGTTGAATATCTGCGTGCCCAGCGCGTGCGGACGCTCATCATGCGTGAGATGGAAACGCTCTTCGAGAAAGTCGACCTCTACGTCGGCGGCAACGACCTCGTCATCACCAACCACACCGGCCACCCGACGGCCGTGTTGCCGAACGGCTTCGTCAAAGCCGGCGACAACGAGGTGCCGACGGCGATCACGTTCACGGGGCGTTTGTACGGCGAGTCCGAACTGCTCGCGGTCGCGCATGCCTATCAGCAAGCGACCGGGCACCACTTGAAGCGGCCGCCGATGGATAAGGCGACGCCGGAGAATGCGGAGAAGAAGGGGTGAGGCCGGGCTGCCCGTGAGTAGAAATGGAGAGGTTTTTCGCCCGCGGCGTTGGCGATCTTCCTTTTTGAAAAAGTGCGTTTTCAGCCCAAAAATGGGTAAGGTCGCCAAGATCGCCACCGTTTTGCCACACCCCCCCTGCCGCCGTCGGCGCTTGCGTTTCATTTCGTTGCACCGCGAACTGCCGTCACGCATTTCGCGTGACCAATTTAAGACCGCCACGAAGAGCGCCAGCGGGTTGGTGGGGTTGGCGCTCTTTGACTGGAACTTTCGACGCATCTTTCGATTGGACTGATCGTTACGCAGAAAGTCGCAGCCGGGAAAAGTGGTGCAATGGACCCTCTGCAAAGTGGTCTAGGTTGGCGCTGTTCGGTGCCGGATACAGTCAGTCACGGCGAAAAACAACGGGGACGCAGGGACGCAGCTGGTTTCTGGAAACGAACTGCGTCCCCTTTAGCCTTGCCATACAACTACCCTCCGATTGCGGCGAAAGGATTTACTCCGTCGCCGGCACCGTCGGGGGAACCGGCCGGTTCATGGGCTTCTGCTTGACCAAAGCGAGATATTGCACGGCCGACCGACGATCAACATACAAAGAGTGCGGAAGGCGTTTGTCCAAAGCCCATTTGATCAATTCGTGCTTTGGCTTCTGGCAGTTCGGTTGGGAGCAGGGCCCAGCTGCCATAATCAACCGAGTCCGACTATTCGACGTGCGCCTTAACTCGAGCAATTCGTCGAGCGTGAGCATTGTGGCCACGCGAAGCGGAAGATCCGCCAGTGGAACCGGCCCAGCGATCGTAATGGGATTCCACGCAAGGTCGCCGATAACGCCACGCGTTTCGAACAAGTTAAGCATCGTTTCGTACGCCTCGCGCAAGCGCGATACTGCTGCCGCCTCAGGCGGTTTCACTGTTCTGGGGCGGATACTGTCTTCGATAAACTGGGTGAGCGTGTGTTGGCATTTAATGTGGCCGCACGAACAGACTATCACGTCGAATTCCGGACGGTGGTCGATCCGATCGCGGATCATACCGAAACTCATCAATTCCTTGTATTCAGCCGGTGTCGCCACTCCGGGAGACGGGAATGAGCGGAAGTACAAGCGTCGGCCGAGATAATTCTCGATCGACAGCTTATCTTTCTGGAAGTAGATCGGAAATGCGTTTGGATCTGTCTCAGGTTCCCCACCATCGAGCATCCCGACCAATGAATGGAAATGTAGGCCGCGCGTCTGCTGCTTCTCAATCTCCGACCGTTGTGGTTTGGCGGAGGCAGCTTCAGCAAGTTGCTCGGAAAGGGATTGAGCAACCAAGCCATTCGTTCTGCCACCATAGAAGCCAACGTGGATTTGGTCTTCATTTTTGAGGTCGGCGATTCTACGAAAGATCTCTTCGGCGATCGCCCTCGCCACAGGTTGTAACGTGGCAGTGTCAAGAACATGTATATCAAGTTCCCGATCGGCAATTGTAAGCCCGAGAGCCGCGCGAATATCCTTCTCCAACTGTGCCACCGGTTCCGGCGTGTAGTGCAATCGCTTTTTGATCCGGGCGTCGCGAAGCCTCTGTCGCACTTGCTCTTCATCGATCGAAAACCCGTTTTCAGTCGACACGAGCTCGGCGATTTCTCCGTATGTCATTCGCGTGTTATCCAGCCATGCCTGGACCACGATCGACATCACGTCGGCAGGCGTGGACTCCCCTCGATCGTCGTGCATTTTCGGCTTGGTCCCTTGCGGACTGCTTGGGCCTTTCGCTTTAGACCTGCGGTTTTTTGTCGACATGGGTGAGCGTAAGTTAGCAGACACTTGGGATACGGTGAGGTCGATCGTTACTCACGTTCAACCGTCGCTGTCGATCGTTACTCACGTTCAATCGTCGCTCCGGATCGCAGGCCCCGGCGCAATTCTCCGGGAATCGAAGGTCCGGATTGTTTCGCCCGAGTTGTGAAACCGGGAAGGCAAGTCCGGACATTGTACATCTTGCTTGCCAGCCGGGCGATTGCTTCCCGCTTTGGGACTATTGCGTCACACCCCGGTGCTGCCATCTGAGTGATTTCGCGTCGTACAACGCTTGCGCCATCCTAGGTCCCATCGGCGATCCTACCATTTGACCGGTCGAACGCCCGAGAAATTCACCGAAAGGGCAAAATGTCACCCAAGAATTCGCGAACGATGGCGGGCCGGTGCGCTCAATCTGATCAAAGCGAAGGCCTCGGAAACTTGAAGCCGGAGTCGGAAGGAGAAGCCCAACGGATTGGACTCAGTCTAATCGAACAATTCGAAGCGTATTTCGATGCACTGGTTCCGTCATTGAGTGGTGCGACCGCGGGACGCGGAATGTTGCAGGTTGTGGCCGCACGTCGAAGCCTGCCGGACACGAAGGCCGCCGCGTGGCACCTAAACCAGGTAACGCGGATGGCGGCCGCCGACCGCGGTCTACAGTCGAGCGTGTGACGGCGCATGATCGCCGCGCAACATTTGAAAACGAAACGCGGCTCGAGAGATTAAACGGGGACGATGGGGCGGCCGTCGTTGGTGATCTGGGGCGCGCCGGGGGCCGCGGGTTCGGCGACGAGTTCGCGTGCGAGCCCTATTTGCCCCAGTTATGTCCGCTAGCAATGATGATATACGCGAGCAGACCACAAATAGCACAACCGAGCCCCAGGACAAAACCAAGCACGAGAACGACAGTGCGGTTGTGAGGCGTCCGACTGCCACCACGCTGCCGGGGTCCGTCGTCATCCCGACGCGATCGGTATGTCAGTGGATCATCATCGACGTCGTCCAGCGAGTTTTTCGGGCGACGTGCCGGACGACGGTCATCGTCATCGGTTGGCATGGTGAGACTCGGATTGCTCTGAACTGCGTAGGTGAAAAGCGGACATTCCTTGGTCGACGAGCATAACCGCGCGATGGTTAACTCATCCAAGCGCCATCGCGATCCGCCGAACCCACTTTAGCAGATATTCCCGTCGCTCGCTTGCCGCCTCTTCGGCCTCCTTCTCCGTCACCCGTCTGAATTGCACCGCGTCCCCCGGTCGGAGCTGGCCCAACGCATCGAGATCAGCTGATATGACATGGGCGATCTTGGGGTAGCCGCCGATGGTTTGGCCGTCGACGCCGAGAACGAGGGGGCGGCCGTCGTTGGTGATCTGGAGCGCGCCGGGGGCCACGGGTTCGGAGACGAGTTCGCGCTTGGGCAGGGTGAGGGGTGGGCCGTCGAAGCGGAGGCCCATGCGGTTGCTGACGGGCGTGACGCGGTACGTGTGGCTGAAGAAGGCGTCGTCGAACCAGTCGGCTTGCGGGCCGGGGAGGACGCGGATTTTCTCGGCAGGATTAGCGTTACCGCCTTCCACCCCTAAACCCCCTCCCCTCGAAGGCGAGCGGAGCCGCGTAAGCGGCCCGATTTTGAATGCCTTTATCGGGCCGCTTACGCGGCTCCGCTCGCCTTCGTGGGGAGACAGAGCCAGACTGCGGCCCGGCAAGCGCGACGATTCACACTTCAACACATCTCCCGCCTTTACCGGCTCGAAGGCCGTGCGGCTGCCGAGCACTTCAGCCGTCTGGAAACCGCCGGGAACGCAGACATAGGCCCGGCAGCCGGTAGGTGTGCCGCCGATGTGGAGGGTTTGATCCTTGTGCAACGTGAATGTCGTGCCGGGCTCGATCGAGTGGCCATCGCGGTCAACGCGAAACGGCGCGCCGAATACGCATATGCCAACGTCGGCTTCCGCGACTAGTGTGGGGCCGCTCAGGGTGATTTCAAGCGCGGTCGTGAACGGCGGGTTGCCCACAAGGGCGTTGCCGAGCGCGAGCGACAGGCGATCCGCGGGGCCGCCGACGGGGATGCCGAGGCTGCGGCTCGACGGCCGGCCAGCGTCGACGAGCAGGGAGAATGTGCCGGGGCTCAGGACCCGCAAGCTCATGCGAATGGCCGCAGTTTGGCCCCGCCGCGCAGAAGCTCGGCACGCACGGCCTTGACGAACGCGACCGCTTCCGGGTTGTCGCCGTGGACGCAGATCGTGCGCACGCCGCGCTCCGCGATGAGTCGTCGAACTTGCTCGGCGGCCGCGGCGGGATCTTTGATGAATGCCCCTGGTTGATCACGGGGCACGAGCGACCCGTCGGGCCGATAGCCGCGATCAGCGAAGCCCTCGGCGAAGAACGGCACTCGGCCGGTCGCGCGAATTTCCAGCCGCGAGCCGGGCAAGCCGACGACCGGAAGGCCGCTCAGGGCACATGCGGAGACGACGGCGTCGGCATAGGCGTCATCACGGCAGGCCTGGTTGTACAGCGCTCCGTGCGGCTTCACGTAAGCGAGCGTGACCTTGAATTGCTCGGCGAGTTCCTTCAAAGCGAGAATCTGGGCGTGCGTTTCCTCGAGCACATCCCGCGAGGGAAGCGTCAATTCCCGGCGGCCGAAGTGCTCGCGATCCGAGTGACTGGGGTGCGCCCCAACGCTCACTCCGAGCCGGCCGGCTTGCTGAAGCGTGGCGGCAATCTCGTCGCGCGTACCGGCGTGGGCGCCGCACGAGACGTTGGCCGACGTGATGAGCGGCAGCAGCTCGGCGTCCGTCCCGGCCCCTTCACCCAGATCGCAATTCAGGTCGATGGAGATCATTTTTCAACACAGAGACACGGAGATTAAACCAAAGTAGGTAAGAGACAGATTGAGTCGGCAGTGAATTCAAGTCCATTGGTTTCAGAATAACAAATCAATATCTGCCTTGTCTCTCTGTGTCTCTGTGTCTCTGTGCCTCTGTGGTTAATTTGTTACTCTCGTTTTGGCAAACCGCATTCGAGGATCGTGGTGTTGCCGCTGGGCACAATTTCGACTGCTCCCGTTTCGGCTGGGATGAGCCAGACATCGCCCAGGCCGAGCGGATAATCCTTGCCGCCGTGCCGGATCACGGCCTGACCCTCGATGCCGGTCAAGATGCGGCATTCGCCGGGCGCTCCCGCCCGAAACGAACGGCTGGCCTCCCAGCGGCCGAGGTCAAAATACGGGCATTCGACGAGCGGCGTGCGCGCGACTCGTCCGCGTGCCTCGGTGGTCGGTCGATTCGGTCGGCACGGCCCGGCCGCGTAGTTGATGCTCGCGAGCGCCTTGTCCACATGCAGTTCGCGGGGTTGACCCGTCTTGGGATCCGTGCGCTTCCAGTCGTAGAGCCGATACGTCAGGTCGCTGGTCTGCTGCACTTCGAAGAGAACGATGCCGCCGCCGATAGCGTGCACGGTGCCGGCGTTGAGGAAGAAGCAGTCGCCGGGGCTCGGGGCGTGAGCGTAGAGCAAGTCCTCCACATTGCCGGATTGAATCGCGCGACGCAGCGCATCGGGCGTGGCGGCTGGAGTCAGTCCGGCATGCACGCAGGCGGTCGGGTCGGCTTCGAGGACGACCCAGGCTTCGGTCTTGCCGGTGGCCGTCGGGCCTTCGAGTTCGCTGGCCTTCGCGTCGGTCGGATGAACCTGGACGGAGAGCGATTCGCGGGCGTGCAGGAACTTGATGAGCACCGGGAACCGACCCTGCGGTGCTGTCGCTTTGCCGACAATGCGTTCGGCCGACCGTTGCATGAGGTCATGGAGCCTCGTGCCGGCGAGGGGGCCATCGGCGATGACGCTCGGATGATTCGGATGATCGGAGAGCAGCCAGACCTCGCCTGTCGGATTGGGAGACAGCGGGGCCTTGAACATCGTGCGCAGGCGGGCACCGCCCCAGAGGGCGCTCTTAAATATGGGCGTGAACCGAAGAGGGGGGAGCAAATCCATTGGCGGGTGCGTCCACGGGGCGAGCCGCGACCATCCTGGCAGAGTCTGTGGGGTTCATCGTAACCGGCCGCGAGTTAGCCGCCAGTGCGGAATTCAATGAACTAACGGGCGAATCTGCATGTCGCGCCCGGCACTCTAATTGTTGCCGGTCTACCGACCTGCGAATCCACCGGTTTTCCTGGTACGATTCACGAAAGATAAGAACCCCACGATGGGGCAAAGATATGGTCACTCCACATTCCCCCGCTGGCGTCTTGATGAAGATTCTCCCCGGGGCCGACCGCAAACGGATGCCGGGCATCTACTGTTACCGCGTTACCTACCGCAATGCGGAGGGCTGCGACAGCGGCTGCGTAATGACCTGGGAAGTCACCGGCGGCCGCGGATCGTATCAGGTTGCGCTGGAACGCGTGGCGCCTGGCCGCATGAAATGGCACTGCACCTGTGCCGACGCGGTCTATCGCGGCGAGCGGGACCCGAATCATCTCTGCAAGCATGTAACTGGTCTGCTGGAATGCTTGCCGTTGGCGGCGTGAGTTCAGTTCGCTTGCTCGACTCTCAGATACGCGGTAAACTCGGACCATGAACGATCCGGCCCCGGTGGTCGAGGGGCGCTCCGTCGATGCCACGTCCCTCAGTCTGTTGCAACGCGTCCGCGACCAGGATCGGACCGCGTGGGAGCGCTTCGTTCACCTCTACGAGCCGGTCGTTCGCCGCTGGTGCGAGCGGGCCGGCCTGCAGCCTTCCGACGCTGCCGATCTGACGCAAGACCTTTTCCATACGGTCCTCACGCGACTCGACACCTTTCGACACGACCAGCCGGGCGCGAGCTTCCGTGGCTGGTTGTGGACCATCACGCGTAATCGCGTTGCTTTGCACTTTCGCAAACAAGCTGCCCAACCACGACCAGCTGGCGGCGATTCTGCGTTTCTGGACCTGGCGACACCGACCGATGATTCGACTGCTCCGCCGGAAAGCAAAGCCGAGGTGGTTCGGCGAGCGCTGGAGTTGATCCGCCCGGAGTTCGAGCCGGCCACGTGGCAGGCGTTTTGGAAAGTCCAGGTCGAGGATCAGCCGGTCGCCGCGACGGCTGCGGCACTTGGGCTCAGTGCAAACGCGGTCTATAAGGCCCGTGCGCGCGTGTTGCGCCGATTGCGCGACGAGTTTGGCGAATTGATCGACTAATCGGTTCGGCTCGATACGCTCTCTCATCCGTTTGAGGCTAAGCCGCGCATTATCCCTTCGGAGTCGGAGGCTTGCCGCGATGCGACCCCTGGTGTGCCCGACCGACGGCGAGTTGTCTGAATTCGCTCTCGGCTGCCTGTCGGCCGAGCGGCTGGAAGAAGTCGCCGGCCATCTGGACGATTGTCCGGCTTGCTCCACGCGGCTCATCCGCATTGGCACGCGATCCGACTCGCTGGCGGAGGCTGTACGCGCGGCGGGAACCGTGGCGGGGTTTGCGCCGGCCACGCCGACCGCGTTGCGCGACTATCGCATCGAGGACGTGCTCGGCGAAGGGGGAATGGGCACCGTCTACCGGGCCGTCCATACGCGGCTCGGGCGGACAGTTGCGCTGAAGCTGCTGACCGCGAGCCGCCGGCTCGACCCGGACGCGGGGGCTCGATTCGAGCGCGAGGCACTGGCCATCGGCGCGCTGCGGCACCCGCACATTGTCCAGCCGACCGACGCCGGTGAGATCGACGGCGTCCCGTTCCTGGTGATGGAATTCGTCGAGGGGACCGACCTCGGCAAGCTGGTCAAGGCGCGTGGTCCGTTGAAAGCGGCCGACGCCTGTGAAGCGGCCCGGCAAGCAGCGTTGGGACTAAGCCATGCTCATGAACACGGCTTGGTCCATCGCGACGTGAAGCCGGGCAACCTGATGCTCGCGTCCGACGGGTCGGTGAAGTTACTCGATCTTGGCCTGGCTCGAACACCGGGAACGGACGAGGCGACGGTCGCGACCGACGTAGTGACGGTGGCGCGCGACAACGAGCTGACCGCCACGAACATGCTGGTCGGCACGCGGGCCTACATGGCCCCGGAACAACGCGCCGACCCGCGCCGAGTGGACCCTCGGGCCGACGTGTTCGCCCTCGGGCGGACGTTGTGCTTTCTGCTGTCCGGCAAACCAGACCTGCCTGCCGCAGGGACGGTGCCGGGCGGATTGTTGAAGGTGTTGCAGCGCTTGCAGGCTGAGCAACCGGGCGACCGTTATCCGTCGGCCGCGGCGGTAGCCAACGCCCTGCGACCCTGGTCGCGCGAACAGGACCTGGGCGCGCTTGCGGGTCGCCCAAAGCGGCGGCGCTTTCGGGCCCGATGGGTGGTTCTTCCCGTCGCGGCATTGGCCATCATCGGCGGCGGAATTACGTTGGCGGTCAACCGGCTCAACCGTCCACAGACGGTTGAAGAGACGCACACGCTCGCCCGCCAAGCGCCGCCGGCCGGCAGCTTGCCCATGTCCGACGATGAGGCGCGACGACTGCAAAAGACCTGGGCTGACTACTTGGGTCAAAAGACGGAGATCGCGAATGACATGGATATGAAACTGATTCTGGTGCCGCCGGGATCGATCAATCATTCGACCACGATGACGGCGACGATCACGCGGCCGTATTGGTTGGGCGCGACGGAGGTGACGCGCGGTCAATTTCGCCGCTTCGTGGCCGCAACGAACTATCGAACGGAGGTCGAGCAGAAAGGCACGGGCGCGTATCACTGGGTCGTAAATACCGGGAAGATCAATGTGGGTGAATCGCGTTCGCGTCGTGACCGCAAGTACTCCTGGGAAAACCCGGGTCATGGCAACCTTTCGGAAAATCAACCGGTGACGCAGGTGAGCTGGAACGATGCCATCGCCTTTTGCAACTGGCTGAGTCAAGGCGAGGGCAAGACCTATCGGCTCCCGACGCGAACGGAATTGCACTGGGCCATGCGGGCCGGTGAAGCCGGCGATTATCCCGGGGATCATCGTGATGGCGACATCCTTCGCTCGTTGGGGGATTATGCCTGGACCTCGGCGGATATCTTGACGCAACCCAAGGCGGTCGGGATGCGTCAACCGAATGCCTGGGGCCTGTTCGACATGCTGGGCAACGTCGAGGAATGGGGGCAGGACTGGTGGGGTGCGTTGCCCACGGGCACCCATGAGGATTATGCCGGCCCGTCGACTGGCAAGATCCGCGTTCTGGTCGGCGGCGCGTACACGCTTCAGCCAGCGTTCAGTTGGCTCGCGGCGTTGAACCCCGATGGTGGCAGTTCGACGGCCGGCTTTCGCGTTCTGCGGGAGCCGTAGGACCTGGTGCGATGTCGGGTGATGGAGCGACGGCGCTTGCCGCCTCATCGCCCGGCACTTGCGCACCGGCTTCCGGCACGAGTAAGAGGACACGATGATGTGCATACTTCACTTCATGATATTCTGACTGGCGCTTGAGGCTAAGCCGCGCATTATCCCTTCAGAGTCGGAGGCCTACGGCGATGCAAGCTTTGGTTTGTCCGACCGACGGCGAATTGTCCGAATATACGCTGGGTTGCCTGTCGGCCGAGCGGCTGGAAGAAGTTGCCGAGCATCTTGACCGTTGTCCGGCGTGTTCGACGCGATTGATACGCATCGGCACCCGTCCCGATTCGCTGGCCGAAGCCGTTCGTGACGCAGGCCAGGTGGCCGCATACGGACCGGACGTGGCAGCCACGCCGACCGTCCTGCGCGACTACCGGATCGAAGACGTGCTCGGCGAAGGCGGCATGGGGACCGTCTACCGGGCGATGCACATGCGGCTCGGCCGCCCGGTGGCGCTAAAGTTGTTAACGGCTCGGCGCCGGCTCGACCCGGATGCCGGAGCGCGCTTCGAGCGCGAGATGCGGGCCATCGGAGCGTTGCGCCACCCGCACATTGTTCAGGCGACCGACGCCGGTGACATCGACGGCGTTCCGTTTTTGGTGATGGAGTTTGTCGAAGGGACCGACCTTGGCCGACTGATCAAGAGTCGGGGCCCGCTCGCCGTCGCCGACGCTTGCGAGGCCGCGCGGCAAGCGGCGCTCGGGCTGCAACATGCTCACGAGCACGGCCTGGTGCACCGCGACGTGAAGCCCGGCAACCTAATGCTCGCGTCGGATGGGATGGTGAAGTTGCTCGACCTGGGCCTGGCCCGGTCGCCGGGGACCGATGAACCGGAAGTTGCGGCGGCGGCAGACTTGGCGCCGCGCGACAGCGCGCTAACGGCGACCAACATGTTGGTCGGTACGCAAGCGTTCATGGCGCCGGAGCAACGCAGCGATCCACGTAGTGTGGACGCGCGGGCCGATCTGTTCGCCCTGGGGCGGACCTTGTGTTTTCTGTTGACGGGGGCGGCAGATTTTCCGGCCGCGGGCAAGGTGCCGAGCGGGCTCTTGAAAGTTCTGCAGCGGCTGCAGGCCGAGAGGCCGGCCGCGCGCTACCCGACGGCGGCCGCCGTGGCGAAGGCCCTACATCTTTGGGCGCGCGGAGCCGACCTCGCCGGGTTGCTCGGAACTCGCCAGCGGCGTCCGAGCCGGCGTCCGCGTCTGTTGTTCGTGGCGGCGACGGTACTCGTTGTCGTCGCGATCGTCGTGGCCCTGAGCCTATACCGTTCGCGGCCCGTCGACGAGAACCCGACTGCGAAGGCGGACCCGGAACAGAAACTCGAACCAAAGACCGAACCTGCCGCCCAGAAGGTCGCGCCGCAACCCGGTAGGCTCGGCATGACCCCAGAGGAGGCGGTGGACCTGCAGCAGCAATGGGCGGACTATTTGAAGCCGACGCCCACGACGGCGGAAGCAGCAGGCTTGAAAATGGTCGTCATCCCGCCGGGCGAACTCGACCTGATCGAGGGGGTCCATGTGCGAATCACGCAACCGTATTTGATCGGCGTATCGGAAGTCACGCGTAAGCAGTTCCGCGAGTTCGTCAATCGAAACAGTTACGTGTCCATGGCCGAATCATTGCAGAACGGCACCTACGTGTGGAAGAGCGATTCAGGCAATGGCGGCCGCAAAGCGGAGATGCGCTTGGGCGCCGACCTGACCTGGCGCACACCGGGCTACCCGGACCCGGCGGACGACGATCCCGTGATCATGGTGAACTGGAACGATGCGAAGGCATTCTGCCAGTGGCTCAGCGCGACTGACGGTCGGACCTACCGCCTGCCGACGCTGGCCGAGTCGATGTGGGCCTCCCGGGCTGGAAGCACGTGTACGTGGCCGGGGGGCACGGTTCGCGAGAACGATGACAAGCGCCTCGAGCTGTTCGCCTGGACGGAGAGAAACTCGCCCACGCGCCCACGTAAAACTGGGCAGCTGAAGTCGAACGACTGGGGGCTTTACGACTCAGTTGGCAACGTGTCCGAGTGGTGCCGCGACTGGTGGGGAGAATTGCGCGAAGGAACTTACATCGACTACCTCGGGCCGGCGACGGGGACGGTGCGCGTCACTTATGGAGGCTGGTTCGCGGTGCGGCCGGATTATTCGCATTACGAAGGACAGGCGCCGAGTCAGTGCCGTTCGTCGACCGGCTTCCGCGTTGTTCGCGAACCGTGAGTATTCGAGGTAAGATAAACATCCCGCATTCGCCGGGCGTTAAATGGCACACAAACTATAGTTGGAGCAGTGAGATGTCCTCGCGCAAACACCCTTCGCGCTCCGCGTATCGGCGGGCCAACATCGGCCTGTACGAACTGGAGAACCGTCTGACGCCGAACGTCACCACCGCCGCCCTGAGCGGCGGGATGCTGACAATCGTCTCCGACAACGGCACCGACTTCCTGGAACTCTCGGTCCAGGGCAATGGCGCCTTCGTACTGACGGACTCGGGAAATAATGTGGCCCTATCCGGTTCGCCGACGATCGCGAACGTGATCGGCATCGACGTTCAACTCGGCAACGGCGACGATCGGCTGGATTTGTCCCAGGTTCCCGACGGATTCTGGACGGTCGTGGTCGATGGCGGACTGGGCGCTGATTCCATTCTTGGCAGCGCCGGCTCGGACAACTTACAGGGCGGCACCGGTGAAGACACGATCGACGGCGGGCCTGGCGACGACGTCATCGACGGCGGTGATTTCGCCGACACGTTGCGCGGCGGGCCCGGCGACGACCTGATCCTGGGTCGACAAGGCAACGACGATATTTTCGGCGACGCCGGCAACGACGTCCTCATCGGCCACGAGGGCCGCGACGACTTCCTCGGCGGGCCGGGCGACGATTTCTACGACGGGTTCAAGGATGACGACAACAGCGAAGACGAGGTACGCGAGACCGCGTTCACCAATCTGACCGCCACGAATTTCTCGCTCGAAGGTGTTGGCTTCGACACCTTCAAGGGCGTGGACACCATCACCCTGGACGGCAATCAGGGCAACAACATCCTCGACGCGTCCGCCTGCACGATCCCGGTCCTGATTCGCGGCAACGGCGGCGACGACTCCATGATCGGCGGGTCCGGCAACGATGTCATTCTCGGCGGCACGGGCAACG
>DATANR010000192.1:0-2245 GCA_036266155.1 Gemmataceae bacterium | reverse complement strand
CCGACGTGCTGGACTGACACGCCGGGCTTACGCCTCGACGCTCGCCAAGCCTCAAGCACGCCACTCGTAGCGTGCCACCTGGCCGAAGCTCTCTTCCACTTCCATACGCACCACGTCCGGCGTGAACTTGTGCTTGGTCTTTAACTCGTCACGCAATCGCGACGCGAGATAACGTGCGAGCAATTCAGCGGTCGTGTTCTCGATCGGCAGCAAGGCACAATCTTCGCGCGGAAACACCCATTCCTTGTCGCCGAACTTGAGCCGAATGTTCATCCCATCCTCGGCGACCGCGATCAGAGCGCTCTTGGTCGGAACGAGCATGAAGTGGTCCAGCTCATCCGTCAGCGCACGCATGATGTTCTTGAGCGCGATGAAGTCGAAGACGTAATGGTTGGCATCGAGCGGGGCCTCGACCTCGGCGGCGACGCGATAGTTGTGGCCGTGCAGCCGTTCGCACTCGTCGCCGTGATAGGTGATGAAGTGGCCGGAGCAGAAGACCAGATAGTCTTTTGTAACGCGGACAGTAAAGCGCTCGGGCATTCGGGTTCCAAGCTTCAGACTGGGAAACTGAATCGTCAGAAGGGCATATCTGCCGTTATGGTACGTTCACGCAAGGCGACGTACAGGCAGGCGGTCACCAGGTCGGCAGTCGTCCCTGGGTTGCGGGCGTGGCTATCGGCACGCAGCCAGCGGTCGAAGGCATC
Source organism: Gemmataceae bacterium (assembly GCA_036266155.1). Classification (GTDB taxonomy): domain Bacteria; phylum Planctomycetota; class Planctomycetia; order Gemmatales; family Gemmataceae; genus SIAJ01. The sequence continues at coordinate 1,541 of DATANR010000192.1, read as the reverse complement.
GTAGGCGGCTTGGCCTCCCGAAGTGCCCATGCTGCCGATGTCGAGAATGGCTTGCGCCCAATTGCTCGCTTCGCTGGCGATCTCCAGGCCGCGCTTGCGGACGATCAATGAATCCGGATGATGGGCGAGCCAGACGAGCTGGCAATGTTGAATGGCAGGCTCGATACACTTGAAGCGGTGTAGACCGTCAAGCAGAGCGGGAACGCCGTGGTCGAACACATCGGCGAATGCGTTGGCGTACTGCCGTGCTACGAGATCGCGGTCGGCCGCAAGGGCCATCACATCGCGGAGCGGGAGCGTTGGTGCATCGGCAATGTCTTGTTCTTTTGCACTCCCGAGCCCGCCGGGGACGGCCAGGCGGATGGCTTCGTACACGCGTGCCGCGTCTTCGATGGTGGTATGTTTCAGCACGTTGTGGACGCCAGCCCTCAGCTCAGAGCCTTGAGGCACTTTTGCCAGCGGCGTCAATAGGAGCACGATGCCAAGATTCGTATTCGTCTGCACGACGGCCCGCGTGGCGCAAATGGCGGCGAGGACCGTGTCGCCAAGCGGTCGGTGGCGAGCGAGCGTGAGTTCCGGGGCCGCCGCGCCGGCACTCAGAATGAAGTCGGCGTAGGAGACGTCGGCGAAATCCTGGAAGCGATGGACGTTGCCGGCCTTGCGTGCGGTCGCTTCCCAGACGGCGGCTTGCCGCAAATCGAATCTCAGAGAAGATTGGTAGTGAGCCGAGGGATGGGGCGGAGACCGAAGCGCAGCGAGGGCGACGCCGTCGCGCGAGGGGCGCGTCGTCGCCCTCGCTGCGCTTCGGTCTCCGCCACAGCTAACGGCAGCGATGAGCGCCCGGCCAACATCGACGCCCGTCGTCGGCCCGAGCGCTCGCCAACCGGGGACGGCATTGACTTCGATGACGTACAACTCGCCGGCCGGTCCCGGCAACAGATCAACGCCGGCGGCCACCGTTCCAACCGCCGCCGACGCCAGCAGCGCCAATTCCTCTTGCTCGGGCGTCAACGTCACTGGCTTTGCCGTCGCGCCCTGGGCAACATTCGTTCGCCAGTCGCCGTTAGCCGTTCGGCGCATCGCGGCAAGAACCTTGCCATTCAACACAAACGCCCGTAAATCCCAGCCGGGATGCGGCACGAACTTCTGCACATAGAGGACGGCATCGGTGCGTTCGATCGCTCGAAACGCCCGCCATGCCAGCTCCGGATCGCTGACGCGCACCATGCCGCGGCCCTCGCTGCCGAAGAGCGGCTTCACGACGACGTCGCGGCCGAGTTGGTCGAAGGCTTCCAGGGCGGCATCAGCATGTTGACAGACGATCGTCTCCGGCACGCGCAAGCCGGCCGCTTGCAAGCGGACGAGGGCAAGGTACTTGTCAACACAAACTTCGAGTGACCGCGGAGGATTGAGAATGGGGATGCCGCGATCAACCAATGCGTGCAGCAAATCCATCCGAAACACGACCTGTTCCAATGACCCCGGCGGCATCGTGCGCACGATGACGGCGTCGAAGTCATCGAGTCGGGGCGAGCCGGGAG
>DATANR010000191.1:0-47303 GCA_036266155.1 Gemmataceae bacterium | reverse complement strand
TGACGCCGCTCCGCTCGGGCGGTCATCGTGATTTTCGCGGTCGGACCGATTCCTGACTAATGCGTTCCTGTCCCGTCGGACAATCGTCGAGCAGCGGACACTTCGGGCAACGCGGATTGTCTTCGGTGCAGATGTCGTCGGCGAGGCGGCTCAGTAACTCAACCACTGCCGGGCCCTTCGCCTTCGGCACAAAATGTTCGATCGTGCCGCGCAGGCTTTCCAGGCTTTCGGACTCGCCGTCGAGGACGCCAAGTCGCCGGAGGACGCGAATGGACGGCGCGTCGAGCGGCATGGCGTGGCCGCCGAGGCCGTGTTGCATCACCCAGGCGACCGAATAGTCGTTCGAGTCGTTCAGACGCGAGACCTTCTTGGCCCCTTCCTTGAGCCCTTTCTTGGCGACTTCTTCCATGTCGAACGTGTAGGTCAGTTCGAACCATTCTTGCAACAAGCCGATGAGCCGCTGAGCGCGGGTGGCAACGTCGGGCAGCGGGCCCATGGCATCGCACAACTCCTGCACGGTTGAGACGCGGACTTCATTCCAGTCCACAAACCGTTCTTTGAGATTTTCAAACGCCCGGTCGGCCTTGTCGCGCGTGGTGCCCTCGCGGACGACGGAATAGAGCAGGTGTTCGAGCACACTCCGCTGCGCCGGTTCCGGGACGTCCCACCGCTTCTTCAAGACGGCATAAACGTGGTCGAGAATCTTCTGTTTGTTGACGGTAACTGCCATCAGGGTCCCTCCCTTGGCCAGGTGATAAGGGTCAGGAATCAGAGGTTAGCGGTTGGGAGTCAGAAGGACTGACCTCTGACTCCTCACTGCTGACCTCTGATTCCTGGCTCCTTGCTTTCTCTTCGCCCAGCAGCCGGGCTACTTCCAGACTATTGCGCACGCCTTCGTCGAGGACGAATTCCAAGATCGGCACATACCGCGACTTCATTCGATCGCCGACCTTGTTCTGAATGAAACCGGCCGCGCTGCGCAGGCCATGCAACGTGAGAGCGCGATCGCGATCCGAACCCATCACCGAAACATAGACCTTCGCATGTTGCAGGTCGCCCGATACCTCGGCGCGGGTCACCGTGGTGAACTTGACGCGCGGGTCCTTGATCTGGAAGAGGATCGCCTCACTGGCGGCCTCCCGGATTGCTTCCGCCACACGTGCCAGTCGGTGATGCTTCATCGCTCACAATCCCCGACGGGCGGGGGTCAGAACATCGGGCTCAAAACTTCCGACTCAGCCGAAACAAATTCAGCCACCGGGTGGCTGCGCAAGGCGTTCCGAACCGACTCCAGCACCCGTTGAACCGCTTCCGCTTCGTTGGCGACCGCCGCGATACCCAGCACGATGACCTTGTGGTCGTCCTGCGCCTCCACCTCGGCCGCGGCGACATGGAAGCTGTTCCGCAGTTTCTCAATCACACTGCGAACCACCTGTCGCTTGTCCTTCAAGCTCTGCGCTTGCCGCAGGAGCATCCGCACTCGCAGGGAGCCGACGTGCATCGAAAGTCCCCAGTCCCCGGTCCCCGGTCCCCGGTCCTCAGTCAAGACTGGAGACTGAGGACTGGAGACCGGAGACTCGTTACAAGGTTCGCTGCACCTGTTCGATGCGGTACGCTTCGATCACGTCGCCGACCTTGATGTCGTCGTAGCCCGCGATCTTCATGCCGCAGTCGTAGCCCTCCTTGACCTCCTTGACGTCGTCCTTGAAGCGCTTGAGCGAATCGAGGGAAGCAATCTTTTCGCCCTGCGGATAGATGACGGCGCCGTCGCGGATAACTCGAATCTTGGCGGAGCGCTCGATGTTTCCCTGCGTGATGTAGCAACCGGCAGCGGTGCCCACCTTGCTAATCTTGAACGTCTGCCGGACGACAGCACGGCCGAGATGGATGACGCGTTCTTCCGGCTTGAGCTTGCCTTCCAAAGCCGACTTGATCGACTCGGTCAACTTGTAAATGATGTTGAACTCGCGGATCGGGATGTCCCGATCTTCCGCCATTCGCAGGGCCGCGTCGTCGGGAACGACATTGAAGCCAACGATAATCGAGTCTTCCGGGCTCGCCAGGGCGAGTTGCACGTCGCTTTCGGTGATGGCGCCGATGCCGGCGTGCAGCACACGGACACGCACCTCGTCGTGAACGAGCTTCTCGAGTTCCTTGCGAATGGCCTCGACCGAGCCGCGGGCCTCGGCTTTGAGGATCACCTTCAACTCGGCGATCTTGGCCGTCTTCATCGACCCGAGATTGTCGAGTGTCACCGGCGTGAAGCGATGTTGCGACGCTTCCTGCATGCGCGTCTTGCGCTTTTCGGCAATGTCGCGAGCCTTGGACAACTCGGCGACCGCGTGGAAGTGGTCGTCCGCATTGGGCACTTCGTCGAGACCGGTAATCTGCACCGGCACCGACGGGCCAGCGTCCTTGATCGGCCGGCCGAGGTCGTCGTACATGGCCCGAACGCGGCCAAAGGATGCGCCGCAAACGATGACGTCGCCGCGATGCAACGTTCCCTGTTGAACGAGCAACGTGGCCATGACGCCTTCGTCACCCGACAAGTAGGCTTCCAAGCACGTGCCGTGGGCCGGCATGGTTGGGTTGGCCTTGAGTTCTTTGACTTCGGCGACCAGGCCGAGTGTGTCGAGCAACTCGGCGATGCCGGTGCCCTTGACGGCGCTGGTGCGAACGAACTGCACGTCGCCTCCCATCGTGTCGGGAAGCAGACCGAGGTTGTAGAGCTGACGCTCAACCTTGGCGGGGTCGGCGCCGGGCATGTCCATCTTGTTAATGGCCACGACGATCGAGACGCCGGCCGCCTTCGCGTGCGCGACGGCTTCTTCAGTCTGCGGCTGAACGCCGGAGTCGGCCGCGACGACGATGACGGCGATGTCCGTCACGTTGGCGCCGCGTGCCCGCATCTTGGTGAACGCTTCGTGGCCGGGCGTATCGAGGAAGGTGATCGGTTTGCCGTCTTTCTCGACGCGCCAGGCGCGGATCACCTGCGTGATGCCGCCCGCCTCGGTCGACACCACGTCGGACTCGATTCCGAATTGCTTGCGGATCGTGTCGAGCAGCGAGGTCTTGCCGTGGTCGACGTGGCCCATGATCGTGACGATCGGGGCCCGCGGCTCGAGCTTGGACTCGTCACCCACAGATTCTTCGTGTTCTTCCACCAGGATGTCTTCGGCCGTCTTCTGACGCTGGATGTCCAGTTCGACACCCTTCTCAGTGGCGATCAACTCGGCGACTTCGGTCTCGACCGTGCTGTTGATTGTGAACAGCGCGTTGGTCAGATCCTTGAGCTTGAACAGCAACTCGGCCGCTTTCATGCCGATCGCTTCGGAAAGCGAGCGAACGGTGATCGGCAAACTGATCGGAACCTTGCCCTTGCGTTCGACCGTACCCTTCAGTTGCCGACGCGACTTCTTCAGGAGAGCAGCACGCGGACCACGTCGCGAACCCAGGCGCTCCTCGATCACGTCAACCTGGCCGCCTTGGCCGACGACGACGTTGTTCAGCTTGACCGACTTCCGCTGCTCGGTGCGGCGAGCCCGCTCGGCGGACCGGCCACCCGCGGCTCCGGGAGCACCCTTGGCGGCCGCTCCACCAGGGCCCTTTTTAGCCTTGGCTTCTTCTTCATCGGGCTCATCACGCCCGGCCGGCGCCGCCGGCTGGGCGATTTGTCGCTGAACTTCGTGCAGCGATTTGCCTTCGCGGAGGGCACGAATTTCTTCCGGAGTGAACCGGCGTCCCGCGGCCGGGCCCGCTGGCGGAGCAACCGAGGACGGACCCCGGCCGCCGGTAGAGCCGGTCGATTGTCCGGGCCGGGCGACTCCTGGCAACCGTTGTCCGAGCGGCCGCCGATGACGCGAATCACCGCCGGCAGCACCGGCACCGGGTCCACCTGTACCCGGCGGCCCGCCGGGACGGGCTCCCGTGGTCGGTGCGCCCGCACGTCCGCCCGGCGCTGAAGTGCGCGGCGGCACGCCGGTCAGGGGACCTCCGGGTCGAGTGGTCGGAGCAGCGCCGCCGCCGACGGGCGGCCGTCCGGTCGGGGAGCCTGAGCGCGTTGGCGAACCGCCGGGGCGCCCGGCAGTGCCGGGCGCTTGGCCCGTCGGACGTGCAGTCGCGGGGGCCGACGGTGAACGAACCGGTGCATTCAAGTTCGTCGGGCGGGATGCCCCAAGCATCGGAGGCTTACTGGCAAGCGGCTGAACGCGTGGAGGAGCACTGGTGGGCGCGGGCCGTGCTGCGGCGTCTGGCGCCTCGGTCCGAGCGGCGGGACTTGCCGGCACCGGTTCTGGCGTAACGACGGGACTCGCTGGCGACGGAGCGACGACTGGAGCTTCGGCGATGGTCGGCGTGGAGACCGGTTCTTCGACTGGGGCAGGCGCAGGTCGAGGTGAAACGAGAACGGGAACCCGCGAGGGGATTTCGACCGGAATCGGCCGCTCCGGCTCGATCGACTCGGCAATGGGCTCTGGAATCGGCAGCGGTGGCTCGGCTTCGACTTCGGCCGCGGGAGCTTCCTCGAGCACCGGTGCCGCGTCAACCTTTTTGGGCGCCGGCAACGTATGGATTTTCTTTTCGACTTTGGGAAGAGCCGTGGGGCGCGGGGCTGGCGGCGCCGCCGCGGCGGGGCGGCCGCCCTTGCCAATGCGCGCTTTGACAGCATCGGCCTGATCGGTCTCCAAGCTGCTGAGTTGATTCTTGACGTCGTAGCCAAGGTCCCGGCAGTAGTCGAGAACGGCCTTTGTCTCCATGCCGAGCGTTTTGGCCAATTCGAAGACGCGGACTTTCTTGGTGGTGGTAGTAGCCTGAGCCAAGCGGTTCTCCTTCGGGGCGTTCCCCGCGCCCCGCCTCGTCGTCCGAGGCAAGTGATAAGGAATATTGGACCGATTCTGTAATTCTAACCCGCATTTTCGACCCGGGAAGAACAACCTTCCCAGCCGCCCGCTTTGGGCGTCTTGGCACACTCGAATGCCCCCAACGGGGCTATTTAGGAGAGAATCGCGTGGTGTGACGGTGTCGGCGGGACCCTCGGAACCGGTCAGGGAAAGAGAACATAATTGCTCGCCCATTAACGTCTTGTGACGATTCGGCGAGGCCAGTTTGCCTTATGCAAACAACCAAATCCGCGGCTCGCACGGCCGGGCGACAAACCCGGACCGGATCGCAGAGAGTTTATCTTATCCAACGGGAGGCTGTCCGTCAGCCTCAGGTTCAGGCGGTTGTTCGGTTTGTGCCGGCGCCTCTTCCGTCGGCGCTTCTCCGGTCGTCGGCACTTCTTCGGTCACCGGAGTGCTCTCCTCAGGTTGGAAGAGACTCTCGAAACCGCCAACCGGAGTCTCGCCGCCGACGCCAATCGCCTCCGCAGGGACCTCACCTTCGGCCAGCGTCGCAGCGTCATCGGATACCGCGCCCTCGGCTGGCTGCTCTGCCGGCGTCTCCTCCACCGGATCTTGTAGTTCCGGCGGCTCGCCTTCACGCTCGATACGTTCGGACTCTTCCTCAGCGTAGATGATGATTTCATCGGCGGCTTCCGGGTCGATGCCAATGATCTCAGATAGCTGTTCGGCTTCCAGGAACGTGAGGTCCGTGTACGAGAAGAAGCCCTCAGTGATGAGCGCCTCAATGTACTCCGGCTGCATTCCAGGAACGCGGTTGAAATACCGTTCCGCCTTGTCGAGGTCGCGCGACAACTCGTCCATCGTCATGATGTCAATGTCCCAACCGACTAGCTTGCTCGCGAGGCGCACGTTCTGACCGCGCCGCCCGATGGCCAATGAAAGCTGATCTTCGGCCACCAGCACGATTGCCCGCCCGAGCCGGGGATAAAGCTGAACGTCGCTGATTTCAGCGGGCTGCAGCGCATTCGGGATCATGACCTGCATCGAATCGTTCCAACGCACAATGTCGATGCGCTCGCCGTTGATCTCGTCGATCACGTTCTTGATTCGGCTGCCGCGAACGCCCACGCAAGCGCCGACGCAATCGACCTTCATGTCGATGCTGGAGACCGCGACCTTGGAACGGTAGCCTGCTTCGCGGGCCACTTCCTTGATCTCAATCGTCCGGTCCTGGATTTCAGGTATCTCCTGCTCGAACAGCGACCGCACGAAGTCCGGATGGCAGCGGCTCAGCACGATCTTCACGCGGTGGCCCTGCTTGCGCACGTCCATTACGACCGCCTTGATGCGGTCGTTGACCTGATGCGTCTCGCCCGGAATCTGCTCGGAACGCGGCAGGATCGCCTCGACTGTCCCGCCCGCCGACTTGCCATCCTTGGTGACCGTGACGATGGCAGTGCCGTTGTCGACACGCTGCACCGTGGCCGTGACCAGTTCGCCCTTGCGGGCGGTGAACTCGGTGAACACGCCTTCGGACTCCGCTTCGCGGATCTTCTGCGTCATCACTTGGCGAGCGGCCTGAGCGGATATTCGGCCGAGATACTCCGGCTCGATGACCTGATCGCCCTTCTGGGCGATGATCTCACCCGTCGCGCGGTCGATGTGGACGAGCACATCGATCTCTTCGGGCGACGCCCGCTCGATGGCGAGCTGAATCGCCTGCTCGATGCCGCCGAAGATGATGTCCTTGGAGATATTCTTCTCCCGGTGCATCGTGTCGACGAGGCTGAGGACTGCCTGCCGCTGCGTGGCGCGCATGGCCTCCTTGTCCACGGCCGCTTCTTTTTTGTTCTTCTTCGTTTTGGTCGTCGTCTTGGCCATCGCTCGAACTCATTGCGGTTGAATCGAACCACCGACACGGAGGCCGGTTGCTCGATCGAACCAGTGAAGCCGATCTATCCTAAACCACAGGTCCAGTCGTGCCGTCGTGGGCACGTCTCCCACTAAACCGCAAACCTCCGTCGACGGGCCGTGCACCGGCACGAGAAACCGATCATCGATCCGGCGTGCCCTGCCCGCCATACCGTTGGCGACCCGGATCAGCCCTGATGCCGCCTCAAAGCACACATCAGCCGGGCGAATTCCGAGGGTCAACTCCCCAGAATGTGGGCATGGCAATCGCAGCCATTCGTCGGCGGAGACAAAGGTCGCTCCGTCGCCGACGCCGTCGATCAGGTTGATCGGCGGCCTCCCAAAATGCAAACCGACCGTGCGGCTGCTCGGATGGGTGTACACTTCATCCGGTATTCCGGTTTGAAGCAGACGCCCGTCCCCGAGCAACCCGACGCGGTCGGCCAAGGCCATCGCTTCGTTCGGGTCGTGGGTTACATGGACTATTGTGAGCCGGAGCTGCCTCTGAAGCAAGTGTAAGTCGTGAGATAATTTGGCGGCAAGCGGCGCATCGAGCTGGCCGAGGGGTTCGTCCAATAGATACACGTCGCATCGGCGAACCAGCGCGCGGGCCAAGATCACGCGGCGTTGCTCGCCGCCCGATAGCTCGTGCGGGCGGCGTGCCAGGAGGTTGCCGATCCCCAACATCTCCGCTGCTTCGTGAACGCGGCGACTTATTTCGGTGCGATCGGCGCGGTCACGACCGAACTCCAGGCCGCTCGCCACGTTGCCGCGCACGTCGCGATCCGGGTATAAGGCTGATCGCTGTGCCACCAGTGCCACGCGGCGCTCGTGGGCCGGCAACGCATGGACGGCCCGTTCGCCAAAAAAAATCGTGCCGCCTTCAGCCGTTTCGAGCCCGGCAATCAGCCGAAGGAGCGTCGTTTTTCCTGACCCGCTTGGGCCGAGTAGGACGAAGTGTGAGCCGTCTTGCACGTGCAAGCTCAGTGGCTGAAGGGCAACAACGCCCTTCGAGTAAGTCTTGTGCACATCAGTGATGCGGATGTCAGGCACGTGCCACCCAGGAGGCTGAAACGACTACGATACTCAAATGCAATCTGATTCCGCCACCCTCCCGGTCGTCCGCCTCAAGATTGAGCGTCGATCGTCGCATCCGTGGGTCTTCCAAAAGATGGTGGAGAAGCCATCGACGAAAGTCCCGAACGGTTCGATCGTCGACGTACACGACCGCGACGGCAAATGGGTCGGCCGGGGTTTGTACAACGCGCACTCGCGCATCTCGCTGCGGATTCTGACGTCGAACGCCGACGAGAAAATCGATGCGGATTGGTTTGCACGCAAAATCCACCGGGCCATTGATTTGCGACGTGACGCTCTCAAACTCGACGACGTGACCGACGCGTACCGTCTTGTTCATTCCGAAGCCGACGGGCTTAGCGGCTTGGTTGTCGATCGATTTGGCCAGCTGATCGTCTTGGAGTTTTTCTCCGCCGGCATGTATCGCCAACGCGAGGCCCTCCAGGCCGCTCTACTGGCTCATTATCCGGAGGCTCGTTTCTATTGGTTCGCGGAGGAACACGTCGGCAAGCAGGAGTCATTCGATTGCAGGTCGCCGGAACCGCCGCCGCCGTTCACGATCACCGAGCACGGCGTCCGATTTCGCGTGGCGCCCGGATCGAAACACAAGACCGGCTTCTTCGTTGACCAGCGTGACAATCGCCTGACGCTGGCCGGGTTCTGCGCTGGCAAGCGCGTCCTCGACCTCTGCTGCAATACCGGAGGCTTCGCGGTATATGCGAAGGCCCTGGGCAAGGCGAATGAAGTGGTTGGCATCGACTTAGACGAGCACGCGATCGCGATGGCCAAGCAGAACGCGAATCTGAATCAGGCGCGCATCACGTTTACGCAGGCCGACATCTTCGCCTGGCTCCGCGATGTGCTGCCGTCGGGAAACCGCTTCGACGTAGTCGTCCTCGATCCCGCGAAAATGACGCGCGATCGCGAAACGATCGACCTGGCGCTCAAGAAATACACCGACATGAACCGCCTCGCTCTGCAAGCGGTCGCGCCGGGCGGCATCTTTTTGACGTGCTCGTGTACCGGCCTCATCAGCGAGGAGACGTTCCTCGAAACGCTTCGCCGATCCGCGTGGCAGGCCGGTCGATCCGTGCAAATATTCAAGATCGCGGGAGCAGGTGGCGATCATCCGTTCCTCGCCCACGTTCAAGAAGGCCGCTACTTGAAGGCAATCTTCTGCCGCGTTGAGTAACCGAGATTCGCCATGTCCAAGTACGCCTTGATCTGGTTCGGCCTCCTCATCGCGATCGTCATTGGCGTGATTGTCGGCGTCTACCTCTGGGGACCGCGAGTGCCTGATGGCGACCCGCCGCCGGTTGCTCCCAAGGAACTTTCCGAAGAATCCCCCGACCCCCGGCTGACATTCGATACGCCGTTTCGCAATGTTCGACCGGATATCGCCTTCGTCGGCGATGCGGCCTGCGCTCCGTGCCACAAGGACCTGTGCGATTCGTACCATCGGCATCCCATGGGCCGCTCCGCCGCATACTGGCCGTCCGCGGAGCACATTGAAAAGTTCGGTGACACCGCACGAGCGACGTTCGATGGCGGCATCGGCACGCGCTATCGAATTACTGAGAAAGACGGCCGGCTCCGCCAAAGTGAAGAGCGGCTTGGCACAGACGGTCAACCTATCGTGGCGACCGACGTGGATGCGGCGTTGGTCATCGGCTCCGGACGGCAGGCGCGATCGTACGCTTGCATTCGCGACGGTTCAGTGTGGCAAACGGGAGTTTCCTGGTTCGTCGCCCGCCAACGCTGGGACATGTCGCCCGGCTTCGGACCCGGCCAGCACGCGCAACGGCCCGTCACGGAAATGTGCTTGTTCTGCCACGTCGGCCGTGTCGAGCGCATCCCCGGCGTCGAAAGCCGATACCGTGAGCCGCTCTTCGCCCAGCAAGCGAACATCGGCTGTGAACGTTGTCACGGGCCCGGCAGCTTGCACGTCGGCGAGCGAACCGACGGGACCAAGGTCGCGGGTATCGACACGAGCATCGTCAACCCGCATCATCTCAAGCCGGATTTGCGTGATGCCGTCTGTCAGCAATGTCATTTGCAAGGCGAACAGCAAGTGGTTCGCCGCGGCCGCAGTCCGTTCGACTACCGGCCGGGTTTGCCGTTGGAAAAGTTCATTACCGTCGTGCTGCGAACTGCGGCGCCTGGGCAAGTGCTGAACTTCGTTGGACATGTGGAGCAGATGGCGTCCAGCAAATGTGCAACCGGATCGGATGGTAAATTGAGCTGCACCTCCTGCCACGACCCGCACCGCGATCCGCCGCCGGCAGCGCGCGAAGCGCACTATCGCCAGTCATGTCAGAAGTGCCATGCCGATCGGCCCTGCACATTGCCGGTGCCTGAACGGCATGCCAAGAACGACGCGTGCGTCGAGTGCCATATGCCGCGGACCGCAACGGCTGACGTGTCGCACACGGCCGTCACCGATCACCGAATCGTCCGACGGCCTGGCAAAGTGTTCGTCGTGCCGCCCGACGTTGCCTACGAGCTGCCGATTCGATCGTTTCATGCCGGAAGCAAGTATGGACCGTCACCCGAGGAACACATCCGCGATTTGGGCATCGCGCTCGCTTATCTGGTCCGCTTGAACAAGGCCCGCGGCGTCAACAATCCGAACATGCTCGACCTGGCCACGGATTACTTGCGGCGCAGCACCAAACGCTTCCCGTCCGACGCCATCGCCTGGGAAGCGCTGGCCGTCGTACTCGGCGCGGATAATCAGGCGGCCGAGTCGTTGGCGGCCGCAGAGAAGTCGATCGCCGTCGGTCCCGCGCGTGAGCCGGCCCTACATCATGCGATCATGACGGCGTTGCGATTGAGGGACCTCGACAAGGCACGCAGCTACGCTCGCAAGGCTGTGGAGATCAATCCCGGCAATCCGCTGAGTCGGATGATGCTCGGCCTCGTACTGACTGAAGCCCACGAATGGAAGGAAGGCGCCGAGGTATTGCGCAGCGCCCTCAGCGACATGCCGGGCCATCCCGATGGCCGTGCGGCACTCGCCGTCTGCCTGTTCCACACGGGCGACCGACTCGGCAGCCAGACCGAAGTCGACCGCCTCGTGGCAATCGCGCCCGAGCAAGCGAATAGCTGGCGTGAGTGGGTCCGTCGCCGAACGGCACGGTAAGAAGCGGACTGATTGCCACTTCGGCAATCGTTTCATTGTGTTGCAACATTGCCCGCATTACTGCTTCGCAATGAAGCAGTTCGGCGGGCGGCGGATTCGTTTCATCCAAATTTGAGAGATGGCCAACACAGATACTGGGGTTGACCATCTCTGCCTGCGTTTTCGCGCCCATCCCCATGCCCGCGAAGGAGATGGGTTGAAAATGTGGATTTCCAATTCTAGTGCCAGAACCCTCTGAAAGCTGCGCCAACTGGCGTTGATGGATATCTCCCGCGCCTAAGGCGTACACGGTCGACTTCATACTGCAATCTTACTCTTTTCCACGGCAGTCACTCGAGAGCGCCCTCAAACACGGTACGAGAGCGAAAACTCTCCCCAACTCGCTACTGTTTGATGTCCCGGCCCGACCGCCTCATGCTGCAATGGCAACAAGTTTGCCAAAGATGGCGTTCGCCGAAACCCATCCATTGATCCGACCCCGGTTGTTGCCGATCTGGAACCGCGGCCCCTGGATTGCCTTCACCAAGTGCAGATACTCCCGGCCGTTCACTTTGCACAGCACGATGTCGCCGACATCTAGCGCCTCGGGATCGACCGCGGCCACGGTACAGAGCTGGCCGGATTCGATCTTGCCGGACATGGAACTGCCACGGGGACGAAACGAGACCGTCTCACCCGCCCACAACTTGTCGATATATTTGCTCGCCCAACCCATCCTCGGGCCTCCACCGCGAACTCAGATTAGATTAGAGCACGCCAGCGTGCTCTCTCCTGGTCATGCGCGCCTTACCTCGATTGCGCCCCATATCCCCAACTATATTTGAGCATCCCCGTCGCGCGGCTGTCAAGAGGCCTGGTGCTCACGCTTTATCTCATCCCTCTTGAAGCGTGCCCTCACCACCCCAACTTCGCCCGCAATTCCTCCAGTCCGCCCGCGAGGGCCGCTTCCTGGGTCGGATACTCCTTGCCGGTATCCAGGCGTTGGCCGTTGTTCGTTTGCATGACGGCGCACGTGAACTTGCCCTTGGCGGGCCCCGCGTCGAGACGCCATTGCGGGTGGCCGTTGAGTGTGACCATGAGCGTGCGGTCGCTCAGGCCCTTTGCCAGGCCGCCGTCGCGGGTCGAGAGCCAGTCGGGTGCGGTCATCAAAACTCACTCCGGAAGCGGTTTGTCCTTGGTCTCGGGCAGGAACGGCAACACGGCCAGGCCGATCAGGAAGACGCTGCACATGGTCATGCCGGCATAGCGCAGCGGCCCCGGCGCATCGTAGCCGGCGTAGACCTGGCTCGTCAGCAGGCCGAGGGCGGCCGGTCCGAGCGCGGCGACCAAGCGGCCCACGTTGTAGCAGAACGACGTGCCCGTGCTGCGCAGGCGCGTCGGGAACAACTCAGGGAAATAGATCGCATACCCGCCGAACACGGCAAGCTGGCAGAAGCCCATGATCGGCATCATCCAGAAGATGTCGTTGAACACAGACAGCTTCCAGAAGACGAATGCCGTGCTCAGCGCCGCCGCGATGAACGCCAAGGCAAAGGTGAGCTTGCGGCCCAGGTGCGGGGTCAGCCAGCTATAAGCGAAGATTCCGAGGGCGGCGCCGGCATTGAGCAGCATCGACGTCCACCCGCCCCAGATCGCCATTCGGCCATCAACGTAGTCTTTGGCTGCATCCCCCGAGAGAGCGCGACTGGTTGCCTCGTCCTGGAACACTGGGCGGAACACGTATGACTGCAAGTCCGGCGCGAAGAAGGCAATTCCCCAGAGGCCAACCACGCCGGCAAACGCCAGCAAAACGCCGAAGATGGCCCGTGACCTTAAACGAGGATCGCCAAACAGTTCTTTGAACGACCCGAGCGGTTTGCCCGTGCCCGCCTTCTGCTCGGCCCGCGCCTTCGTCCACGCCTCGGGCTCCTTCAGTCGGCTCTGGATCAGGACAATCAAGAACGCCGGGATCACGCCGATCAGGAACATGACCTTCCACGGCTTGATGTCGCCGAGCTGCCCATCGATCTTCATGTAGCCGAGCACAATGGAGACGGTGGCTGCGATCATGTTGCCGAACGCGCTCGACATTTGGAGCAGCCCAAGTGCGTAAGGCCGGGCAGCTTGTGGCACGGTCTCGGCGACCAGGGCCACCGAAACGGCGAACACCGCCCCGACGCCGAGCCCGGTGAGGAAGCGGTAGATGCCGAAGTCGATGACCGATGTCGAGAAGGCGCTGAGCCCCGTGAACACCGAATAGAGCAGGATGGTAAGCATCAGCGTGCGGACGCGGCCGAGCCGATCGCCCATGATGCCGAAACCGATGCCGCCAATGGCCCAGCCGATGAGAAAGATCGAAGTCGCCTGGGCGGCGCCGTGGGCCACATCAGCGTCGGTTTGAGCCGCGATCACTTCCTGGTCGGTCGGCGGCGGTTTGTCGTTTTTGGCACGCTGAGCCGTCAGTTTCTCGCGAAGGGCGGGGAGTCGGTCATCGTCGGCGCTGACCGCCGGCACCAAGGTCTTCATCGCCGGCCGACGGGCGACGTTGAAGAGTTGCTGATCCATGCAATCGAGGTCCCACGCCAGGCAGGCCACGATGAACACGAACCATTGATACTTCGTCAGCGCGAGGAGCGAGCCCCAGCCGGTACGAACGGGAGCGGGGTCGGGAGGGGGGCCCATTGGAGCCTCAAGAGAATTGGGCGCGGCGGGATCAGGCTCTTATACCGGCGCGCGGGTCGATGTGCCAGCGGCAAACAGGCAGGCGTCGATCTGATAGCGGTACGGTCACAAGCTCATGATGGGCGTGCGGGAGGGGCCGCTGGCATGGGCGCGCCGGCAATCCGACGGACGACTTCCGGGAGCAGCGGTCTGCTCAATTCCAGGCCCGCGGTGATGCCGCCGTCCTGCGAGCGGGTCGACCAGCGAATGATGGCCATGACGCGGCACACGCGCTGACTAGCCGCGTCGCGAAGAGTAACTTCGAATTGACCGCTCACGCGAACCGGCATGCGCAGCCGGACACGGAGGCCGAGTTCGGACAAATCCAACAATTCCTGGGCAACGTCTTGACCGGCCCCGGCGCCCCACGGCCGTACTTCGACCCGGACACCCGGCTTCGGCGCGAAGCGCGCCGCGTTTCGCCGACACGCGAAGCCGCCCGAAGGTCGCGGCGGCAGATCGACGACGGTCTCCTCGGCAGGCACCTCGACGGCGGGGCGCACGTGCCAGGTTTCGGGTAATTGATTCATGGTTGACTTCAGCGGTTGACGGGGTTTCCACCCACTTCATCGCCATTGGCGATCGGACCGAACTCCAGCTTTCGGCGCAAAGGCCCAGTCATTTCGGGCCAATGCACGAAATTCGCGTCGGAAAGGAAAAAGCAAGCGAAGCATGCCAGCGGCGACGCATTTTTGCCTTCCATGCTTGCATGCGCCGTCGTGACGGGTTACTTTGCTCACCACCTTCCGTGGATGTCGCCATGGCTGCCGGGTCCTGGACTCTCGCCGAAGAACTCTTCGCTCGCGCGGATCCCGCGTTCGTCGACGAGCTTCGTCGCGTTCACTTCGCTGAACGGCTTGGGGAATTCGCGGCCCGCTGGTTCGCTGATCCTCGTCCGTTCGCGCGGAACGCCTTGCTCGAATACTTGTCGCACCCGCTGAATTGCTACCGTCACGAGCCGCTGGTGAAACGGCTGTTCAAACTCGCTGAAAAGGCGGGCGACGACATCGTCATGGGCGCCTTCCTGGTCGCGTTCGATCGCTCCGTGCGGCGCGCGCGAAAAACGAGGACGCGCTTCAAACACGAGTCGCTGCAAAGCCGATCGTCGGCGGAAGTGGTTGCCAACTCTTGGCTCGCCGAGGGGTTCACCAATGTGAACATCAATGAACACCGTGGCACCTTCTATGCGACCGCCAGCAAGCAGGAGCCGGTGATCGTGATGCCCGGCAACACGAAAATGCCGCGACCGGCGCAAGCGCAATGGAAGAAGAACTGGCCGATCGACGACGGCACGCGTCAGCGGTACGAACGGCGTCACCTGCTGTTCTCGCTGCCCACGCGGCGTTACCTGCGGCGCCGAGCCTGGCGCTATTTCCGCAACATCGGCAAGTCCGATCCCGCCCGTTATGTGAAAGCCGCCGTCGCGTTCTTGCCGCGCTTTACCGATGCGGACATCGATACGGATATTCACCTGCTCGACAACTGCGGCTTGATGCACGTACTGTTCGAGCACTGCCCGGCACTCGTCAGCGAAGCGCGCGGCTGGCAGTTTGCGGCGGGCATGTCGATCGCCGACCTGGCGCCGGCCCCGCGGTTCGAAGCGGCGTGGGCCGGCGACGCGGCAGCGGTTTTCCAGGTGCTCCTCGCTGCGAATGCGCGGGCCGTCCGCCAATGGGCGGCGCGAATGTTGCGCAAGCACCACGACGCCTGGCTGCGCGCCCGGCCCGTGACCGAATTACTGCGACTCGCCGACCACGCCGATCCGGACCTCGCAGCGCTCGGCTTCGACCTGCTCGAACGAGCCCCCGACCTCGCATCGGTGGCCGTCGATGAATGGCTCACTCGCCTAAATGGCGACAACCTGGAGAAACTGCAACGGCTCGCGGCATTGCTCACGCGCCGGCTCGATGCCGGTCGCGTCGCGGCGTCGGAAGTCTTGCGTCTCGCGGGCAATCGCTCGAAGCCGGTCGCGGAGTTGGGACTTCATTTGCTTCAGCAAAAGACGTTTGCCGAAACGGATGCGCCGGAACTGCTGGCGCTCGTTCAGGCCGAGTGCTCAATTGTGCGACCGGCGCTCGTCGACTGGCTGCGCTCGACACTCAGTGGCTTCGGGGCCGTCCGCGGTAAATGGATCCTGGAGTTCCTCGACAGCAAGCACGCCGACGTGCGCGGCATCGGTTGGGCGTGGCTGCACGACTCCGAATTGCGCGACGATCCGACGTTCTGGCATTACCTCATCGAATCGCCTTACGACGATGTTCGCGGCCGACTCGTCGCCGAACTCTCGCGGCGAACCGAAGGCGCCGACCCGGATGCGGTGTGCCTGCTGTGGGCCACGGTGCTCTTGAACGTGGCGCGCGGCGGGCGACAGAAACCCGGAGTGATCACCGAAGTCGTGAACCGACTGGCGAGCCAGCGGGACGAGGCCGATCGACTGTTGCCGTTACTCGCGGTAGCGGTGCGCTCGGTGCGTGGGCCGGAGTTTCGCGTGGGGCTTGCGGCCATCGTCGGACTGGCGGAGCGGCAGCCGAGCCTGTTGCCGGCCATCCAACGGCAGTTTCCCGAGTTGCAGTTGTAAAGGAGGAAGCGGCGCCATCGCGGGGACCGACCGGACCGAGACCGCTGATGCTCTGATGTTCCGTCAGGGCGAGAGGTTTCTTTCCCATTCGTCCCCGAGGTCGTTGCTCTTGGGCCGCCTGCGGGGATTCCCCGGGCTGCGCTGAGGCGACAAGTCCGGCCCGGGGAATCCCCGCAGGCGGCTTGGTGAACGACCCCGGTCCATGCGTGAAGTCGGCCCCGGTCGGTTCCCGCGACGGCGTTCGCCAGCACCCGATGATTTTCACGGTCGCTTACAAAGGTCGCAGCAGCGTCGCGGTGGGGCCGTCCGGCATGGCCCTGTCGTTCGCGCCCAACCTGCGCCGCGACCGCGTCTCGTTCGTGGGCGATCTGCGTGATCCCTTACGCTTTCGCGAGGCGGTCAGCACGCTGCACGAAATCGTCGTGAGCGACCTAAAGTTCAAGCCAAAGGACAAGTCCGCCTATCAGGCTTACCAGGCTCGAATCCGCGAGCGCGAGGCGGCCATTCGCCAAGTGGCGTACAAACAGTCGCGTGAGACGCTGCTCGCCGCGCCAGCCGAGCCGGCGCCGCCGGGCCTGGAGCAGCGCTTCCGCGGCTTGCGTCACACTTACTGGAAGACCCGCGATCGCTACGCGACCTTTCTGGCCTGGAACGACCCCGAGCTGTTCCGGGTCATGGTGCCCTGCGATCCCGTCGTGACCGTGGCGCCGGACGTCTTGTTCTTCGAGTGCTTCAGCAAGGATGAATCGAGCTACGGCTGCCTGACCGTCGATCGCGAGCTGTTTGGCACGGCCGCCGACGTGTCACTCGGCACCACGAACGTCGACTATTCTCTGGCGCTTTACGAGGAATTCCAGCGGCTGCGGACCTACCGGCGCACCCGGTTCGCGGTCGATCCGGGCGGCTTCGAAGTGACGACCGGCGGGGGCGATGGTCACCGCGAGGAGAAGATCGAACTGCCGCCGTCATGGCTCCGCGGCTTCATGCAACTACAAGCGGCGATGAGCCTGCCGTTCAGGCGCGTGCCGATCAGCCGGGAGGGCCTGTATTCGGTGCTCGCCATTCTCAAGCGGCGCCGTGCGCGCACCAGCCCGCGAGCGTTACGCTTCGAGCTGACGCCGGGCTCGCCGGTGACCATCGTGCTGGAACCCTGGGAAGTCCGCATTCCGTTGCATGGCCAGAATTATGACGGACCCAAGGCCGAGTGGATTCGCGTGTGGGGCCGCGATCGTTTGCTGACGCTCGCGCGTCTTCTGCCGCTGGCTGACGGGGCGGACGTGTTCCTGCTGGGCACGGGCCTCCCGAGCTTCTGGTCCGTGCGCATGGGCGGCATGCGCTTGCTGCTCGGCCTCTCTGGATGGACAGCCAACGACTGGACGAGCGGCGGCGGGGCACTTGCCGACCTTCAGCCGCCGGTCGAGCCGAGTGAAGACGTGCTCGGCGACATCGCGGCCACATTCCATTCGTCGCCGACGTTGACGTTCGAGCAGGTCCGCCAGCGGACCGGGGCGGCGCCGCATCTGGTGGCCGCGGGCCTGAACCGGTTCGCGCTGCTCGGTCAGGTGATTCACGACCTGGTCGGTGGCGTCTATCGCTGGCGACAGATCATGCCGGTCGAGGCGTCGATTAGGCACGTGAAGTTCGACAGCCCCGAGGCGGAGGCCGCGCGCGACATCGTGGCCCGTGGGCTGGTCAAAGTCAAACGCGACGAGACGATGGGCAGCGTCCGCGCCGTTGTCGGCCGCGTCGACGGGAAGAACATCGAGATCGTCTGCGATGCCGATGGCCGGATCACGCGCGGGCAATGTCATTGCTCGCACTACTTCCGGTTCAAGCTGCGTGCCGGGCCGTGCCGGCACATGCAGGCCCTGCGCCGGGCAGCCGATGGTAAGCTGCCGAGCGTCAGCGTCGAGCAGTGGTTTCGATCGATCGTACGTTGGTAGCGTTTGTGGGTGGGAGGCGAGCCGGGCCGAGACCGCTGGTGCTCTGATGTTCCGTCAGGGCGAGAGGTTTCATTCCCATTCGTCCCCGAGGCCGTTGCTCTTGGGCCGCCGGCGTCACCGTCGGGGCCTTGCTGAGTCAACGGGTTCCGGCCCCGACGGTGACGCCGGCGGCTTGGTGAACGTCCTCGGTCGCGCGTGAAGTCGGACCGGCCGCCTTCCACCTGCAAGCGCGAATTGATCGGAGAGAAGGCGCATGGGATTTTGGGACTTCCTGCCAAAGATTCTTCGCGGCGGCCGCAAGCCGGAGCCGGTGCCTGCTCCTGCACCGCCAACGCCGCCCCCTGCGAGAGAGCCCTCGCCGGCGCCGACGGAGCGTCGAATCTCAACTCCAATGCCCCCAGCGCCCGCGTTGCCGCCCTCCGTTGGCACGCAGGCGAGCGAGTTCTTGCCGATCCATCGCGATGACCTCTTGAAGCAGGCCGAGCAGACGCGCCGCACCGGTTGGATGTGGTTCGGCCGCCGCGACATGATTCCGCCGGCTTCCGATCCGCGGACCATGCTCATCGATCGCGGCATGCTCACCCAGGGGTTCCTGCACGCCGATGAACTGGCGGAGATGCACGGCGTCGGCGACGAATGGGAAAGGTTCGGCAATCGACCGCAATACATCCAAAGGAAGGCCGGCGAGTCGGCCGAGGCGGCTGTGCAGGCCGATCGCGCGGCCCGGGCCGAGATCAAGGCGCGCAAAAAGGCGGAGGCGGCCGAGCAGAAGCGCTTGCGCGCCGAGGCGGTTGCCCATTACAAAGCAAATGACATCATCTTCGTCGGCAAGGGCGTCTCGGCGCTGATGAATAGGCGTGAAAGCGACGTGTTCAAACTTGACGAGGCGGGACTCCCCCATTTGCACGTGCCGCTCCGGATGGCGCTCGAAATGGGGCTCACGGTTTCGCGGTTGCGCTGGCTCTGCTACCACACCGAGGCAGCGACGCGGATCCATTACGTTCAATTCGAGGTGCCGAAGAAGTCGGGCGGCATGCGAATCCTCAGCGCTCCGCACAAGACGCTCGCGCTCGCCCAACAGTGGATAATGACAAACTTCCTCGCCAAGATGCCGACGGAGGAACCGGCCCACGGCTTCGTCGCCGGTCGATCGACGGTGACCAACGCACAAGTTCACGCCGGCCGCGACGTGGTGGTCAATCTCGACGTGGAGGATTTCTTCCCGTCGATCAACTTCGCCCGCGTGCGTCATGTGTTCTTGCGCTTCGGCTATAGCGGCGCCATCGCGACGTTGATAGCGCTCCTCTGCACCGAGTGTCCACGTCGCAAGGTGGTGTACGCAGGGACGACGTACTATGTCGCCACCGGTCCGCGAGCGTTGCCGCAAGGAGCGTGCACGAGCCCGGCGCTTTCAAATCAAGTAGCCCGGCGACTCGACCGCCGGCTCGCGGGACTGGCGAAGAAGATGGGGTTCGCCTACACACGCTACGCGGACGATATGACTTTCTCCGCCGGGCCCGGCAACCGCGACAAGGTCGGCTACCTGATCGCGCGCGTCCGGCACATTGCCGAGGACGAGGGTTTTGCGGTCAACGCGAAAAAGACACGCGTGCAACGGCCCGAGACCCGGCAAACCGTCACCGGCCTCGTCGTCAATGCCGCCCCGGCGGTGCCGCGGGACGTGGTCCGCCGCGTGCGCGCCATCCTGCACCGAGCCAAGACCGAGGGGCTGGCGAAGCAAAACCGCGACGGCCACTCGAACTTCCGCGGCTGGGTCGAAGGGATGATCGCGTACATCGCGATGGTGAAACCAGTGACCGGCGCGAAGCTGCGTGCCGCGCTGGCGGAAATCGACAGAAAGTGAATTGACTCAATTCACCGCGGCGGCGGCGGGTTGCCGAGCACGCGATTTGGGTTTTCAGCGACCGGCGTTCGCGGCTTGGCGGCGTCGACGTGTTCGAACGGGTCCGGCAGGTTGATGCGGACGAAGTCGGCCTGGGTCGTGCGCAGCGGCAGGCTCGGGCTGATGACGCTCGCGGCGGTGAACTCGGCCGTTGGATCGATCAACGGAGCTCGGTCGCCGATCGGCTTCGCGCTCAGGATCGGCAGGTCCGCCGGCTTGGCGACATCGCGGCCCTCGGTGCGCGTCAGCGGGCCGGGCGTGATTTCGGCGCGTGTTGGCAATTCCGGGATCACGCCCCCAAGTTCGAGCGGCACGCGATCCGGCAGCGCAACAGGACGCGCTTCCTTGTTCGGCGCGAGCCCCAGGCGCGGCGGCGAACTCGCGGCATCCGGAAGCGGCGGCGTCGGTGCGTCGAGAAATGCCGGCAGCTTGCGTTCGCGTGGCGCCGCGGGGGCCGGCGTCGACAGCGCTGGTGGGACTGCCGGCGTTAGCGACTTGGCCAGCGCCCTGCCGCCGAGATCCTCGGGAAAGCGGAACGTGCCGCCGTCCGGAATTGGCTCGGTCTTCACCGGCGGATCGCCCGTGACAGACTGATCCTTGGCCGGCGGCTCCGGCTTTTCCGCGGCGGCAACGACCGGAGTCGCCACTACCGCGGGAGGCGCCGGCGAGGGACCGCAGCTCGTCAACCCGAACGCGGCGGCTACGGCGAGAGATTTGATCCGCATCACTTGACGGCCTCGATGATGATCTTCACGGGCGTGCCTTCCTTGGGAATCAAATCCGGGTTCGTTTCGAGCTTCAGATACTTCTCTTCCTTCATCGTCAGCGACGTCTGGCACACGGTCTCGTTGGTCACGGGATAAATCGCGATCAACGTGCCGGACACGTCGGCGCCATAAACCTCGGCTTCCTTGGTCGGGTCAGGCTTCGACATCGCGGAGCCGGTGAAGCGGAACTTGACTTCCTTTGGGAACGGCTGCTTCGTCTTCGGGTCAATCAAGAAGCGATGGATGGAAACTTTCTTGGTGCCGCCGCCATCGGGAATTTCAAGCGAGATTTTCACCTCCGGCCCCGCCGCCTCGGTGTTTTCGCCGAGCGCCGGTTTACCCGGCTTGAGGCCGACCGACTCGAGCGCTTTGTGCACGTCGCTCGGGTTCACATCGATGGTGACAACGGTCTCGTGAGCCTTCTTGCCCTTCGGATCGGCCCAGCACGCCACGACCTCGATCGGATAGATCTGATCGTACTTCGCGAGCTTCCGCGGCGCGATCTTGGCGTCGACGCTGACGATCTTCTTGTCCTTGTCGACCGCGATGCCCGCGGGATCGGCGGCGAGGGCGGGCAACGCGATTAACGACAAGCCGAGCGCGAGTATGCGGGTCATGTGATCTTCCTTGTAGGTCAGGTTTATTAACCTGACCTGTCTGTCCGGGACAGGTTGGAAACCTGTCCTACTTGGTTCCGATGCACACCACGGCCGTCGGCTGGCTGGCGAACGGTCCTTCCAAATTGCATGTCGCCAGGTAGAGCCGGCCGCCATGGACGGTAATGCCGCCGTAATTCGCGCCCGGCAATTTAACGGGATCCTTGCTGAGATCAAGCGTCCACGTCGCCGTCCCTGTCTTCAAATCGACGGCATGGACGATACCGTTCAGGTCGGCGATGTAGGCAACGTCGCCCGCCACGGCCGGCGGAGCGAACATCGGGGCCTTGGCATCGTAAATGAACTTCCGGGCGCCGTCCTTCAAATCGAACGAGCGCAGCTTGCCGTCGGTACACGTGAAGACGGCCGCGTCCTTGGTCGCGGCCGCGCAACCGAGCACACCGCCCGGCACCGGCTTCTTCCATTTCTCCTTGCCGGTCGCGAGATCGAGCGCGACGACTTCGCCTTTGGCCCCTTCGAGTTCCTTCATCGTGTAAGCGATGCTGCTGGTCGTCACGATGACGGTATCACCGGCGAGCGTCGGCCCGCCCCACGGATTCTGCGTCAGCGGCGCACGCCAGAGTTCCTTGCCGGTCGCCGCGTCGACGCAGAAGACGGCCCGATCGCCCTCCTTCTCCTTGTCGAGAAAAGCCGACGCGACCAGCACCTTGTCGCCCGCAACGAGGATCGGCGCGTCGACGTGCCAGCGCTTCTGTCCTTGCATCCAGATCGTCTTCGGAGCCGGCTTGAGGAGATCGTTCTCGGTAGGCGCCGTCGCGAAGTCGGGGTCTTTCTTCTTTTCGATTTCGTACTTCGCTTGCAGTTCCTTGAGCCGGGTCGCCTGCATGGCAGGAATCTGATTGGCGCTCAGTTCTTTGCCGTCGAACGTGACCGTGTTGAGGTCGAGACACAGGACGCCAGCCGCGCCGCCGCCGACGTAGACGCGGCCATTCGCGATGGCCGGCGAACCTTCGATATGCACGAGCGGCCCGGTGACCGAGAGGGCCCAGAGGAGATGGCCGCCGTCGGCCGGGATGCAGTAGAGCGTCGTGCCTTCTGTGTCGTGCATGCCGGCGCCGAAGATGATCTTGCCGTCAGCAATGGCGGGCGAACTCACGGTCGGAAAGCGAATGAGCGGCGGGCCTTTCGACCAACTCGGCTTGATCTCTTTCGGGTCCTTCGGATTGATCGGGAAGCTGTTGACGACGCCGCCATTGAACGCGCTAAGGGCGGGCAACAGCAGTTCGGTGCCGGAGACGACCGGCGAGGCGATGAACTTCTCGGCGGACTTGTGGAACCAGAGCACCTCCGGCTTGCTCGGACCGGCAACGCCATCGGCATTGCCGGTCCGCTGCGCATTGCCGCGGTAAGTAGCGCCTGGCGCATCGTCCGCGGTGGCCGGAAGCGCGATCAAGCCGAGGATGAGCAAGCTGCGAATCATGGTGCTGCCGTTGGTCATCGAGGATTCCACAAAAACCACACCCGTCACTTCTTCGGCGGCGCTGGGGGTGCCGCTTTTTCGTCGAAGCGAACCTTCATCGGATCGGCCGTCGCCGTCACGTCCTTGGTTAGCGTCTTGCCCGCTCCGTCGCGCACTTCAATTTGATAGGCCCCTGGCGGCACGACGAAGCGCGGTGCCAGCCCCGGTTGCCCGCGGCCGTCGCCGGTCGAAATCGCCGAGATTTTCTGCAGGTCCTTCCCCACAAGCCGCACTTGTGTCGCGTCGGCGGGCACATGCACCACCAGCGGCGTCGCCTTGTTCGGCAGTTCCTTGTTGCCGAAGAGGATCGCGGAGTCCTGACCCTCATTGGCCATCAGCAGGTCGAGCTTGCCATCGCCATTCAAGTCGGCCAGCGCCACGGCCTGACTGTTAAAGACGCGTGCCGTCAAGCCAAACTCGGCCGAGCGATCAGTGAAGGTGCCGTCGCCATTGTTTTGGAAGTAGCGATTCGGCCCACGCAGGCAGCCGATGACGACGTCGAGATGTCCATCGTTGTTGAAGTCGCCCCATGCGGCCGAGGTCGCGCCGAAGATCGGCTTGCCGAGGTCGCCACACTTGTCAGTCACGTCGGTGAACCGGCCCATGCCGTCGTTCTTGAAGAGCTTGGCTTTGCCGTTCTGCGGGACAAACAGGTCGACGCGGCCGTCGCCATTGAAGTCGACGAACGTCGGTCCGCATCGGGTCGGGTCGAACGCGATGCCGCTGTCGGATTTCAATTCAAAGCGCTGACCAGTGTTCACGAACAGCATGCCCGTTCCAGCGCCATAGAGAAAGTCCGGCTTGCGATCGCCGTTCACGTCGGCGACCGCGAGGGCCTCGCCGCGAGCATCGCCGCCTATCCCGTTGGGCCCGAGGCCCCATGCCGTCGACACGTCGTCAAACTTGCCGGCGTTGTTGCGGAACAGGCGCAAGCCATTGAACGCGGTCGCGACGAGCACGTCCGGCTTGCCGTCGCTATCGGCGTCGATCCAGACGGCCGCGGTCGCGCCGGCCGCGTCGCGCGGCAGCCGGGCCGAGTCGTCGCGGAACAAGCCGCCGCCGAGGTTCGTGAAGAGTTTGACGCCGTCGCCGGTCGCAAGCAGAAGATCCGGCTTGCCGTCGCCATTAAAGTCGCCCCACGCGGCCGAGCGGGCCCCGCCCTTGAAGCCGGGCAGCGTGACCTCGCTATACGATTCGCCCTGATTCTGGAAGAGACGCACGGCACTCGTGGAAACGACGCAAACGTCGAGTTTGCCGTCGCCGTCAAAGTCAACCGCGGACACGTGCCGAGCCTCGGCGTCGATGCGCGACAGCGGGCCGATGTGGCTGAAGCCAGTGCCGCCGGGGATGCGGCGAATGTCCTCGCCGCCCCAGCCGAGAAAATCGCGCTTGTGGTCGAAATTCATGAGCTTCATGCTCGCCTTCGTGCGCATGATGCGGGCGGCGCGCTTGTGCAGCAAATCCTTGTTGTCCTCCATCACCGGACAAATGACTTCGCGGCCTTCCATGATGCCGCGAACGATCGGCGGCAACCGGTCGGCCTTGCCGGCATACGATCGCAACAGGAACGGCTCGCCGTGGCTCATGCCATAGAGATCGTCGCCTTGCTTGTAGATCTGATACCAGTAATTATCGATGCATGTCTCACAGGCCCCGTCCTTGGCAAAGAAGATGGCAGTCTTGCCCGGCTCGGCCCAATCGAGCACGGTCTTCGTTTCGCCTTCGCGAAGCTGGCCGGTGCAGACGTGCCGTGCAGAGGCCGTTGTGAACTTGCCTTTGATGTCCTCGACCTTTTCGTAAACGATCAGGCTCTTCGATTTGTCGACACGCGTCACGCGCAGGATCGTGATCTGCGTCGATTGATTGATAACGTCGGCGAGCGTCATCGGGGCTTCGATATAGGCCCACGTCGGCGACGCGGCGGCAAGCAAAACTGCGAAGGCGAGAAGTCGGCGGATCATCATTGATCTCCCGCGAAAGCCCACGGACGTCCGTCCGTGGGCTTTGCACTATTTCTGTTTCTCCAGTCGCTCTTGCGCCACCTTGGCCCACTCGCTGGTCGGATGATCCTTGATCACTTTGCGCAACAGGCGCTCGGCCTGTTCCGGCTTCTTGTCTTCGGTCAGGGCACGAGCCGCTTCGCACAAGGCGGTCGCGCTCAGTTCCGGATAGTCGAACGTGTACGGCACGATGAGAAGGGCCGCGACTGCGTCGCCATAGCGCTTCTGTTCGAGGCGACAGAGACCGACTTGCAGATGCGCCTTCGCGGCCAATTCGGTCGTTGTCGCCGCGATCACTTGGTTGTACCAGTTGACAGCCGGATCGAATTGCCCCGCGTTTTGCAAGGCCCACCCGGCGCCATAGCGCGCGTCGTTGACCCACGGGCTCCCGCCGAAGCGGTTGACCAGCGTCTCGTAGGCCTGACGCGAGGCGTCCCATTTCTTGTCGATGCCAAGCGCGAAGCCGAGCCGCAACAGCGCTCGATCGGTGACGCCCTGTACGTTCTGGTACTCACCTTTGTCGCGGAATTGCGAAAGCCGTTCGATCGCCTTGGCCGTTTCACCCTTGGCCAAGAGGACCTCGCCGGCGCGATACAACCCCTGCGCCACGAGCGGCGACTTCGGGTTGCCAGCCACCGCTTCGAAATAGCCGAGCGCGCCATCAAGGTCCTTCTTCGCGGCCAGACACGTCCCTAATCGAATACGAATCTTGTCGACCAGCTCCGGCAACGGCAGCTTGTCGCCGCGCGGCTCGACGTCGTTGGCTTCCTTGAGCAGCTTGATCGCCGGATCGAATTCGTCGCGCTCGGCGAACATTTCGGCCAATTCGAAGCGCGCATCAATGGAGAGCAGCGAGTCGTTGAAGTTGGCGATCAGATTCTGATAGGCGGCGCGCGCCCGTTGCTCGTACGGTTGGACCGGCATTTCGCCGCGGCCGATCTCCGGGAGCGGCACTTGCGGCGCCTTGGTGCCCGGCGCGGCCTTCTTGTCGGCCTCGGCTTGCAGCGCCTTTTGCCGATCTTGTTGCATCTTCAAGCGGGCAGCCGCGACTTCGGCTTCGGCCAGCGAGCGGTATGCCCATGCGGCATCGTAATACATGCGCTCGCGTGCGTCGCTCGACGGCAACGGGCCCTTGAGTTGCTCGGCGCCGCGTTCGAGATTCTGGGCCGACTCGTTCAGGGCCGCGTTGCCCTGCGCGAGCATGTTGTTCGCGGCCCCCTGTTGTTCGGGCTTGAGACCGGCGTTGGCGAGTTGCTGGCGAGCAGTCTCGATCAACTTGCGACCCTCGGCGATGCGGCACTGGGCGCTGCGCAAGATCGCCTCGGCCGCCACGGGCTTGTTGGGCACGAGCTGTGTGATCGAATCGAGCGCCTGGCGGGCTTCGCCAAACTTGCCGGCCTCTTGCAGGGCGACGCCGTGGTGGTAACGCAAAAGCGCCAGCTTTTCCGGATCTTTCTGAAGGTTCGGCTCGTGTTTCTGCCGAGAGGCGGCGAGCGCATCGGCGGCCGGCTGCGGCTGGTTCTGCTCGCGCAACAAGGTCGCAAGCGCGAGCACCGCGAACGGCGCCGTCGGGCTGTTCTGCCACGGGTCCTGCGTGAACTGCTTTAACTCATTGATCGCACCGCCCTTGTCGCCCGCGAGAGCCATGCACTTGGCGTTCTCCATCTTCGCTTGGGCGGCCTGCGGCTCCTTCGGGAACTGTTGCGTTAGTTTTTGGAACGTGTTGCGCGCCGCCTGCACGACCGGGGCCCGTTCTTGCGGCACCGCGATGAGGGCCGCCTGACGCATTTGACACGTGCCGAGCTTCAGCAACGCATCTGGCACCTCCGGCGCTTTCGGATTCGCATTCACGAAGCCGTCGAGCAGGCCCGCGGCTTCTTCGAGCGCTTCGAGCAGCTTGCGTGTCTCGCCGGCGCCGCTGACTGTGGCCGGGGCCTGGCGCAGCATGCAGTCGGCAAGCAAGTAGGGCGTGTATGCCAGTTCGCCGGAGCGGTCGGCGTTCGGGATCTTGTCGAGGATGTCCTTCGCCTTGTCGAACTCGCCCTTCTTGAACAGACACATGGCGAGGCCGAAGCGTGCGAGACTCAGCCGTTCGAATTCGCCGCCCTTCTCGACGACGGCCGCATAACGCTTGGCCGCTTCATCGAAGAGCTTGTTCAACTCGGCCTGACGATTGGGCAGGTCCGTTCGCTTTTCGGCCGCGAGTGCGACGAAGTATGCGTTCTCCGCAAGACGGAACAGCACGGGCACCCGCAGCGGGCTCTCCGGGAATTGCTGCAGAAACTGGTTCGCGACCTGATCGGACCGCGGATAATCGCCCGCAAGGTGCAGGGCCGCGATCAGGCGATGCGTGAGTTCCTCAGTGCGGCTCGGCAGTGTCTTTTCGTTGATCAGTTGCTCGTAAGTGCCTGCCGCGTCGCGATACTGCTTGGCGAACTGCTGCGTGTCGGCGACTTCGAGCAGCATCTCGGCACGCCGGGTCTTGGCTTCCGGATCGGCGCCGGCCATCGAGTTCGCTTTGTCGGCCGCGGCTTTGAGCGTGTTGATCGCGGCCTTGAGGGCGTTGTCCCGGTCGGCCACCTTCATCGGATCGTTCATCGCTGCCGCGGCGCCGGCTTGCGCTTTGCCAAGCCAGAATTGGATCTGATCGGCCAGCCGTGGTTGCTTGTCGAGCATCGGCTGCAGCGTCGCGATCGCGTCCGGGAACGACTTCAACTGCACCTGGCAGAAGCCGACGCGAAGCTGAGCTTCGGGCACGAGCGGCGATTGCGGGAACGCCTTGGCGAACTCCTGGAACTTGCCGAGCGCGTCTCCGAACCGGCCGGCCTCGTAGCCGAGACAGGCGTTGAAGAAGATGCACGCGGGCACATACTCCGGCGGCGGACTGCGCACCAGCGCTTCGAGCCGCATGCGCTCGGCCGGGTTCTTCGCGAACTGCTCCGGCTTCTTGAGCGCCTCGGCCGCGTCCTTCTTGCTTTGCTCGTAACCCGCGAGGACGGCGTCGAACGCCTGAGCCGCTTCACCTTTCTGGTCGGTCACCTGGAAAACGCGGCCGAGCAAGTAGCGGGCATGCAAGCCATAGTGCGGATCGTCGAACGGCGTCAGTTGTGCCAGCGATCGGCCGGCGACGAGGTAATCCTGCGTCTGCACCGCGGCGAACCCGTGCAGATAGAGGCCGAGCTTCAAATACTTGCTCTTGCCGAGCTGCCCTTCCTTCGCGAACGGTTCCGCCGTGGCCTTCGCTTCTTTGGCTTTGCCGAGCCGCAATTCCATCTCGGCCTGATCACAACGGGCGCGTGCCGCCCAATCGAGTTCCGGCGAACCCCTCTCCGTGAACTCCTTGGGCAACTTGGAAGTGAACACCTGCGTCGCGGCGGCGAAGCGCTGGGCGGCGTCGTTGAATTTCTGATCGGCACGTTGTTTGAACTGAGCGGCCTCGTTCGGCTTGGCGATCATGCCGTCGATTTCGCGCAGACCCTGGCCACGCAGACAGAGGCCCGCGTAGTAGAGCGCGAACGGCTGCTCCGGGATGCCGCCGTTGCCGACGAGCGGGTTCAGGCTTTCGAGGGCCTTGTCGAAGTTGCGGTCCGGTGAATCGAGATAGGCCAGTGCCAGTTGATAGCGCGCCTGATTCGCTTGCGGATGGTTGCCGAACTTCTGCAGGAACTCGGCATAGCGCTGCACCGCGAACGGGAAGTTGCCTTCGGTTTGCGCTTTGCGGGCGCTCGTGAGAATCATGTCCGCTTGTTGGTCCGCGGGCACCTGGGCGTTGGTCGCGGGAACGAACAGGGTGAGGGCGAGCAGCCCGAGAAAGGCGCGGCGCAGGCTCATGAGGTGCGGTCTCCGGGTGGTGCGCGCCGTGGGCGGGGGGTCGAACGAACGGCGCGTGGGCGATCAAGCAGGGTGGTCAACATTGTCGCCGGGCGGCGACGGGAGTTCAACCCGTGGATCGGAGAATTCTTGGAAGCGTTACCAAGCGGTCAAACCACGATCAGGTAATCTCAAGTTGGATCCGAATGGCCTGTTCAACGGCTTTGATCTCGGATCGGGAGAGGCGTCCAACGCGATTCTTCAATCGAGATTTTGCTACGGTGGTGAGTTGGTCGGCCATCGCCTTGTGCTTTTTCGCTCGCACGGTGACGAGCGCCTCACTCGGAAAGAGATGCTTCACGATGGATGTCAACGGAACCACTTGAACGCGGTTCAAGTGCTTGTTCGCCGCGTCGTTGCTGATGATCAGGGCGGGGCGCTCCTTGCGGACTTCGCCGCCCTGTGCACTTTCAAAAGTCACCCACCAGACTTCACCGCGTTTCATCGGCAACGTCTCCCATCGTGGACTCGGCCCAGTCAAGCGCCTCGGCTTCGCGGTCTTCATCCTCCGCCATCTGTCGATAGGCGATATCCAAGTCCTTGCCAACGACGATTGGGCGGACGAGGGACTCGATGAACTGACTAATCTTTCGTCGACCAACAACTGTGTGCAGTCCCTCGTAAACGCGCTCATCAACGGTGATCGTCAACTTCTTTTGCATAGTTCGCCGCAATACGTGTAATTTCACGTATTGTGTCAAACATTGGGCGACGTTGCAAGTGGCATGAACTGTCGAGCGGCAGAGGACAAAATTGCGTTGCATCCAGGCACACGCACACACTGCTCAGACGGTGGATGCAATGGCGATCGGAGGATCATCGCGGCAACTGAATGCCCGATGCGATGTAGGAGTAGGGAGTTCGCACCGCTTCGCCCGATCGTTGAGTTCGTCATCGGGCGACCTGGCCTCTCAGGCGGAGGCCAGCGGCTTTTTGTTCGCTTCTCGGGCCTCGTAGGTTTTGATGTCTTGCAGGTACTCGCGCATCATCGTCTTGTATGACCGTCGAACGCTGGCCAAGTGGTCGGCACTTAGGTCTGTTCACGCTTCAATCTCAGCAAGTCGTAATTCGAGGTCATACAATTCTTGTTTGGTCTGCTCGTAACCTTCGGGACTCAGCGGCTCGTTCATAGCACAACCTCCACGACGCCTTTCGGACGCCATTCAGCCCAACCGCTTCGCACGGTCATTCAGCTTTTGCTGCCGATGCATCGCCAGATCTCGCTCCAATAAAGCTCGCTGCTCGTTCTGAATGCGCCGCAGTTGCAAGCGCCCATAAAGCGTCGTGGCCACGTAGTCCGCGACGGCGACCATCACGATCAGGAACAGCAGCCCGAGGCCGGCGAACAGGTAGATGATGGCGGATTTGACCAGCTCATCGTCGAGCGGCGTCCGTTCTTGGGGTGGGTCTTGGTCTTTGAGGTTAGCGATCCGATTCAACTCTTGCATGCCGCCGGAGAGGTAGGCGCCGGCCAACATGCCCGCGAGAGCCAGCATTAAGACCGAGTTGATCGTCCGCCGTTGGCAGACGCCACGCAAGTAACGCCGGTCGTCACTCGCGAGCGACTCCGAACGCAGGCGGCTCCAGTTGCGCATCTGATAGCGCAACGAGACCACGGCAATCGCGGCGAGCAGAGCGGCAAGCAACAACGCGGCGGCCATGCAGGCACCAAACGGATGTGAATTGGACCGCGATCACTTCACCTTCTGCATCCACGCCATGAGCACCTTGGCCACGCTCGCCATGCTCTCGGCCGAGCATTTGTCCGGCGTGTCCGAAAGCTTGTGCCAGTGCTCGTAGTCGAAATCAATGATGTCGATCGCCGGGATTCCGGCCCGGTTCAGCGCCATGTGATCGTCGAGCACTTCGTGGCCATACTCCATCTTGAAGTTCTTGACACCGAGCCCTTCCGCGATCTTCCACACGTCTTCAACCAGTGGGCCGGCACGCAGCGAAGAATTCACCTCAATCGGGAACACGGCCCCCTTGCCCGCGAACAGGTCGAGATTGATCGCTGCTTTATACTTCGGCCCGTCCTTCGCCTTCACATACTGAGCGGCGAAGTAGTCGGAGCCCAGAAAGAACTTGTCGCGGTTGCGGTCGAACATGTACTCTTCGCCATCGAAGATCACAAAGTCGACGCCGACCTCGGTCTTCATGCCCTTCATCAGCGGCGCCAATTCCATGAAGAACGCCATCGTCGACGCGCCGTCGTTCGCGCTGGCAAACGGTTTGGTCCAATCGCGGACGTTCGTCTCCTGGTCGGCGATCGGCCGAGTGTCGTAGTGGCCGCTGAGAATGACGCGTTCTTTCTTCGTCGGGTGCCAGCTCACGATCATGTTGACCATGGGCGTCGCCTTCTCGCGGCTCGGCTGCTT
Organism: Gemmataceae bacterium; assembly: GCA_036266155.1. Taxonomy (GTDB): domain Bacteria; phylum Planctomycetota; class Planctomycetia; order Gemmatales; family Gemmataceae; genus SIAJ01. Next base: position 16,057 of record DATANR010000191.1, on the reverse strand, counting down.
GCCTTCGAACTTCTGCAATGTAACGGTGGCGCCGTGCTTTTCGAAATGCTTCTGGAGCAATTCCTGTTGCTTGGTCATCGCGTCGGTGCCGCTGATCCGCGGGCCGAGGTCGCAGAGGACGGATAGATAGGCAAGCGCCCGGTCGCCGTCGAAGTCGCCGGCCTTGCGCGCGGCCGGGTCGCCGGTGTCTTCTTTCTTCGGCTTGGCATCCAGCGGGTGGAAGAACATCAACGCCCCTCCCGCCAGAGCAATCAGGCCCGCGGTCGCGATCAGTCCGGTCCGTCGGCTCATGGTCCGCCTCCCGCGGAATGGTGCAATGGCCGTATCATATACCGCCGGGCCCGTTTGGTGCGAGACCGATTCGCCGTCCGCAACGTAGTAGGAATATGTCCCGCACCCGCGTTGCCCTGCTCGTCGTCGTTATCCTCATCTTGCTGGGCATCCTGCTGCCGTCGATCGTGCGGTCGCGGGCACGTAGCGATCGCATCAATTGTCAAAACCATTTGCGCGACCTGGGCTTGCTGGGCGTCCGTCATGCGAGCACGCCGGGCAAAGGGCTTCCGGACAAGCCGCGTGACGAGTTGCCGCCGGGCACTTTTCTCAATCCGAGTCTGCCCATTGAGCAGCGAATGAGTTGGTACGTTTACACGTTGAACTTGCTCAACGAAGGCCCGCCAAGTCCGGACCCCGAGGCGCCGCACCGGCAGCCCTTGGGGCTCGACAAGCTGCTCAAGGAGATCGATCCGGTGACCGCGTGGAATTCGCCGAGCAATCAGCCGTTGGCTAACTATCGACTGGCGGCCGCGATCTGCCCCGCTCAGGTGCGCACCTATCCGCCCGGCCAGCCGGTGCCGACGAATTACATCGCGTGCGGCGGCATCGGGCTCGACACGCCGGCCAAATCGCTCAGCGACGCGGCCGAACTCGCCGGCGCCTATCGCTTCAATAGCGCGACGCCGAATTCCGCGTTCAAGGACGGCTTGCAACACACGGCTCAGATCATCGAAACCACCGCCAACGTTGGTCCGTGGTTGCAAGGCGGGCCGAGCACGATCCGCGGCCTCGATCCGACTGCGACGCCGTACCTCGGCATCGGTCGCCCCTTTGGCGGCTGCCATCCGGGTGCTGCATACGTTGCGTTTGCCGATGGATCGGTCCGCTTCGTTAAAGACACGATTGAGCCGGCCATCTTCCGCGCGATGTGGACGCTTGCTGGCGGAGAATCCGACTTCGAAGCACCGTGAATCGCCGCACGCTGATCCTGACGCTCATCCCCCTCGTCGCGGTCCTGGCGATCGGCGTGCCGCTCTTCTTGCGCACGCCCGTCTGGGTGGACGTGACCTATCACGATCTAAGCGCCTGGAACGTGCTGCACGGCGGCGCCCATTATCGCGACGTCTTCGAAACCAATCTGCCCGGAATGGTGTGGATGCACTGCCTCGTTCGACCGGTTGTCGGCTGGAGCCACGAAGCGATTCGCGTTGTGGATCTGCTGGTCTTTGGCAGCGTCGTGTTGTTGCTGGCGCGTTTACTGGGCCGTTCCGGCTTGAGTATCAACGGACGAATCTGGTTCGCGACCGTGGCGTTCCTCTTCTACTTGTTTGAAACCGAGTTCATTCATTGCCAGCGCGACGGCTGGATGTTGCTCCCCGCCGTTGCCGCGACTTGCTTCCGCGCCGCATTCGCAAGACCTCTCCCCCTAACCCCCTCCCCTAAAGCGGGAGGGGGAACCGAACATACGGCACGCCCGCGCTATTACGCCCTCATTGAGGGCCTTCTCTGGGGCCTCGCCGTCTGGATCAAGCCGCACGTTCTCGTGCCGGCGCTGCTCGTCTGGCTCGTGAGCTTGCGTTTCCAAACGCGGCGCGTTGCCCTGTTCGACACGCTCTTTTTGTTTCTCGGCGGGCTGATCGCGGGAATCGCCGGATCAATCTGGCTAGTTCAAACCGGCGCCTGGTCGCCGATGTGGGACGTGTTGCTCAACTGGAACCAGGAATACTATCACTGGTCGTGGCCGGACTTCTGGTGGAAGATCAAGCTGGTCTCCGCGTACTTTGCACCGTTTAGCCTCTTGCACTTTGTAGCTGTGCCGCTCGCGCTCGTTGCCATGTTTCGACGACAGCCGGATCGGGCGGTGTTGGCCGCGCTATACATTGGGTGGCAGGCTCAGGCGACCGTGATTCAAAAGGAATTCGACTACGCGCACGCCCCGCCGACGTTGCTCGGGCTTGCGGTGCTGGCGAGCTTTCGACTGCCGGTCGGCCCTGTATTCCTTGCGTGGTGCGTCGCCGCGGGTCTGTTGAACGAATGTGCGCTCGGCAGCGCCTGGTTGCGCGACTTGCAGAAGTCACACCCGCATTCAACAAAGGTTATCCTGCCCCATCATCCGATTGTGCGCACCGACCGCCTCGCACTCTGGGGACGGTGCTGGAGCGATGGCTCATGGGAATTGAAGGACCAGCTATCCTTTTACTCGAACATTCACTGCGTGCCGGATTGGGCCGATCTTCAGCGCGTCGCCGATTACCTCGCCACGAAGGATCTGCACGACCGCGACTTGATCTGCTGGCACGACTCGACGCATCCGCTTTATGTTTGGCTGAACATTCGCCCCGCGATCCGATATCCGCATGTCATCACGGCGATGAAGTTCAAATCGAAGCGCGAGCAGATTCGGCGAGAGACGTTTGAGAGCGGTGCCCGCTATGTGGTGAGCGACCTCGTGCCGGCCACTTATTTGAGCGCGCCGCTCGATCCGCCGCCGCCAGGACCCGCTTCGTCGCTGCCCGATGGCTTCCCGAGTTGGGGCAAAGATGTTTATCCGTGGAATCAGCCCGTCGTCTACCGGGCTGGACGATATGTTGTGCACGAAATTCGTGACCCGCGAGGGGCAATCGAATTCCCGTTCCCGGACATCTTTGAAGATTAGCCGCTTGCGGTCCCGATGCATCGGGACCGCAAGCGGCTTGACCACGCGCCATCCGTTCGTTACGATTCTCTTGTCGGTTCCCGCCAACTGCCCACGTTTTTGCTCGTTCACCCACTGACCGGTTCCGCCTCGCCGCTCTCCTCGGAGATGGTCCTATGTCCCGGTTCCGCCTGTGCACCGCTTTGGTGGTGTTGGCCGCCGCATCCGCGGTCGCTCAGCAGCCGCAGCCCAGCCTGCCGGCGCCGCGACTGGACACCATTTTCCCAATGGGCGCCAAGGCCGGGACCACGATTCCCGACTTGGGCCTGACTGGGGCCAATCTCGACGACGCGGAAGCGCTGATCTTCAACCACCCCGGCATCAAAGCCGAGATCGTGCCGCCTCCGGCCGAACCGAAGGTCGATCCCAAGGATCCGAAGAAGCCCGCGCCGCCACCGCCCAAAAAGGGCGGCACGCCGGCGCCGAACAAGTTCAAGGTCACAGTCGCCGCCGATGTGCCGCCCGGCCACTATGACGTGAGGGCGGCCGGCAAGGAAGGCGTCAGCAATCCGCGCGCGTTCGTCGTCGGCGATTTGCCGGAGGTTGTGGAAAAGGAGCCGAACAACGATGTGCCCGAGGCGATGAAGGTCGACCTGAACACGACCGTCAACGGCACGATCGCCAACCCGACCGACATCGATCTGTTTGTCGTGCCCGTGAAGAAGGGCCAGCGTGTCGTCGCTGCGTGCATCGCCGATTCGATTGACAGCCGGGCGCAACCGCTAGTCGAGATTTACGATTCGACCTATCGCCGGCTGGCGAGCGCCAACGGTCCGGATGCCATCGTGGATTTCTTGGCCGCGGCCGATGGCGACTTCTTCGTTCGCGTCGCGCAGTTCACGTACACGGCCGGCGGCCCAACCTACTTCTATCGCCTGACCGTCACGACCAACCCGTGGATCGACGCCGTCTACCCGCCGATGGTCGAGCCGGGCAAACCGGCCCAGGTCACGCTCTATGGCCGCAATTTGCCGGGCGGCATTCCCGAGCAAGGGACCAACCTCGAAAAGCTCGCGGTCACGATCAACGCCCCGGCTGAGGCGACCAAGCTCGCCTATCGCGGCCGCATTGAGCCACGCACGGGCGGGGCCGACGGTTTCGAGTATCGACTCAAGGGGCCGGCGGGAGTTTCGAACCCGGTGCTCATCGGCTTCGCGCAGGACAAGGTCGTTCTCGAGAAGGAACCGAACGACAAGTCCGAGCAGGCGATGGAACTGCCGTTGCCCTGTGAAGTCGCTGGCCGCATCGACAAGCGCGGCGACCGCGACTGGTACGCGGTCACGGCGAAGAAGGGCGAGACAGTCGTCATCGACCTGTGGGCCGATCGCATGGGCGTGCCGACCGACTTCTTGTTCGCCGTTCGTGCCGCCACGGCCAAGACGGACATGATGGAGAAGGACGACAATCCCGAGGTGCTCAGCACAACCCAGTTCTTCGCGCGCACCACCGATCCGGACCCGTATCTCTTCACGGCTCCGGAAGACGGCAAGTATCTGATCCAGGTGACGAGCCGCGAGGCCAACTATCAATTTGGTCCGAAGGTGACGTATCGCCTGCGTGTCGGCACGCCGAAGCCGGACTTCCGGGTCGTCGCGATGGCCGCCAACAAGAATTCTCCCGATACGACCGTGTTGCGTGCCGATGGCAATCAGAACCTCGAAGTCTACGCCTTCCGTTTCGACGGGTTCAGTGGCTCGATCGCGCTGACGGCCGAGGGCCTGCCGCCCGGCGTGACCTGTGTGCCGCAGGTGATCGGCAGCGCTCAACGCGCCGGCTCGCTCGTGCTGTCCGCGGCGCCGAACGCCGCCCGGTTCGACGGGCCGATCACGATCAAGGCGACCGCGACCGTGAACGGCAAGCCGCTCGTTCGCGAAGTGCGCTCGGCCAGCGTGACGTGGGGCGTGCAGCCGGGTCAGAACGTGCCGACCATCACACGGCTCGATAGCGGGGTGTTCGTTGGAATTCGCCCCAACGGTTTCTTCAAGGTGACCGCGGAACCGGAGAATGCGTTCATTACCAAGGCCGGCGAAAAGCTGCCGCAACCGCTCATGGTGAAGCAGGGGGAAAAGCTCACGGTGCCGTTCAAGGTGGCGCGGATCAGCCCCGACACGAAGGTGCCGATCACGCTTCGCCAACTGACCACCACGCAGAATCCGCAGCAGATGCCGTTGACCGTCAACAACGGCCAACCGCTGCCGCCGGTCGCGCCGGACAAGACGGACGGCACGTTCGTCATCGACGTGAAAACGACCGCCCCGCCGGGGACGTACACGATCGTGCTGCAAGCGTCGGCCCCGATTCAATACGAGGGTCAGCCGGGCAAGGGCAAGAAGCCCGCGACGGTCGATCAAGCGGTGACGCCGGTAACTATACAGGTCGTTCCGCTGACGCTCGCGAAGGTGACGGCCACGCCGGCCGGTAACCTGAAGGGCGGCGCCGCCACGGATGTTACGGTCAAGGTTGAGCGGCAGAACGAATTCGCCGGCGAATACAAGGTGAAGGTCACGCTGCCGATGGGCGCCAAGGGGGTCACCGTTGACGAAGCGACGATCCCGGCGGGTCAAACCGAAGTCAAGATTGCGCTCAAGGCCGCCGGCGACGTGGCCGCCGGGCAGTTGGCCGGCATCTCGGTGACGGTCACCGGCATGTACGACGGCAAATTGGCCATCGCGACCGAGAGCCAGAAGTTCAACGTCACCGTCGAAAAGGCCCCCGAGCCGAAGAAGAAGGAAGAGCCGAAGAAGAAGTGAGAATTAGACGGGTTTAACACGATTGACGACATTAATTGAACAATCATTCCTGTTGATCCCGTCAAATTTGCCTTTTGCGAACAAATAAGGGTTCCGTTATGCGTCAATACACCGCGATCGCTCTGCTTCTTCCTGTCTTCGCCTCCGCCCAGGAGAAGAAGGACGCCAAAGTCGATCCGATCCCCGAGATCAAGATCGATCGCAAGGATCCGGTTCTGTACGAGAAAGACGTCGAGCCGATTCTCGCCAACAAGTGTTTCGTCTGCCACTCCGGCAAGGAGCTGAACGGGAAGCTCGACTTGTCGAGTTACGAGAAACTCATGAAGGGCGGCAAGCACAACACGCCGATCACGGCGGGCAAGTCGGCCGAGAGCCTGCTCTACAAAATGTGCTCTCGGCAGCAGAAGCCGATCATGCCGCCCAAGGATGAGACGCCGTTGACGCCGACCGAGCTGGCGGTCATCAAGCTCTGGATCGACCAGGGCGCCAAGCCGCCGACCGGCGTGGGGCTCGTGCGGCCGAAGGTCGTGCTCAGCTTGCCGCCGGCCATCGTGAAGCCGGTGCGGGCCGTGGCGATCAGCCCGGACGGCAAGGTCGTCGCTTCGGGTCGCGGCAACCAACTCCACGTTTACAAGCCGACCGGCGAGTTCGTGAAAACGCTCGTCGATCCGAACCTCAAGTTACCGGACGGCAAGGCGGCCAGTGCCGCGCACATCTCGCTGGTGGAGTCGCTGGCCTTTTCCATTGACGGCAAGACACTGGCCTCGGGGTCCTACCAGGAAGTCAAACTCTGGGATCCCGAGTCGGGCGCTCTCAAGGCGACGATTTCGGGCTTTGTCGATCGCGTCGTGGCCTTGAACTATTCGCCGGACGGCAAATATCTGGCGACCGGCGGTGGGGCCGCGACGGAGGACGGCGAGGTCAAGATCTTCGACGTCGCCGGCAAGCCGGTCATCGATCTGAAAGCGCCGCACTCGGACACGGCACTCGGTGTCTGCTTTAGCCCCGATTCGACCAAGCTCGCGACGTGCGGGGCCGACAAATTCGTGAAAGTCTGGGAAGTGCCGTCGGGCAAGTTCCTCAAGTCGTTCGAAGGCCACACGCATCACGTACTCGACGTCGGCTGGAAGCCGGACGGTAAGCTGCTCGCTTCGTGTGGCGCCGACAACGCGATCAAGATTTGGGATTACGAGAAGGGCGAGCAAGCACGGACGATCCCGAACGCGCATCAGAAGCAGATCACGCGTCTTGCATTCTTCGGCAAGGCCGGCCTGTTCCTGACTTCGAGCGGCGACTCCGGCGTCAAGTTGTGGAACGTCGACAACGGCGGCAACCAGCGGAACTTCGCAGGCGCAACGGACTACTTGTTCGCCGTGGCCGCGAGCGCCGACGGCAAGGTCGTCGCCTCGGGCGGCGAGGAAGGCGTGCTGCGCATCTACAACGGCGAGAGTGCCGCGCTGGTCAAGGCGGCCTATCCGCCGGGCGAGGAACCGAAGAAGGAAGAGCCGAAGAAGAAGTAAGACGAGGCGAGCGGAGCCGCGTGAGCGGCCCGATGATGTGGTACATCACATTATCGCGCCGCTCACGCGGCTCCGCTCGCCTTCACCGCCTAAAGATCATTCGGGACGACATTGTTCCCGTCGTCGCGGACGCAGAAACGCGTGAAGGCGGCCGGGTCGGGGTTGTAGCGGATGTGCCGGACCGATCCGTCGCCGAGCAAGAGGTTGACGCCGGCGACATGCGATGAGCCGAACTGAGTCAAACCCGGATCGCGATCGTCGCCGAAACAGATGGCGTTCGCTGACCCTGTTTTGGAAATATCGCGGCTCGGTCCGCGATCGGCCGTGGGTCGATCGAAGTCGCGCGACGCGGTGCGGAAGATCTCCAGGTCCCAACCTGGATTGGCCCAACTCTCGTTGTCGTCGCTCGACTTGCCGAACTGATCACGCCGCATCCGCTTCTCGCCGATCATCATCGTGGTGGAAAGACCGTCGGTCACCATCGCGAACGTGATCGGCCCGATCCCCTGCCGAACGACAATGCCGTTGTTGCCGGTGCCGGCACAGCCCGCGTAATCAATCGTGCCATGATTTTCGTAGAGCTTGAGCGGCCGGCGCGTCGGGCAGTTGTACAGCGCGAGCGGCGTGCGAACGATGGCTCCATCACTTGGGTTGTCGTAGAGAGCTTGCTGTTCGATAAAGGGCAAAATCTGATATGGCCAACTCCATTCCAAACGCCGATCGGCGAGAGGAGTGCCCGGGGGAAACGGGCCGGAGTAGGGAGCATAGAGGCCGGGCTCATAGATGCCGAAGTAACCGCGAGCAAAGTCGCAACGCATGCGATCGGCACGGGGCATGAACACAGAATAAGGCAGGTCGCACTTGTTCTTGCCGCCATCCGGTATTCGGCCCATCACATCGTGATAGCTGTGAAACGCCAGGCCGATTTGCTTCAGATTGTTGCTACAGCGCAGGCGATTGCTGGCCTCGCGAATCTTGAAGACCGCGGGCAACAGAATGCCCAGGAGGATGGCCACGATCGCCATCGACACGAGCAATTCAACGAGAGTGAATGCGCGCGAACGCCTCGCGCGAATCCGAGTCATTGGCCAGTTTTCCGCGGGCGAACGAAGAGGCGAGCAGAGTCTAAACAGAGAGATTTGCCGACTCATGAAGGTTTAACAATTTGCAGACGGGCTTGTCAACGGAATTATGAGAATTTCGACTCACATCATTCAACTCTGTTCGTTGGTGGTGACGTTGACGCTTGTCGAAACCGCTGCGTTGTTCGAGTGTTTCATAACCCAAGCCTCTTAACCGTGCCCGCGACCAGCCCTTCCGGTCGCCGCGGAGTCCCGACGATGAACATGCGACGAATCTTGGCCGCTTCCGTGCTTGGCGTGGGCGCTCTCGTTCTGGCGGCGCAAGCGCCGACGGACGTTGCAGCCCAAGATGCCAAGGCCGAGCGCAAAGCCCTCAAGCTCAAGATGTTGGCGGAGAAGAAGGCGGCCGAGGAAAAGAAGCCGGTCGCCGCGCCCGATGCCAAGCAGGCCCCGACCAACATCAAGCCGCCGGAAGCCCCAGCCCATCCGATGGCGACCGTGGCCCTGGCTCAGCTGATCGATCGACAGGTCGGTTTGAAACTGGAATCGTCTCAGGTAAAACCCTCGCCGACGACGACCGACGCCGAATTCCTCCGCCGCGTCTACCTCGACCTGACGGGCGTCATTCCCACGGCCGAGCAAAGCGCCGCGTTTCTCGACGACAAGTCGCCGGATAAGCGGTCCAAGCTCATCGACAGCCTGCTGAGCAATCCAAACTTTGGCCGCCGAATGGCCGACATCTGGGCGACGCTCATGTATCCGGTCGATTCCGATAACCGGTTCGTCAGCAAGGCGCCGCTGCACGAATGGCTGCAAGAGAAGTTCAACGCCAACATGCACTGGGACGCGATGGCGTTCGAGCTGATCACGGCGACCGGCGACGCGGACAAGAACGGCGCGACCATTTACGCGATGTCGAACCGCGGCGTCGACAAGATGACCGATAGCGTCGGCAAGCTCTTCCTGGGCGTGCAGATTCAATGTGCTCAGTGCCACAACCATCCGTTCACGCACTGGAAGCAAGCGGAGTATTGGGGCTTGGCTCAGTTCTTCTACAAGGTCAACGTGTCGAATCCGCGGGCGGCGAAGGACGGCGGCACGATCAGCGTCAGCGAGGAAGGCCGGCCCAATCGCAAGGTCAACGCCGTGCCGGAATCGGCCAAGGAGGTGGCCCCAAAACTGCTCGGCGCCGACACGCTCAAGCTCGATAACTCCAAGCCGTATCGTCCCGTGCTGGCCAACTGGATTTGCTCGCCGAGCAACCCGTTCTTCGCCAAGGCGTTCGTCAACCGCCTGTGGGCCCAGTACATGGGCCGTGGGCTGGTCAATCCGGTCGACGATCTCAGCGTCGAGAACGAGCCGACGCACCCGGAACTTCTCAAGGCCCTGGCCAAGGAGTTTGGCGACAGCGGCTTCGACATCAAGCACGTGATTCGTGGTCTCTGCAATAGCGCAACGTACCAGCGATCGAGCAAACCGGTCGGCGACAACCGCGACGACCGCACGCTTTACAGCCATCAGGCGATCAAGGTTCTGTCCGGCGAGCAGCTTTACGACAGCCTGACCTCCGTGCTCGGCGCCATGGGTCGCGACGCGGCCGTGCGGGCCAAGGCGGCTGGTCCCAAGGGTGGCCCCGTCGGCCCGCGCGAGCAGTTCGCGGCGTTCTTCCTTGGCTCAGAAAACGCACCTGCGACGGCATACGAGGCCGGCATCCCGCAAGCCTTGCGACTGATGAACAACCCGATGATGGCCGCGGCGCGCCTGACGGCCGTCGCCACCAAGGCGGGTGAAGTGACCAAGGGCGTGGCGCAGGACAAGGCGATCGAGAAGATCTATCTCACCGCCCTATCACGCCGGCCGACCGGCGACGAGACCAAGAAGATGATCGAGTTTGCCGGCAAGCAACAGGATCAAAGAGCGGCCTACGGCGACATGCTGTGGGTGTTGTTGAATTCGTCGGAATTTGCGTTGAACCGCTAAAACACCGGGCGTCCCGCTGGGACGCCCGCTAAACGGGGTCATTACGATGTTCTCCTCCACACTGATCGAACGGTCCCGCCGGGACTTCATGAAGTTGACCGCCGCAGGCGTCTTCGGTGCATCCGCGTCCGGGTGGATGGACGTCTTGTCCGCCCGCGCTGCCGAAACGCGCGTGAACTCGAAGGCCAAGGCCAAGCATTGCATCCTCCTGTGGATGGACGGTGGGCCGAGCCACAAAGACACGCTTGACCTCAAGCCCTCAAGCAAGGGCGCCGGCGAGTTCAAGCCGATCAAAACGAGCGCTTCCGGCATTGAGATCAGCGAGCATCTGCCGAGCGTCGCCAAGCTGATGCATCATGGGGCGATCATCCGCGGCATGAGCACGGCCGAAGGCGCTCACCCGCGTGCGAAATACAACCTGCATACCGGTTACCGCGAGGGCCAGGGCGGGCTCACCTACCCGTCGATCGGGGCCATCGTTTCCCAGCAGGTGGGTCGGCCCGAGTTCCCGATGCCGAACTTCGTCAGCATCGGCAACCGCTCTTACGGCAGCGGCTTTATCGGGCCGAAGCATCAGCCGCTCATCGTCAGCGACCCGGCACGCGGCGTCCAGGACCTCGCCTCCGCCGTCGGCGGCAAGCAGTTCGACAACCGCGTTAGCTTGCTGCAAGAACTGGAAGCGGCCTTTTATCACGACTATCAGGCTGACTCGATCAACGATCATCAAACGACCTACGCTCGTGCCGTCAGCATGATGCAGTCGAAGGAAGCGAAGGCGTTCGATTTGTTGCAAGAGAAGTCGGAGACGCGATCGGCCTACGGCAGTTCGAAGTTCGGCGATGGTTGCTTGATGGCGCGCCGGCTCGTAGAAGTGGGGATCCCGTTCGTCGAAGTGAACCTCGGCGGCTGGGACACGCACCAGGACAACTTCGATCGCGTGAAGAACCTATCCGGCCAGGTGGACAAGTCGCTGTCGGCCCTCACGAATGATTTGAAAGAGCGCGGCCTGCTCGACAGCACCTTGATCGTCTGGATGGGTGAGTTCGGGCGGACGCCGAACATCAACCAGCGGGGCGCCAAGCCGGGCCGCGATCACTACCCGAAGGCCTGGAGCCTGCTGATGTTAGGCGGCGGCGTCAAGGGCGGCACGGTGTACGGCAAGACCGATGTCGAAGGCGCGACTGTCGAGGACGGCAAGACGAACGCGATGGACTTCCTGGCCACCGTTTGCCAGCTCATGGGCATCGACTACACGAAAGAAAACGAGACGCCGACCAAGCGGCCGATCCGCATCGTCGACAAGGCGGGCAAGCCGGTGTCGGCCGTCATTTCCTGATACAGACGGAATCCGATGAGAGACACGAGGGCGACGCGACCAGCGTCGCCCTCGTGCGCTTCAGGCGTTCGTGCCGGAACGGCGCTCCTTCCCATTCCTCGCATCGACGGCTAGAGTGACGCTCAACCGCGCCGCTGGCCTAGACTGCAACATGTCGCGCAAATTCGTTGTTCGCCTCATCGTCGCCGTACTTGTCGTGGCTGTTGCCGTTGTCGGTTTCGCCGTTTGGTGGACCTCGGGTTCGAGCGAAAAGCGCGCCGCCCTGGCCGCCGCCGAGCATGAGGCGCCCGAGGCGGCGTTGCTGGCCGTCTTGCACTGCTTGGAAAAAGAACCAGGCGATCCCGATCTGTTGCGCACCGCCGTTCGATTGAAAAACCGCAGCAACGCGCCGCCAATCGACGTCGAACCATTGACAGAACGATGGGTCGCGGCCGCCCCCAACGATCCCGCGGCGCTGCGAGCGCGAATGGATGTGCTTCAACGTCTCAAACGTCTCGCCGACGCGATCGAGCCGGGCGAACGATTGCTGAAACTAACCCCCGGCGACAACGACACGCGCTTGCAACTGGCCCAGTGTTACTTGGCTGTCGGCCGCTACGACGATTCGGCGCGCGAATGCCGGACGCTGATTGACTCGTCATCGTTTCCGCTCGGCGAACTTCGTGTTTGCCTCGCCCGGATCGAGTCGGCACGCGGTAATTTTGCGGAAGCCGGCAGGCTGCTGGATCAGGTCTTGAGCCGCGAGCCAAACCTCAACAGTGCATTGCTGATGCGCGGCGTCGTTTATCAACAGGCCGGCGAAGACGCCCAAGCCGTCATCATGTTGAAACGCGTCGCGCCCGAATCGCTCCATGAGCGCGTGATGGTGCTGCATCATCTCGGGCAGTCGCTGGCCAGGTCAGGACAGCCGGCGGAAGCGAAGAAAGCATTCGACGAAATGGTGATCGTGCAGGATGCCCAGGCCGCGGCCGTCGATGCTCGGCTGATGCCAAACGACAAACATATCCAGGTGCGCGCCGGCCGATCCTTGCTTGCAGCCGGTTGGGCGCAAGACGGGGCGCGGGTCCTCGAAGGCGCCCTCGACCGTCTCGGTCCGGACCGCGAGATGTTGATCGTTCTGGCCGAGTGTTACGACAAGCTCGGCGCCAAGCAGAAGTCGTTGGATATGCGTAACCGGGCCGCTCGCATCCCCTGACCCCGCGGACGACGTAATGAACAAGCTGAAGTTCGGCGTCGCTGCGGTCGTTGCGGTCGTCCTGGCACTGGGCGTCATGTACGCCCTCGGCGTTTTTGGGCCGCGGCAACCAGAAGTTTCACCCAAGACCCCACCGGACTCCGCAGCGGGACCCGGTTGGTTCGTGGACGTAGCACCCGCGGCTGGAGTCAACTTTCGTCTTTTCGATCCCGCCACGCCCTCGCACCTGATTTCCGAGACCCTGCCCGGCGGTCTCGCCTGGATCGACTACGACGGCGATGGCTGGCCGGACCTTTTGTGCATTCAATCTGGCCCGCCGGTCCCCGGTGCTGTCGATCGGACGCGGACGCACAAGCTCTATCGCAACAATCGCGATGGCACGTTTACGGACGTCACCGATCGTGTCGGATTGAACGTGACCGGCTTCGGCTTTGGCTGCGCTGTCGGCGATTACGACAATGACGGCTTCGATGATCTCGTCATTACGTACATCGACCGGGTCGAACTTTACCACAACGAGCCGGACGCGATGGCGCCCGGCGGCCGACGGTTCGTCAATGTCACGGCGAAGTCGGGGATCGTCAATCCGCACTTTGGCACAAGTTGCGCCTGGGGCGACCTCGATGGAGACGGCTTCCTTGACCTTTACATCTGCAACTACGTCGAGATCGATCCGGCCAAGCCCGTGATTTGCACCGACCAGGCCAAGGGCCTCAATTACGCGTGCTCGCCGACGGCGTACCCACTGACGTCCCATCGCCTGTTCCGGAATAACGGCAATGGGACGTTTACCGATGTGACCACGGCTTCCGGAATCGGTGCTGCTCCGCCGGCCCCGGGGCTGGGGGTCGTCATCGCGGACTTCAATGGCGATGGCAAACAGGACATTTATGTCGCCAATGACATGAGCCCGGGCTATCTGTTCAAGAACTTGGGCGGCATGAAGTTTGAGGAAGCTGGACTGTTCGCGGGCGTCGCCCTCGGACCAGGCGGCGAGCGCATTGCCGGGATGGGCATCGCCGTCGCGGATTTCGGGTCAACCGGTTGGCCAGGCATCTTCGTCACCAACTTTCAGCGTTCACCGAATGTTCTCTTCGTCAATCACGGGGCATTTCGGTTCGACGACGGGACTTATGCCTCGGGTCTTGGCGGGCCGAGCCTCAACCGACTCAAATTCGGCACGTGTGCGGTCGACGTCGACTTGGATGGTTATCCCGATCTGCCGGTCGCCTGTGGGCATGTGTCGCGAACCAGCAAGGAGTTGTTTGGCGTGCCGTATGCCCAGGAAGCGCAATTGTTTATGGGTGAGCCGTTAGGCAAGTTTCGCGAGGCCAGCAGCAGCGCCGGGGCGGATTTCCTACACCCGCGTGTCGGCCGGGGCCTGGCATGGGCCGATTTCGACGGCGATGGCAAGCCCGACCTGGCCATGTCGAGCATTGGCGATCCGGTCGCCTTGTTGCGCAATCGCGTGCCGAACGACAACGGATGGGTATCCCTCGAGTTGATCGGCGACGGTAAGCGCAGCAATCGCAACGCGATTGGCGCCGCGGTGAAAGTCGAATGGGGCGGGAAAACACAGACACACTTCGTCATTGGCGGCGGCAGCTATCTATCGGCTTCGGATCGGCGGCTGCTCCTTGGCCTCGGATCGGCGGCGAAGCTCGAAAAGGTAAGTGTTCGATGGCCGTCGGGACACGAGCAAGTATTTAGCGATTTGCCCGCGAAAACGCGGTGGCGTTTACGCGAAGGGGTCGCGGCGGCCGAACCAGTGGTTCTTCCAAGCAAGTGAACGGGGTCGCCGCCAAGTCCAAATTGGCTGCCAGCCGACTTTGGGCAGCTGTCGGCAGAATCAGCACGGCTGCAAAAGGAACGATGTAACAGACGTCGTTAAATTTCCTGGGGAAACCGATGTGAACTTGGTCTTTTTGCGGTGAGTTTGCGGCTGGGCTACCGGTTAGAGTTTGGCTGTCGGTTCATCTGGAAAAGTGCGGCGTGAAATATTCAAGGATTTTTGTCCGACAGCAAGTTTTTTTCGCTTGCGTTCTCATCTCCGCCAAAGTATAAGTGCATTTGCCCAGGATTCCTCGTTTCCTTTCATAGGGGTCATCTAATGCGCTCTTTGAAATGGTCAGCACGAAGCCGCAAGGGCTTCACGCTGATCGAACTGCTGGTCGTGATCGCGATTATCGCGATTTTGATCGGCCTGCTCCTGCCGGCGGTTCAGAAGATCCGCGAGGCAGCCAACCGCATGAAGTGCTCGAACAACCTGAAGCAACTTGGGTTGGCCGCGCACAACTACAACGACACGAACATGACGCTGCCGCCGGCCTTCAAGGCTTGCGTGTGGACGGGTAGCGGCTACAACCCGGGCTCGAACGTCCTGGTGATGCTCCTCCCCTACATTGAACAGGACAACCTGTTCCGTCAGGCTTCCGCGATCACCGGCACGCCGTGGTCGTGGGATATGCCGGTCCCAGGCACGCCGAGCGGCACGCTCCGCACGGCGACGGTCAAGACCTACCAGTGCCCGTCGGACCCCTCGATGTCGAATGGATTCTCGGCCTACCAGGTGAACGCTTGGGCTGGCTCGTCCTACGCCTTCAACGAATTGGTCATCGGCAGCAGCCCGCTGAATGAGCCGACGACTGGTATCTGGCACACCAACAGCCAATACACCGTGGCCACCATTCCTGACGGCACGAGCAACACGGTCCTGGCCGCTGAGAAGTACGCGGCTTGCAACGGCGGTGGCAACCTCTGGACGTGGCCGGGCGGCGGCATCCACTGGAATGGCAATGACTGGGGTCCGACCGTCGTCAACCCGCCGGCCGGCGTTTTGACCTCGCCGATCAGCCAGGGCGGTGGTAACTGGAATCAGCCGCCGCTCACCGGCGTCTCGAACTGGAACAGCACGAACTGCGATCGTACGCGGCCGACCGCTATGCACTCCGTGTGCAACTGTCTGCTGGCCGACGGCAGCATCCGCGGCGTCAGCCGCGCTGTCAGCCAGGCGACCTGGTTGATGGCTGTCGATCCGAAGGACGGCGGCGTCCTCGGCAGCGACTGGTAATCGAACGGCTAATACGAATCGGGTAGGAGGCGGGGTTACCCCGCCGTCCTCCCACACCACCGGACGTACTTGCGTATCCGGCGGTTCCTAACTGGGTTGTAACGCCTCGTACCGACGAACGAGATTCACCAGCCCAAGGGCATTCCACCAACTGGT
>DATANR010000190.1:0-8490 GCA_036266155.1 Gemmataceae bacterium | reverse complement strand
TTCCCCTCCGTGAGCAGGCGGCCGGTCGCCAAGTGCATCCAGAAGTCCGAATTCTGCACCGCGAAAGAGGCAACGAGGAACCCCAGGGCAAGAACAGCAAACGCAAGTACCCAGTCGAATCCGACGAGGAAGTTCGACGGTGTGAGCGTGGCCTTCCCGGTCGACGCGGTGGGCGACGGGACGGGAACATCGGGATCGGGCGGAGGCGCGGGAGGTTGTTCGGCCGGACGGTGCGAGGCCATCATGAGGAAAGGTCCCCGGCTGCGCAAGAAGAGTGCGGATAATGAAATCGAACGGTCAACGTAGGTTATACGCGACGGGAGGCTAGAGAGGTCGACAGGGAGTTCATCCGTCAACAGCGGTGTTCATTTGAACAACAACGCAATCGGCAGACGGAAGCCCGCAAGCTGGGGCTCGCCAGTCAGTTCCTGTGCCTCGTCGAAAAACTGTGGCCGCGTGCCCGGTCGGTAGACGCGTACCATCCGATCGTAGGGGTCAATCACCCAAACTAACGGCACGCCCGCATGCAAGTATTCTGCCACCTTGTCGCGCATTTCCTCGACCGTGTCGCTGGGAGAGAGGATTTCCACGGCAAGGATCGGCACTCCATCGATCAGACTGGAATCGTCGCCCTGACGAGCAACGACGTCGGCGGAAACATAAACAACGTCGATGCCTACTGTAGAATCTGGATCGCGAGAGAGGCGGACCCCAGCCTCTCCGCACAAGACGGAGCCGCGCGGTTCCGGTTGTTGATCGAGCCAATTGTCGATTAGCTTGCTCGCCCGCGTCATGACCCGGCTGTGAAACCGATTGCGAATGGTCATGGGCGGCCCCTCCGGATTGGGGTATTTCTCGCGCAACTCCCCCCGGATCAGCCACCGTTCAACGCCGTCGTCCGGCATCGCTAGCAGATCCGCGGTTGTCATTCGGGGCGTGGAGACGCTCATACCGGTTCCCTGTGAGACCTGGATTACTTTATCCGTTCTTGCGCCGCACAACAATCGGTACGCCTCGCTGCCTCAAGGCGACCGGATAGAATAATGCCACCTACCGTCTTCGTCCCTTCTCTTTGATAGTCATGATCCGACTCTCCGGGCTATCGCTTCTGCTAATCATCACGCGGCCAATCACGGCAGCCGATCCGCCCATCGATTTTGCGCGCGATGTCTTGCCCATCCTTTCGGACAATTGTTTTTTCTGCCATGGGCCGGACGAGAAAGCGCGCAAGGCGAAGCTCCGGCTCGACACGAAGGAAGGCGCGTTCCGCGTTCGCGACGGTCAGGCCGTCATCGTTCCTGGCAAGAGTGGCGAGAGCGAATTGATCCGCCGATTGATCGCCGAGGATGCCGACGAGCGAATGCCGCCGCCGAAGGCGAATCGCAAGCTGACCTCCAAGCAGGTCGACACGCTCAAGCGCTGGATCGACGACGGCGCCAAGTGGGGCCAGCCGTGGGCATTGACGCCGATCAAGAAGCCGGTAGTGCCTGCCGGTGTGATGCCGATCGATTACTTCATCAGGACGCGCGTCGAGCAGGCGGGCCTCAAACCGGCTCCGGAAGCGACGCGGGAGATGTGGCTGCGGCGCGTCACGCTCGACCTGACCGGACTGCCGCCGACGCCGGCGGAGACGGATGCCTTTCTTGCAGACAAAACAGTCGATGCTTATGCGAAGGTCGTCGATCGCTTGCTTTCCAGCGATCGTTATGGCGAGCGCATGGCGGCCGACTGGCTGGACGTCGCGCGCTTCGCGGACACGCACGGTTACCAATTCGATCGCGCTCGTCCGGTCTGGCCGTATCGCGACTGGGTGATTCACGCCTTCAATCGCAATCAGCGCTTCGACGAGTTCATCACTTGGCAGCTCGCAGGCGATCTGTTGCCCGGCGCCACGAAGGAACAGAGGCTGGCGACCGCATTCAATCGCATGCACATGCAGAACGAAGAGGGCGGAATCGTCGCGGAGGAGTTCCGCGTGGCCTACGTGGTCGACCGCGTGAACACCGTCGGCACGGCCTTCCTCGGCCTGACGATGGAATGCAGCCGTTGTCACGATCATAAGTACGATCCCATCAAGCAGAAGGATTTTTACTCGCTGTTTGCCTTCTTCCAGAACATCGACGAGTCCGGGCAAACATCCTATTTCACGGCCGCGACGCCGGTGCCGGCGCTCTTGCTCTCGACCGACGAACAGGACAAGAAGATCGCGGAGATGCTTGGGGCAATCGCGACGAAAGAGCAGGAGCTGACAACGGCACGCCTCGCTGCCAAACAGGCGTTTGCGAAGTGGCAGCGACCCAAGGAATTGACGACCCCCGGCCTCGTCGCGGCTTACTCGTTTGATGAACTCAAGGCCAATCAGATCGCCAACAGCGCCGACGTCAAACTGCCCGGCAATGCTCACGAGGGGCCAAAGCTTGTGCCCGGCAAGGTCGGTCAGGCCGCGGAATTGAGTGGCGAGAATGGCTTTGTTTTCCCAAACGTCGGCCACTTCACGCGGACGGATCCATTCACATTGAGCCTCTGGCTCAAGACTTCGAATCACGCGCCGCGAGCGACGGTAATTCATCACAGCCAGGCCCCGGTCGATGCCGGCAGCCGCGGCTACGAGGTGCTGCTCGAAAGCGGCAAGGTCGCGGTGGGCCTGCACCACATGTGGCCCGGCAACTCGCTCAAGGTCGTGACGAAGACGGCGATCCCTGTCGACACGTGGGCGCACGTAACTGTGACCTACGACGGTTCGAGCACCGCTGCAGGACTCAAGATCTACCTGGATGGCGAACTTTCGGAACTGCAGGTCATCCGCGACGGCTTACGGAAGGACATCACCTACGGAGGCGAACCGAACCTCGCGATCGGCTACCGCTTCCGCGACAACGGCTTCAAGGGCGGTGCGGTCGACGAATTTCGCGTGTACAATCGGGCACTTACCGCGGCAGAGGTGGCTCACGTCGCTGGGCGAATTCCGCTCGCATCTCGAATCGGCGACGACCTGTTTGACTACTACGCCGCCACGGTTGATGCCGGCGCGATGAAGGCGGCTGACGAGTTGAAAGCCGCTCGTCGGGCATTGAGCCAGTTCATCAATCCCATCCCCGAAATCATGGTGATGGAAGAGATGAAGGAGCCGAAGCCGGCCTACATTCTGAAACGCGGCAATTACGACCAGCCCGGCGCGCGCGTGAACGCGGACACGCTCTCAGCCCTGCCGCCGTTCCCTGCCGACCAGCCGCGCAATCGACTCGGCCTCGCCCGCTGGCTGACGTCTCCGTCGAATCCACTGACGGCGCGCGTGACGGTCAATCGCCTCTGGCAACAGATGTTCGGCCGCGGCATCGTCGAGACGGCGGACAACTTCGGCAGTACCGGCTCCGGGCCGACGCACCCGGAACTGCTCGACTGGCTCGCGGCCGATTTCATCGAGCATGGCTGGGACGTCAAGCGGCTGCTCAAGCAGATCGCACTTTCCGCGACGTATCGGCAATCGGCGAAGGTGACGCCGGACTTGCTCGCGAAAGACCCCGACAGTCAACTGCTCGCGCGCATGCCGGCGCGCCGGCTGACGGCCGAGATGTTGCGCGATCAGGCCCTGTTCACGAGCGGCTTGCTGGTGGAAAAACAAGGCGGCCCGAGCGTCTATCCGTATCAGCCGCCGGGCTTGTGGGATGAAGCGATGGGCAGGCCAGGCTATCCGCAATCGAAGGGCCCGGACCTCTATCGCCGAACGCTGTACACGTTCTGGAAGCGAACGGCCCCGCCCCCGACATCGACCGCGTTCGATGCCGCTGACCGTAGCGTTTGCACCGCGCGACGACAGAGCACGAGCACGCCGCTGCAGGCGCTGGCATTGCTCAACGATCCGCAGATCATCGAGGCGGCCCGTTTCCTTGGGCAGCGCATGCTGAAGGAAGGCGGCGGAACGCGGACCGAGCAGGCGGCCTGGGCCTTTCGCGTTGTTGTCACGCGGGCCGCGACGGAGAAGGAGCAAGCGATCCTCGCGAAGCTCTTTGACGAGGAAGCGGCATACTTCACGGCCGACGCAAAGGCCGCCGAGAAGCTGTTCGCGGTCGGCGATGGAAAGACCGACGCGAAACTGAAGCCGGCGGAACTCGCCGCGGCGGCATCGGTGGCGCTCATGATCCTGAACCACGACGCCGCGGTGATGCGGCGATAACACCATGAACCACGACATCATTCCTTCAGCAAATCGTCGGCTCTTTCTTCGGCAATCCGCGCTCGGGCTCGGCGGAATCGCTTTGTCGACGCTGCTGCCCCGCTACGCCGCAAGCGGCGAGCAAACGGCGAAGGCCAAGCGGATCATTTACTTGTTCATGGCCGGCGGGCCGAGTCAACTCGATTTGTTCGATCACAAGCCACTGCTCAACGAGCAGAATGGCAAGGACCTGCCCGAAAGCGTTCGCAAGGGCCAACGGCTTACCGGCATGTCGGGCAATCAGGCGACGTTGCCGCTTGCGGGGTCGATCTTCAAATTCGATCGGCACGGCAAAAGTGGCGCGACCTTCAGCGACCTGTTGCCGAACATGGCGAAGATGGCCGACGACCTTTGCTTCGTGAAGTCGTGCTTTACCGAGGCGATCAACCACGACCCGGCGATCACGTTCTTGCAAACGGGTTCGCAACTCGCGGGCCGGCCGAGCATGGGCTCATGGCTCTCGTATGGTCTCGGCAGCGCCAATGAAAACCTGCCGGCATTCGTCGTGCTGATCTCGAAAGACCGCACCGAACAGGGCCTGTACGCCCGCTTGTGGGGCAACGGCTTCTTGCCGAGCATTCATCAAGGGGTGCAGTTCCGCTCCGGCAAAGACCCGGTGCTCTATCTCGCGAACCCGGACGGCGTCTCGCGTGAATCGCGCCGCAAGATGCTCGATCGACTGGCGGAGTTGCATGCCATGCAAGGCGAACAGGAGGGCGATCCGGAGATTGCGTCGCGCGTCGCGCAGTACGAGATGGCTTACCGGATGCAAACGAGCGTCCCCGACGTGATGGACATGTCGAAGGAAGACGCCAAGACATTCGACCTCTACGGTCCCGAAGCCAAGACACCCGGCACGTTCGCGGCAAACTGCTTGCTCGCACGTCGACTGGCCGAGCGCGACGTGCGCTTCATCCAGCTTTATCATCCCGGCTGGGATCATCATGGCGGCTTGCCGGCCGGCATCCGCCGCCAGGCCAAGGACGTCGACCGGGCGTGCTACGCGCTCGTGACCGATCTCAAACAACGCGGCCTACTGAAGGATACGCTCGTCGTCTGGGGCGGCGAGTTCGGCCGCACGAATTATTCGCAAGGCAAGCTGACGGCCACCGACTACGGCCGTGACCATCACCCGCGTTGCTTCACGATGTGGTTCGCCGGCGCCGGCATCAAGCCGGGCATGACCCACGGCGCCACCGACGACTTTGGCTACAACGTCGCCCAGGACGGCGTCCACGTCCACGACCTGCAAGCGACGATCCTGCACTGTTTGGGGATCGACCACACGCGGCTGACGTTCAAGTTCCAGGGGCGCTACTTTCGGCTCACCGATGTGCATGGGGAGGTGGTGAAGGCGATCGTGGCGTGAACGAGTTCAAGGAAGGAACTCCGCAACCGCTACAGATACACCTGGCAGGAGTGAGAGCGAAAGTGAATCGCCCGAACGCAAGACTTGCGAGTCCGCGTAGGTGCCGTCTGGCTGCGGTTGACGAAAGACTTCGAGACAGCCATCGAGATTGACGATCCAATATTCCGCGATGCCATTCTCGGCATAGAGTGGTCCCTTCACTTCGCGGTCGTACTTGAGCGAACTGTCCGCGACTTCGACGACGAGCAGCGCGTCGGCCGCGCGCGGTTTCACCGATCGGTAGCAATCGTCGCGGAATGCGAGCAGGACCACGTCCGGTTCCGGTGCGCTGTCGGCGAGATAGATTGGGTCCTGAACGCTTAGGATTGTTCGGTCGCTCAACGGTCCAAAAAGGCGAATTAAGATTTTGAGACACCAGGTGTGCAAGTCTCCTTTTGGCATCTTGGGCACGATCTCCCCGCGGATCAATTCCACGTTGTTGTTTTCGGTCAGGATGCCGTGGCGGATCATGTTCTCGTATTGTTCCACGGTCCAGCGAAATGGCGGTGGCTTCTCCATCGTGCCGTCCTCTCGGCCAAGCGTGCGTGCGGTGATTATACCATGAGGACCGATTCCTCATCCAGCACCCACATGTCACCCATTCGCTCATCGGTCGACTTCGACAAGCCCGGCAAACAGGTCGGCCACTTGTACGTCCCATACTCGCACAACCTCGGCGGGTGGGCCAATCTCATGGTGCCGATCGCCGTGCTCAAGCGCGGCGAGGGGCCGACAGTGCTCGTGCTGGCCGGCAATCACGGCGACGAGTATCCGGGGCAGATCGCCATTATGCGCTTGCTGCGTGAGTTGCAACCCGAGCAGGTGCGCGGGCGTATCATCCTGATCCCGACGCTCACGATGCCGGGCGCCAAGGCGGCGACGCGTCTGTCGCCGCTCGACGGCAAGAATTTCAATCGGTGCTTCCCTGGGAACCCGGCCGGGACAGTCAGCGAGATCGTTGCCGACTATCTCACGACCGTACTCTTTCCGTTGGCGGATGTGGTCATCGACATTCACACCGGCGGACGCAGCGTTGATTTCTATCCGTGCGCTCACATGCACCTCGTGCCAGCCGGACCGCAGCGGGAGCAGATGTTGGCCGGAACCGAGGCATGGAACACCGACCTCTGCTTCCTCTACGCCGACATCGCCGGCACCGGCCTCTTGCCGGTCGAGGCCGAGAATCAAGGCAAGGTCGTCATCACGACGGAAATGGGCGGCAGCGAGAACGTGACTGCCCAGGTTCACCGACTGACGCAGTCGGGCTTGCGCAACGTGCTTGTTCATCTCGGCGTTCTGGAGGGCAAGCCGGTCACGCGGGCCGGGCTGGGACTGGCGCCGACGCGCTGGGTGCAGTCGTTGAACTGGGAGGACTATTGCTTTGCCCCCGAGTCGGGCGTCTACGAGAACGCAGTGCCGCTCGGCGAAACCGTGAGCGCCGGCCAACCGGTCGGCTTCCTGCACTTCCTCGAACGACCGGATCGTGACCCGATGCGAATTGTCGCCGAGTCCGCCGGCATCCTGATCGCCACGCGTGCTCCGTCCATCGTCGGCCAGGGCGATTGCGTCGCGTGTATCGCGCATGAAGTCGACCCGCGTCGCTTGCCGTAAGACATTTGGACAGGATTCACAAGAACTGATCGCACAGATTTTGTTGATCCTGTTAATCCCGTCCAAACTGGTTGGGACGTGACATGAAGATTACCGAAGTCGTTTGCCAGATTCTCCGCATCCCGAACGTGCAGGCCAAGACAGCGAGCAGTCAGGACTCGGTGCTCGTCCGCATCCGCACGGACACCGGCCTCGAAGGCGTCGGTGAGGCGGATTCGTCGCCGGAGGTCGTCAAGGCGATCATCGATGCGCCGTTCAGCCACAACATCGCTTGCGGGCTCCGGCAGTTGCTCGTCGGCGAAGATCCGCTCGAGCACGAACGGCTCTGGAACAAGATGTATCGGCGGACGATGTACTTTGGCCGCAAGGGCGTCGGCATCACGGCGATGGCCGCGGTCGATGTCGCGCTGTGGGACTTGAAGGGAAAGGCGTTCGGCCAACCGATCCACAAGCTGCTCGGCGGCAAGCAGCACGACCGCATCCGCGGCTACGCGAGCATTCTTTTCGGTCGCGATCGCAGCGCAACCCGTGAAATTGCCCGGCGCTGGGCCGACGCCGGCTATTCGGCTGTCAAGTTCGGCTGGGAGCCGATGGGGCAGAACGAAAAGCTCGATATCGATCTCGTGCGCGGCGCTCGTGAAGGACTGGGCAAGGACGCGATGCTCCTAATCGACGCCGGCTGCGTCTGGGATGCACGCACGGCGTTGAAGCGAGCGCATGCATTCGCTGAATTCGAGCCCGGCTGGCTCGAGGAACCGCTGCGCGAGGACGACATCGAAGGCTACGTATGGCTCCGCGATCGTTCGCCGATCCCGATTGCCGCAGGCGAGGGTGAGTGTGGCCGCGAGTCGTTTCGGCCGTTCATTGACCGGCGGGCGCTTGACGTTTATCAGGTCGATCTTTCACGCTGCGGCTTCACCGATGCCGCGTTTATCCGTGCCCGCGTCGAGGAAATCGGCGCCCGGCTGTGCAACCACTGCTACACGAGCCCGGTCACCGTTGCCGCGTGTATTCACTGGCTGTCAACGTGTCGCGATGCGTTCGTGTTCGAGGATTGCGTCGAGGACTCGCCGCTGCGGCACGAGTTGACGGTTGAAAAAGTGCAATCAGTCGACGGCTGGATGAGCCCGCCAGATGGGCCCGGTTTGGGCGTGACGATTAACGAGGATTTCGTGAAGCGCTATTTGATCGCGGAATCGCGGTAACGGGGCCAAATGCGGCAGAGACCGAAGCGCAGCGAGGGCGACGCCGGCCTTGG
>DATANR010000189.1:0-14118 GCA_036266155.1 Gemmataceae bacterium | reverse complement strand
CATACCCCATACCCCATACCCGACGTTCACTGTAACCCGGCAGTAACGACCGTCGTTTCTGCAATCCTCAACAAGACCTCATCCGTTTATACTTCTGTTGGATTGACCCTTACCCGGTCGCGAGGTGTTGCCATGTACCGTGCTCTTCTTGCCCTCTTATTCGCCCTGTTCATCGTTGGCTCGGCGCCGGCCGCGGGCCTGCTCATTCCCGAAGACAAGGCGCTGCCGCCGCTCGCGATGGTCAACCACCGCGTGAATATCACAATCGACGATCAGGTGGCGATCACCACGATCGAGCAGTCGTTCCGCAACCACACGGATCGGCAACTCGAAGCAACGTACCTGTTCCCGATCCCGAAGGGCGCCAGCGTCGACAAGTTCACGATGTGGGTCGGCGAGACGGAGACGACCGGCGAATTGCTGGACGCGAAGAAGGCAAGCCAGGTCTACACCGACATCGTTCGCCGCACGAAAGACCCGGCCATTCTCGAGTACATGGGCAACAACCTGATGCGCTTGAAGGTCTTCCCGATTCTGCCGCACAAGGATCAGAAGGTAAAGATCAGCTTCAAGTACGTCGCGCCGCAGGACAATGGCGTGATCGAATACATCTACCCGTTGCGCACCGACGGACGCGGGACCAAGACGCTCGAAGAATTCTCGGTCAAGGCGACGATCAAGTCGCAGCACCCGATTCAGAACGTCTACAGCCCGACGCACGCGATCGCACTGACGCGTTCGGGCGATAAGCAGGTGTCGATGTCGTTCGAACGCAATCAGGCCGTGCTCGACAAGGATTTCCAGCTCTTCTATAGCGTCGGCAACAAGGAGATTGGCATCACCCCGCTGTATCATCGGCCGATCTCGGCGGAGGACGGCTACTTCCTGATGCTGGTGTCGCCAGAACTGGAAAGCTCGAAGGCGACACTGATCCCCCGCGATTTGGTGCTCGTGCTCGATACGTCGGGGAGCATGGACAACGTCAAAATGGACCAGGCGCGCAAGGCCTTGAAGCACTTGCTCGGCGGCCTGAACGCGGGCGACCGGTTTTCGATCATCAGTTTCAGCACGACGGTGCGGACGTACCGCGACAACCTGGTCGAAGCGAATTCGGAGCAACTCGACAACGCGAAGAAATGGGTCGACGGGTTGAGGGCCGGCGGCGGCACCGCCATCCAGGCCGCGCTTGATAGCGCGCTGGAGATGCGCGGCAAGGATGAAGGGCGGTCGCACACCATTGTCTTCTTCACAGACGGGCAGCCGACCATCGGCGAGGAACGGCCGGAGCGGATTGTCAAAAACGTTGAGGGCAAGAACTCGGCGAATACGCGCATCTTCACCTTCGGCGTGGGCGACGACGTCAACACGGCGTTGCTCGATCAGCTCGCGGATCAAACGAAGGCCCTGAGCACCTACGTCCGCCCGGCCGAGGACATCGAAGCGAAGGCGGCGAGCCTGTACGGGAAGATCAGCCACCCGGTGCTGGCAAATGTGCGGCTCACGACAAGTTCCAACATCGAGGTCCACGAGATCTATCCGCCGCAGTTGCCGGACCTGTTCTTTGGCAGCCAACTTGTGGTGCTCGGCAAGTACAAGGGACAGGGTCCCGCGGCAATCAAGCTGAAAGGGCAAGTCGGCAAGGAAATGAAGGAATTTGCTTACGACGTCAACTTCCCGGCGAAGACTGAGTTGGATCGCGATTTCGTCGAGCATCTCTGGGCGCGCCGCAAGGTGGGTTTCTTGCTCGACCAGATTCGCCTGCACGGCGAGAAGAAAGAGCTGATGGACGAGACGTTGGCGCTCGCCAAGAAATACGGCATCGCGACACCGTACACGAGTTACCTTGTGGTGCCGGATGGCCCGATGCCGGTGGCGAGTGCGCCACTGGGACGGCCGGGCGGCGATAGTCTCGGGGCAGGGGAGTCGCCGAAGGGTGGGCGGGGGGCCTTCCCAGGTGGGCCGTTGTCGGGTGGTGGTTTTGCGCCCGGCGCCGGCTTTGGTGGAGGGGGTGGGGGACTGCCAGGTTTGCCGCCGGCGGCGCTCACCGATCCGAAGCTCACCAACGGCGGCAAACCATCGCCGATGTCGCCCGGGGCGCCGGCCAAGGTTGAGGATGTGGCCAAGGAAATTGCCAAGAAGCCCGGCGACGCTGGGCGCGCTCGTGCGGATCACGAGAACACCAAGCTCGACAAGGTGCAGAGCGAATTGGAGAAACTGGATAAGGATTTGAAAGACCGCGCCAAGGGCGACGAGAAAGCGAGTGAGGCGGACAAGAACGAAACGAAGGCAAAGCAAGAAGTGGCGAAGCGATTGCTCGACGGCGTCCGCGAGGCGCGCGACAACCTGCAGAATTACGAACAGGCCCGGCAGTTCTACGCCAGTGGCAAGTACAAGGACGCTCAGGTCGGTAAACTGGGCGTCGACGTGGCCGTGTGCGCTAAAAATCTGCGTAGCCAGGATCGCTTGACGCAAACGGCCAACCAATACGTGCAAGGGCGAAATTGTTTGGAACTCGGCGGCCTCTGGATCGACGAGGGATTTACGGCCGACATGAAGACGGTCGTCGTGAAAGCTCAGAGCGACGCGTACTTCAAGATCCTGGAGAAGAAGCCGGAGATGAAGGACGTGTTCCGGCTCGGCAATCATCTGGTGTTTGTGACGCCGAGCCAGACGGCCCTCGTCATCGACACGGGCGATGGCAAGGACAAGCTGAGCGATGAAGAGGTTGCGGCGCTGTTCGTGGCCAAGAAGTAGGACGGTCGCCCAAGGCAATGGGACTGATGGGACGGAGGGGACCGATACTTCGTGGTATCGGTCCCCTCCGTCCCATTAGTCCCATCAACATTCCCCCCTAGCCATTCCCGGTCTCCCTGGCAGAATGAGCCTGTCACCACCTCACCTGGAGCCAACCCATGTTCGACCGCCAGCTCTCCCGGCGCGACATGCTTCGTAGCGGGGCCGCAGCGATCGCGGCCGCGTCCTTCCCGAGCCTGCTGACCGCCAAGGACGATGAGCCCGTCGTTGGGTTCACGTTGGCCATGCAGAGCTATACATTCCGCAACTTCAAACTCGACAAGGCGGTTGCCAAGATCGCCGAGTGCGGCGTCAAACATGTCGAGTTCTTCCGTGGCCACGTGCCGGTCGAGAGCACGCCGGAGCAGATCAAGGCGGTCTCGAAGCTCTGCGGCGATAGCGGGATCACGCCGGTCTCATTCGGCGTCGAGGGATTCTCGAAGGATCACGACGCGAACAAAAAGAAGTTCGACTTCGGCGCCGCGCTCGGCGTGAAGTGTTTGACCGCCGATCCAAGCAAGGATTCGTTCGACAGCCTCGACAAGCTTTGTGCCGAATACAAGATCGCGATCGGTATTCATCCGCACGGCCCATCGGGTGGGAAGAACCGGCACCAGTGGTGGAGTGCCGAGGTCATCATGGCGGCCGTCAAGGATCACAACGAGCTGATCGGCACCTGTCTCGACACGGGTCACCTCATCCGCATGGCCCAACTCGGCGAGATGCTCGATCCGGTCAAGCAGATCCACGTCATGGGCAAGCGCAACTTCGGCATGCATCTGAAGGACCACGACAACAAGCGCAAGACGGACGTCATCTATGGCCAGGACGGCGGCGTGCTTGATGTGCCGGGCGTGCTCAAGGCGCTCAAGGAGGAAATGTTCAAGGGCTACATTGCGATCGAGTACGAAGCCAAGCCCGAAGAGCCGACAGCCGACGTGAAGGAGCTGGTCAAGATCGTCAAGGAATCGGCGAAGAAACTCGGCTAAGACGTCGATTGAGTCCCCAGGCGGGGCAGGGGGTTGGCCCTGCCCCGGCGTTCGGAAGGATCGGCATGCTCCCCGAAGAGATCGCGGAAGCCCGACAGCGGCGTTACAATGGTACCGTTGTCGGGCTGCGGAAGCCGAATCCCGACCTGTTCATCATGCGGGTGAAGCCGGACTTCCCGCGACCAGCCCATCGAGCCGGTCAGTACTGCTCGCTCGGCCTCGGCAACTGGGAACCGCGAGCGCCGGGGTGCCAGGAAGAGAATCTAAAGGCCGGCGACGAGAGCAAGGTTGTTCGCCGAGCCTATTCCATTAGCTGTTCCATTCTCGACGACGCCGGCGAAGTTCTGGCGATCGACAAGACCGATTACCTCGAGTTCTACATCACTCTCGTGCGCGAGGGTTCCGATCCCACGAAGCCGCCGCCGGCACTGACGCCACGATTAGTCATGCTGCGCGAAGGCGACCGACTCAACATTGGCGAGAAAATTACGGGGCACTACACGCTCGAACCGGTCAAACCCGGCGACACGGTGCTGTTCCTCGGCACCGGAACGGGGGAGGCCCCGCACAATTACATGACATGGGAGCTTCTCAAGAATGGACACGCTGGCAAGATTTTGAATGCCTCATGCGTCCGCTTCAAGCGTGACCTCGGCTACTTCGACATCCACCAAACCCTCATGCGGCGATTCCCGAACTACCAGTTCTTGGCGTTGACGACCCGTGAAGCCGATACTGTCGGACACAAAGTCTACATTCAAGACCTCATCACGAGCGGCCAACTCGAAGAGCGAATCGCTGAAACGCTCAACCCGATGCGTACGCATGTGTTCCTCTGCGGCAATCCGAAGATGATCGGTGTGCCGATCAAGAACAAGAAAACCGGCGCACGCCAGCATCCGCAGCCGCTCGGCGTGATCGAAATTCTGGAGGGCCGCGGCTTCCAGGCTGACAATGCGGCGATCAAGTTCAAGGGCAACGTCCACTTTGAAGAGTACTGGTGAGCGGCTCGCCGCTGCCCAGCCGGTCCATCGTCATAAGATGTAAATCCAGGGGGCCAGCGCCCCCTGTTCCATTTTGCCAGGGGTTGGCCGCATGCCCGAAGTCAATGAAACCATCGGCGGCTATCGCTTGCGCTCCCTTCTGCAGACCGGGCAGGTGTCGCAGGTGTTTGAAGTCGTCGAACCGCATTCTAATCGGCACTTCGCGATGAAGGTCCTGCTGCCCGAGGCCGCGGAAAAATCGGACGTGCGCAACAATCTGTTCCACGAAGCGGAAGTGGGCACCAAGTTGCGGCACGAGAACGTGATTCACATTTTGAAGGTCAGCCGCGACGCCCATTCACCGCACTTCATCATGGAGTACTTTCCGTCGGGCTCCATGCGGAACCGGCTGATGGCGAAGGATTTCACGTTTATCAAGGAACATGGCCGCAACATCTTCAAGTCCGCTGCCACGGGCCTGGCCTACATGCACGGCAACGGCTGGGTCCATTGCGACGTGAAGCCGGACAACATGCTCGTGAACGCGGCAGGGCAGCTCAAGTGGATCGACTTCGCGATTTCGCGCAAGGTGCCCAAGGGCCTCTCCAAGCTCTTCTATCGCCAGAGCAAGGCCCAGGGCACGCCGAGCTATATGTCGCCGGAGCAAATCCGGAAACAACCGCTCGACGGCCGGGCTGATATCTATGGGCTCGGTTCCACGATGTACGAACTCCTCACTGGTCGGCCGCCGCATCGCGGCAACACGATTCAAGACCTGCTGAACAAGCAACTCTCGGAAAAGGCCATTACGCCTCAATCGCATAACAAAGAAATCACGGATGAGTTCGCCGCTTTGTTGTTGCGGATGCTCTCGAAAAAGAAAGAAGATCGGCCGTCCGCCATGCACGACGTGCTGATTGCTTTCCGCAAAATCAAGGTGTTGAAGACGGACCCCGACATTGTCGAAGAGGGCGGGATGATGTGACGCCGACGGAGTCGCGTCACCTTTCGGAGAAATCTTGGATGCCTGCGCCTTTGCCGTTCGAAACCGACATTCACGCGCTCGAAGACTCGCTTGCGAAGCTGGAACAGTCCGCCGGCGCTTCCGCGGACGTGGCGGAGGAGGTCCGCCGCATTCGCAGAGAGCTAACGGCTCTATTGCGCAAAAAGTACTCGAGCCTGAGCCCGTGGGAAACGGTGCTGGTGTCGCGCCACCCGGAGCGGCCGCAGACGATGGACTACGTCGAGATGATCTTTGACGAGTTTGTCGAATTGCACGGTGATCGGGCTTTTGGCGACGACCAGGCCATCCGTTGCGGCTTCGCCCGTTTAGGCAACTTCAAACTATTGCTTGTGGGTCATCAGAAGGGCCACACGCTCAAGGAGCGTCAGGCGTGCTACTACGGCTGCGCTCATCCGGAGGGATACCGCAAGGCCCTGAACAAGATGAACCTGGCAGCCAAGTTCAACATCCCGGTCGTTTGCTTGATCGACACTCCCGGCGCCTTTCCGGGCATCGGTGCCGAGGAACGCGGCCAGGCCCAACTCATCGCGACGAGCATTTTTGAGATGTCGCGGCTGCCGACGCCGGTCATTTGTGTCGTGATCGGGGAAGGGGGCTCGGGCGGGGCATTGGGGATCGGCGTCGGTGATCGCGTCGCGATGCTCGAGCATGCGTACTACTCCGTCATCAGTCCAGAGGGGTGTGCCGGCATCTTGTGGAAGACCGCCAACGAGACGACGAAGCCGCGCGCGGCCGAGGCGCTCCGGCTCACTTCGAAACACCTGAAGGATCTCGGCGTCATCGATCAAATCATCGCCGAGCCGCTCGGCGGCGCTCACCGTGAACCGCGCGAGATGGGTCTGACGCTCAAGACCTACCTCCTCAAGGCCCTTCGCGAACTCAAGTCCAAGAAGGCC
The DNA here is from genome assembly GCA_036266155.1 of Gemmataceae bacterium. Lineage (GTDB taxonomy): Bacteria > Planctomycetota > Planctomycetia > Gemmatales > Gemmataceae > SIAJ01. Next base: position 7,433 of record DATANR010000189.1, on the reverse strand, counting down.
GACCGCCTGCTTGACGAGCGCTACGCCAAGTTCCGCGCGATGGGCGTTCACTCCGAGTCAGCCGAACAGGCAGCGCCAGCATCCCGGTAGGCTATCCGGATTCGTTTCGTTCAGAAGGGCTGACACCCCGAACGAATCCTGAACGCATTTTGCCTGACAGCTTTCGCAGTCGAGATTTGACGCAAAATACTGCGAAATTTAGCTTTACGAAGAAATCAATAATTTAACATAATATACATTATCGGACTCAATAGATCGGAGCGGCCAGTGGCCAAACAAAACCTCGGTCTCTCCAGAACGTCCGATAATGATTCTTATGTTAAGTAGACGCGAACTCGTTTCCGCATTGTTTCCGCGGTAGATTGGCGAACCCGCGTCGGTATCATTGGCCGGATGAGCGACTCCAGACGTCTCCGGGCCGGCATGGTCGGCCTGGGCATGATCTTCGACGAGACCTATCGGCCGATGTTCGAGGCCGTTCATCGCGACGGGTTGTTTCAACGCGATACTGGGCTCGTCGAAGTGGAACTGAGCGCGGTCGCATCGCGTACCGGAAGCCGGGCGGAGCGCTACCGCACATCACTCGCACAATCTCTCCCACCCTTCCGCAGCTACTCCGGAGCTGACTCCGTCGGGCAGCTTGTGGCTTCCGGCATTGACGTTGTTTGCATTGCCACGCCGGACGATCGGCACTTCGAGCCGGCCCGGCGGGCGCTCGCGGCGGGCAAACACGTACTGATCGAAAAGCCGTCTGTCTTGATCCTTGGCGAGCTGGACGAGCTGCAGCGCCTTGCCGAGACGAACGGCGTGCTGGCCAAGGTCGTCTATCACAAGCTCGCCGATCCCGATCACAAGAAGCTGCGGACTCACGTGGCGGATGGCGTCCTTCAACATGTGAACAACGGCTATTGTTCGCTGTTGGAACCGAAGTCCATCAGCGGAGCGCAATTCGCGGAATGGTTGACGGGCCGCAATCCGGGCACCTATGTCGCTGTTCACTATTTGAAGCTAATTGACTTCACGTTCGGACCAACGTGGAAGTTAAGCCGCGTCACCGCGACGGGTCAGCGGGGCCTTGCCGGGCCAGCTGAGGGCCCGACGTGGGACTCAGTGCAGCTTCAAGTTGTTTACATCCACCCCGATCGGCGCGAGGCAGCTTTTGATATCCACACAAGCTGGGTGACGCCGGACAACTTTCCCGGCTACGTTGACCAGGAGGTGCAGTTGCGCTTCGACAACGGCGTCTGGATCGCCCATCAGCGGAAGCGCGGCGTTGAAATGTGCGTCGAGGGCCGCACACCCAGCGAACTCAAGAACACGCCCAACCACCACTACAACGGCACATTTGTCGAACCGTGGGGCGAACGTTCGCAACGCGGCTATGGCATCGAGATCTTGCGCCGCTTCTTTGAAGAGGTCGCGATCGTCGAGTTTGGCGGCCCGTCTGCGGAACGCGCCGATCGACTGAAAGCCGCCCGAGCGCTAACCTACAATGACCTGTCGGCCGACCGCAATTGCGTCGCGATCGTTCAAGCGATGGAAGCGATCCTGAAGCGACATGGCGCCGGCGATCCGGGCGCCCTAGTCGAGGTGAATGGATCGCGCGGCGGCCTGGTTCTTTTACCTCGCGTTGGTGAACCCGAAGTGCTCTATGCAGGTCATGTCTGAACATGGATGACAAACAACGGGAGGCTGGGTCGCGGTCGCCGATCTGCTCGCGGCTTACAGCTTGCGGCCGCGCCAATCGTCCCCACTCCCCTGCCGATCTCGCCGAAATCAGTGCAACAAGTGGCAAGTAGCAGTTCGCGTCGCGGCCATTCTGCGCGAAGGCCTGCGGAAGATGCAGCGGCAACACGTACACTGATCCGCAGACATAGCCCGACATGGTCTCGCCCGAATTCTTGTGCATCGTTGAGGGCTCGACCGTATGACTTCGGTTCCCATCGTTCATCCGACTGAATTGGCTTCCAATGCCGAGCGCGCCTCGGCCGCGAGCTTCGAACCAAAATCGTTGCGAACATTCACGCCGAGCCAGGCCGTGCTCGCACGTTCCGCAGGCATATATCACTGGACGCCGGAAAGCCGCCGGTTGTATGACTTCACGTCGGGCGTCTTGGTTTCGAATCTGGGGCACAACCCGGTCACTTGGACCAAGCGCTTCTTCCGCTACATGGGCTGGCCGGTTGACGGTGCGGCGGAGGCGAGCCAAACGGGATCGCGGAGTGGGCTAGCATGTGCGACTCCGGCCGGCTATTTCGCGGCCCTGCCGATGACCGCCTACAACGCGGTGACGCCCATCGAGACGGAAGCAAGCAAGCGGTTGGTGACCGCACTGCGGCGTGCGCCGGGCGGGGGCCGATTGCACCAGGTCTTGTGGTCGGCGTCCGGATCGGAAGCAATTCAGAAGGCACTGTGGGCTGGTCTGGCACGCGACAAGGCCCGACCCATCATCATTGCGACGCGCTTTGGTTTTCACGGCAAGAAGGGGCTCGCCGGCGCGGTCACGGGAACGGAGCACGATGCCGAACGTGACCCGCGCGTGCGCTTCATTTCGTTCCCGATGCGCGAGTGCATGGACGTCGCCAGCCGCAACGACGCGTTTGACCCGGCCCCCTATCGCAAAGAACTCGACGATTTGCGGAAGCAATTTGGTCGCAAGTTAGGTGTGCTGATTACCGAGCCCTATCTCGGCGGCGGCGGGTCGTTTCATCCACCCAAGGCCTACTTGCAAATGCTCCAGCAGTTTTGCCGTGAGCAGGACATCGTCTTCATTCTGGATGAGGTCCAATCCAACTTCGGGCGGACCGGACAACTCTTCGCGTTTGAAACTTACGAACTCGAACCCGATCTGGTCGTACTAGGTAAAGGACTTGGCAATGGCGTACCGGTCGCGGCGGCGGTCGGTCGCAAAGACCTGTGTGCCGCACTCGACTACGGCGAGGCGTCGGACACCTGGAGCGCAAACCCGCTCTGCTGTGCCGCGGTGTTGGCAACGCTCGATGAGTTTGAATCGCGCGACGTGCTCGGCGAAGCGCGCAAAGCCTCCGCGATCATCGAGGCTGGGCTGATTCGGTTGAAAGAGTTGCCGTGCGTGGCCCACATCCGCGGCGAGAATGGCGGGATGGTCTGGGGCGTGGAGATGCAAGACCATGCCGGCCATTCAGCCGCTGATTGGGCGAACGCCATGGTGCTGGCCTGTTATCGCGGCGATGGCGGCGAAGGCATTCACCTGCTCGGGCCGCTCGCGAAGAAAGTGGTGCGCATCTCGCCGCCGCTGACGATTACCGTGGCCGAAGCCAAGGCGGCGATGGACTTGATGCATCAGTTGCTGAAGCCCTTGGGGCGAACGAGCCATCACGGGGCGGCGCAGGCGGCGAGTGCACGATAGGAAATTTTGGCGATTGGCTCAAATTGGTTCACGGTATGAGCACGGCGGAGACCGAAGCGCAGACCGAAGCGCAGCGAGGTCGACGCCGTCATCCTCCCAAAACGGCGTCGACCTCGCGGCGATTCGGTCTCCGCCGCGTTTTCTCGCTTGATTGAATTGCCAATGCCAACCATCCTCGCCAATTTCGAAGTCCCCCTTCTCGAACGCTGGGCCCAGCCGCTGGGTTGGCACGGCTATGAACTGGCAGCGCTGCTCGCGATCATCTTGATCGGCGGCCTATGCGGCATGGTGGGCGCCCTGGTTGTCGGCAACCGGATGGCCTTTTTCTCGGATGCCATGGCCCACTGCGCCTTTGCGGGCATTTCCCTGGGGCTCATCATCTGGCTCGCGATGGGCAACACGCGCAATTCGGAGTTTCTGCCAACGTTTTTGACGATCGTGATGGCTTGTTTCGGGGCGTTGATCGGCGCGGGGATCGCGTTCGTCCGGGAACGGACGGCCCTGGCGAGCGATACAGTGATCGGCGTGTTTTTCGCCGGTGCCCTCGGCTTTGGAGCAATCGTGCTGGAAGCGTTCCCCAAAGGACGCGGTTTCGACGTCGAGAAATTCCTGTTCGGCGGCCCGTACACGACCCAGCCGTTCGACTTGCTCTTGCTCGCCGTGCTCTTCCTCATTACCGGCGTCATCTTTATTTGGCGCTACAACCAGTTTGCCCTCGCCAGCTTCAATCCGAGCCTGGCGCGATCGCGCGGTGTGAAGGCAGCGGCCAACAATTTCCTGTTTATCCTGCTGCTCGCGCTCATTGTCAATTTCTCGATCTCGGCGGTCGGCGTGCTCCTCATCAACGCCCTCCTGGTCGTTCCGGCCGCGACGGCCACTAACCTTGCCGGCAATATGCGACAGATGTTCCGCTATACCTTCGGGCTCAGTCTGCTCGTCGGCCTCTTGGGGCTGATGCTGAGCGCGAGCGTACGCGTGCAGATCGGGGGCGAGCCACGCCAGTTCGGCGTCAGCGGCACGATCATTTGCCTGGGCGTGTTGCTCTTTGCGTTGTCGATGACGTGGCCCACCATCCGCCGAAGGTTCGCCCACCTTGGTTGAGCCCCCCTTGCAGCCCCCCTGCCCTGCCCGGACAATGCCTAAGTGAATGGGCGAACCCTCGCCTGCCGACCCGCGTACCTGCTTTAGGCACGCGTCGACTCCGAACCCGCCAGGGACTCGTGGAACAAGACATCTTTCAGTTCGTCAAGACGTTCGTGTCGATCATCTGGGAGGCGTTCCCGTTCGTGGTCCTCGGGGCCATCATCGCGGGCATCCTAGAAGAAGTGGTTCCACAGCAGGCGATCGCCAAGCTGGTGCCGAAAAACCAACTCCTGGCCATTTCGATCGGGGCCGTGCTCGGGCTCGTATTCCCGATGTGCGAGTGCGGCATCGTGCCGGTCATGCGCCGGCTGCTGCGCAAAGGCCTGCCTCTGGGTACATGCGTGGCGTACATGCTGGCCGGGCCGATCATCAACGTGATTGTAATCCTCAGCACATGGACGGCGTTCAACCCACACGGAATCGGCTGGCAAATGGTCAGCCTTCGCGTTGGTCTTGGGTTCATCGTCGCGGTCATCACGGCATCGATCGTTCAGGCTCAGTATCGCAAGTACGGCAACAAACTGCTTACGCCGCTGGCGGCACCGCCGTCGGATCATGGGATGCTGGAAGTCCTCGAAGGCGACCCAATCCACCCGTCGATCGGCCGGGCCGGCGAGAAGCGGCCGCTGTTCCAGCGGATCGCGAACATCTCGGAAACAGCTTTGCACGATTTTGTCGACATCATGGTCTTCCTGACACTCGGCGCCTGCCTCGCCGGCAGCCTCAAGGTCTGGGGACCAACGCCAGAAGATGTGCAAGCGATGTCCGAAGGTTATCCGGCCTTGACCATCATCGCCATGATGTTGATGGCGGTCGCGATGTGTTTGTGCAGCGAAGCCGATGCATTCGTGGCCGCGAGCTTCAAAACGATGGCGCCGTCGGCCAAGGTCGCATTCCTCGTCCTCGGGCCGATGTTTGACCTCAAGCTGCTCTTGATGTTCACGCGCGTCTTCCGCAAGCGCATCATCGTGACCATCGTGTTGAGCGTGTCGATCCAGGTTTTCGTTTATTCGATGGCGGTGCATTACTTGTGGCCCAAGGTGTTTCAACCCGATTCGACGGCAACGACCGCCGTGAGCGGACAGTGAGAGGAGAATCGCGATGGCACACGAACATTCTCATGGCGAACCGGGAGGAACTTATTTCCTCGACCAGCTCTTTACGATCCTCGCTTGCGGCGGCGTCGGCCTGGTCGCGGTGATGATGTACGCCACTGGCTTCCTGGATCGCATTCTCGTGCCGATGTTCTTCGTTCCCGTGATGCTCGGCGGCTCGGCCCTGCTGGTCATGGTGCTTGTGCGCGCCATCGCCGTGTGGCAGCTGGCCGGCGCGCGTCGTGCCCTGGTCCCCGCGCCCGCCGGACATGACCATGTCCATTCACACTCGCACGCGCACTCCCACGGCCACGAACATGCACACGATGATTGCGGACACGAACATTCGCATGGCGCCGATTGCGGACATGATCACGGTGGCGGGCACGACCATGCACACGCCGGCGGCGACGATCACGGGCACGACCACGGCTGGGCGCCATGGCGGTACATGGTAATCGCAGTTCCTGTGTTCTTGTTCTTCTTGCAATTGCCACGCGACGGGCTCACGGCGAACCAGCTCCGTGGGACGGGTGGTGACCTCAAAGCGAGCCCGAATCGCCAAGCCGTTTCCTATTTGGTCGGCGGTTCGGCCCTGACCAAGGCATTGCGGAAAACGCAGCCCGAGCGAAGGTTATTGGCATTCAATGAATTGACTCAGGCGGCAGCGGTGCCGGTCCGACAAGAGGCCCTTGAAGGCGATATCGGCGTTTTGCGCGGTCAGTTCATTCCGGAGCGGAGCAGCGATCGCGAATTCACTTTGTTACGAGTTGATCGCACGTGTTGTGCCGCTGATGAAACACTCCTCGAGATTCGAATTCTGGCACCGGAATCAATTCAAGGATTCAAGATGGAGGATTGGGTTCAGGTGGAAGGGTTGATTTCCTTCCAGCAGAATGCGCGCGGCAAATGGATACCGGTGATTACTCTGCGAAGCAACGACGATATCATACCAACCGACAAAGTCGCCAATACCAAGAGCTTCTGAGGATCCGTGACCGACTCTGTTGCTGATCAATATCGATCGCTCCTGGAAACCGTCAGCTTCGCCGCGCGCGCCCATCGGCATCAAGTGCGTAAGGATCGCGAGACGCCGTACGCAGCACATCCCTTTCGTGTCTGCTTAATCGTCCGCCACATGTTTGGCATCGACGATGCCGAATTCCTGGCCGCCGCCTTGCTGCACGACACGCTCGAGGACACGACGACCGACTTTGACGATCTGGCCGAACGCTTTGGAACGAATGTCGCGGGGCATGTCGCCGATCTGTCCAAAGACACGCGCTTGCCGGACGACAAGCGTGAGGCGGCATATATGGCGACGCTCGCGGCTGCCGGGCCGGCGGTCAAAATCGCGAAGTTGGCCGACATCTTCGACAACCTGATCGATAGTCGGCATCTTTCCGCGACGGCACGCGACCGAACGGCCGACCGGTCGCGACATTACCTCGAAGCGCTCGAGAAAAACCTCCCAGCCATTGCGGTGAAGCCCATGGCCATCGTTCGGCAACTTCTGTCGGAGTTCACGGACATCGTTCAGGTTGCCGGCGACGAGTAATACGGCTTCATACTTTCGCCGAGCTTTTTTCATTCTCGCTCATTCGCCGCTTGCCCGAACCGGGTTGCTCTGCGGATAATATCCGGATACTCTCGCCACCATCCACGGGCTGCGGGCCCGTTGTCTTTCGAGGCACACCATCATGTCCCTGGGTCGACTGTTGATCGCCGTCACCGCGGGGTTTGCCGCCCTGGTTGCGGTCCCGGCTGCTGTCACCGCGTGCCCGTTCTGCCCAACGGCCGGGCAAACG
>DATANR010000188.1:0-7449 GCA_036266155.1 Gemmataceae bacterium | reverse complement strand
CCCGCCGTGGTAGGGCGTCGCACCACGGCGGGCTTACGCCGCGCCGCTCGCCTGGGTGATTGCGCCACGTCGAAGTCGCGGCCTCGCCGTTCTCTTGGCGAGCGTCGAGCCGTAAGGCCGACGTGAGAGACGCTCGCACGTTGTCTGGGCTTACACGGCGGGCTTACGCCGCGCCGCTCGCCCGGGGGATTCTGGCAAGCCGCTCGTGGCCGCACGGCGCGATGCTATCGAACCCGCTCAACCGATCGCCGCGACGTCGGCCCGGGTCACGTCAATCCGTTCCGAGACCTGCGCGCGATCAAGCAACTGCGCCAACGCGCTGCCGCCTTTGCGAAGCTTCAGATTCATTTCGCCTTCGTAGAGAGGAACGACACTGTAGAAATTGATGACCCGATCGGAATGACGCAACTTCAGCACTTCGCGTGGCAACAGCACCGGCTCGTCGATCAACCAGCCCGCGAATGGAACATCGGGTGCCAGCGGTCGCGGCGGATCGCCGTTCGGGATCGTGTGCCCGAGGCCGAGCCAGCCGCCCGTCTGATGCGGCAGTCGCGCAAGCATCTTCAACCAGCGTAACGGCCAGTAGTTCGCTTCGTCGTGGAAGGCTTCCGGGGTCAACGGCCATTCCGGCGGCAGCGCTAGCAGCAATTCGGCAAAGCGCAGCTCGGGGATCAGCCCCAGGTCCTCGGGGTTCTCGATCGGCACGCGCATGGACAGTTCACTCATGCCGCACGTGACGATCGTCGTGAACGGCCGACCCTCGTGCGGCTCGATCACGAGCAGGTCGACATGGACCAGTTCCGGAACCTTTTCGTGAAAGACATTGGTCACCGGTCCAATGTGCTTGACGACATGCTCGCCAATCGCGTTGACGTATTGATCTTCGGCAGCAGTCTGGTCGTCGGACATGAACATATTGTCGGTCGGCCAAGAACATTGTCGAGTCGGATTGCCGGAGCGCAGTTCTTAGAGTTACGCAGAAACCAATGCCGCGCTGAAATGGAATGGGAGTGCGAGATTGGTAGTGCATTCCAAATGCCTCGGACATTTGATTGCGACTCACCCAGGTTCACGGTAAGCTCACCATTCCATTTGTCACTCTTCTGAGTCCCCCATGCGACACCTGTTGCCGCTCGTGACACTCTGTCTTGCCGTTCCCGTTGTGGCCGCGCCGCGGCCAATGACGCCGGAGGATCTGTGGAAGGTCAAGCGCGTCGGCGCTCCGTCGGCAGCGCCCGACGGCAAGTGGTGCGCGGTCGATGTGACGACCTGGGACATCGACAAGGACTCGTCCACCTCGCAGATTTGGCTGCTGTCGACCGACGGCAAGACGCAGAAGCCGCTCACGGCCGCGGGCAAAAACAATGGGCCGAAGTGGTCGCCAGACGGCAAGTCGATCGCGTTCGTCAGCCAGCGGGCTGGCGACGAAGGGGCGCAGGTGTATGTCATCTCTCCCGACGGCGGCGAGGCCCGGCGTGTGTCGCACATGCCGATGGCACCAAGCGGCATCAAGTGGGGTCGAGACGCGAAGACGATCTATTGCCTCGGCTGGACCTGGCCCGATGCGGACGACGATGATTCCTATCGCAAGAAGGACAAGGCCGCCAGGGAGGCCAAGAGCAAGGCCGTCGTGATCGACGACGTGCAATACCGCTATTGGGACCACTGGACGAGCGATGGCAAGCGCGCGATGGTGTTCGCGATTGATGTCGAGAGCGGGAAGCACCGCAATCTGCTCGCCAAGTGCAAGCGTTTCTTGCCGCCCACTGAGCCGTCGGCCAATGATTTCGATGTGTCGCCCGATGGCAAGGAACTCTGCTTCGTCAGCGATTCCGTCAAGGAGTATGGCCGCGATTTCAACAGCGACCTGTTTACGCTCGCCCTCGACGGCGACGCCGAGCCGAAGAACATCACGCCCGACAACGCGGCCGCGGACACGAACCCGGTTTACCACCCGTTCGGTCGGCACATCGCCTTCCTGCGGCAAACGACCAAGTACTTCTACGGCGACCGGCAGCGGCTCATGGTGTACGACCGCGACGCCAGCAAGTCCCGCGAGTTGATCGGGGACTTCGATCGGAGCTGCCATGACCCGAAATGGGTCGACGCCACACGCCTGGCCTTCGAGGCCGAGGACGCGGGGTACACCCATATCTTCTTCACCGACCTCAACGGCAAGCCGCCTGTCAAAGACGACACGACCGTCTCGGAGCGCTCGATCGACTTCGCCAAGAGTCGCCGGATCGGGGTCTTCATTCGTACCAGCTTCGACCGCCCGCCGGCGGTGTTCGCCCACTCGCCGGGCAAGGAGGAGCCGGTCGCCCTCGACCACTTCAACGACGAGCCGGTCAACGATTGGACGCTCGGCAAGGTCGAATACCGCACGTTCGACGGGGCCGACGACTGGAAGGTGCAGCAGTGGATCGTTTATCCTCCGAACTTCGATCCGAAGAAGAAGTGGCCGCTGGTGCAGGTTGTTCACGGCGGGCCGCACAACGGGATCATGAGCGACTTCAGCTTCCGCTGGAACCTGCAGGTGTGGGCGGCACAAGGCTACGTCGTCGGCTGCGTCAATTTTCATGGGTCGAGCGGCTTCGGTCAGGAGTTCACTGACTCAATCACCGGCGACGTCGGCAACAAACCGCTGACCGACATCATGAAGTCGACGGACTGGTTCGCCAGTCAGCCGTGGATCGACAAGGAGCGCATGGCCGCGGCCGGCGGCAGCTATGGCGGCTACATGATGGCTTGGCTCAACGGGCACACCGATCGATTCAAGGCGATGGTCTGCCATGCCGGTGTCTACGACTGGCACGCGATGATGGCGTCCGACATCGTCAAGGGCCGCGACCGGGCGCTCGGCGCGTTCCCGTGGGGTGACCTGGCGAAGGTCGACAAACAGTCGGCCCAGCGCTATGCCGCGAACTTCAAGACGCCGACGCTCGTGTTGCACGGCGAGAAAGACTACCGCGTGCCGGTGACGCAGGGGTTCGCGTACTACAACACGCTCAAGCAAAAGGGCGTGCCGACGCGTCTTGTCTATTTCCCGGACGAGAACCATTGGATTTTGAAGCCGCAGAACGCGCTCGTGTGGCACCGCGAGGTGTTTGGGTGGCTGGAGAAATACATTGGGAAGGGGGCGGAAAAGTAGATTCGGTTGAAGCCTCTTTATCGCCATGAAAAAGTACTTTGTCGAAACCACGAACTTCACAAACTGGGTCGCGGAACTGCCGCCCGAGTGGGATAGAGATTTCGCCGCTCTGCAAAACCGCCTCATGAACGATCCCGAAATAGGTAAAGTAATGAAAGGGTGCGGTGGCTTGCGGAAGGTCCGCCTCGCCGACTCAAAACGGAAGAAAGGCAAACGGGGCGGGATCCGAGTCATCTATTTGCATGTGCCTGAGGTCGACTGTATTTGCATGATCCATGCGTATGGAAAGGACGAGAAGGACGATCTAAGCTCGGAAGAGCGACAAGTGTTCGCCGAGTATGCCGAACGAGCCAAGCAAAAGGTCCTTCGCGCCTCCGGTCGAGCGGAAACCGCAGAGGATGAGAAATGAAGAAGAAGAAAGAGCGATCTCCATTCTTTGAGAGCGTGAAGGCTGGGCTGGAAGAAATCCTCCTGCACGCCGAAGGGAAGATCGAACTCAAGACCTATGTTGTTGAGATCGCGGAGCCACCGCCCCCGATAACGGGCGAACAACTGCTTGCGTTGCGCGCACGGTTGTGCATGACGGAGTTGGCATTTGCGCGCATTGTAAACGTTCCGGTCAGCACGATTCGCGCCTGGGAATCAGGCAAGCGCAAGCCCACTGGGGCGGCGGCCCGCTTGATCCAGGTTTATGATGCCCAGCCGGACGTCGTCAGCGTTATCACGAATGGAAAGCCACATCGAAATGGGAAGCCAGCTCGGACGTCGGCATGAGTGAATTCGGAAACCGATAGGGCAAGACTACGATCCTGCTCAGGCCATTAGTAGCCAGTCGACATCGACTTTCCATCCGGGCACGGCCGGCTCGGCATCGGCCGATTGCCCCGGACCAAACCGCACGGGATTGTTCGGGGCGTCCGCGCGATAACAATCTACTACCGAAGCACCGGGGTCCACGTCCCAAACCACCAAAGTACCGGCCGCGAAGTAATCGTCGCGTTTGGCGGCCATCGCATCTTCGGCCGCTGGACCGTAATCGTACTCGCTTCGAACTTCTGCCGCGAAGGTAGGCGGTCCGCTAACGAACCGCATTCGATTCAGCGGCGGCGGAACGTTGTAGTACGACGCATCAGGCGAAAACGATTGCCGACCGGAGGGCAGCATGGGAATCGCGAAGCCCATGCTGTCCGTGTACGCGTTTCCCATACCCGTAGAATCAACGAATTCGGCGAGTTTGCGAAAGATCCGGCCCGCGACAATATTGGGTTGATGCCCGGTAGCCATGTGGCGGACGATCCTCCCGCCAATCAATTCCGCCTTCCCTTCCACTTTCAACAAGTCATCTAGTGTGGCGGGAGTAAACGAAGGTGGTGGCAACGTTTGAACGCTCATCCGCAAACCTCTCATACTCTTGCCGATGATAACGAAAGATTTGCGCGAACGCAATCGGCGTCGACGTGTTCTAACCCCGTCCAATCACAATCCCCATCGCCACGCCCGCGATCAACGCAGCGATCAGCCAGTGCAGGCGGTTCAACCAACGGCCGCCCCACGATTGCGAGGTCAGTGCCGAGACGTCGATTTGTGCGGTATCCGGAGTAACGAGCGACAGACGGCCGACAGGTATTTCGTCGGTCCGAGGCAATGGCTCGTCCCGGCTCGGCACCGGCAGGCCGGGCGCGGTCGGGGCGGCTGCATCGGCGACCGTGTCGCCGGTCGATAGCAGGTATGGTTGCAACACCGCCAGCACTTCCGCCGGATCCTGATAACGATCGCGTGGGCGCTTGGCCATCAACGTCCGGACGACGGCCGCTACCTTGGCGGGCACATCTGGTCGCAATTGTTCGACGGGTATTGGCTCGGCTGATTGATGATGGTGCAGCTTGCCAATGGTGTCCAGCCCAGCGAATGGCGGCCGGCCGGCGAGCATGTGGTACAGCGTGCAGCCGAGCGAATACAGATCGGACCGAATATCCGCCCCACGTGAATCGCGGATCTGTTCGGGGGCGGCATAGTCCGGGGTCCCGATCATCATACCTATACGCGTGAGACCGGCCGAACCGACCGACCAGTCCGGATGGTCGAAGCGCGCGAGTCCAAGGTCGGAAAGCTTGACCGTGGCGCCGTCTTCCGTGACGAGCACGTTGGCCGGCTTAACGTCGCGGTGCACCAAGCCCAGCAGCGAGATGTGCCGGAGCCCATTCGCCAGCTGTGCGGCGTATCGACAGGCCGCTTCGATTGGGAGGGCGCCGCGCTCCTGAAGAAGTTGTTCCAGGTCGGTGCCGGGAACGTATTCCATGGCGCAGTACAGGCGACCGTCGACCAGATCGGCGTCCAGCGCATGAACCACATTCGGATGTCGGATTGCACCCAAAGCGCGGACTTCACGCAAAAAGCGCTCGACAGCCGCGGGCTCGCAAGCGCGTTCCTGACGGATGACTTTAACCGCCGCCAGCGTCCCGAGCCGCCAATTCCGTGCTTGATAAATGATGCCCATGCCGCCTTCGCCGACCGGCTCGAGCAATACGTAGGATCCGAGAATCAAATCCTTGGCCAAACCGCGCACGATCTGCCTGGCCTGGTAGGGAGTCAGCCAGCGCCGATAGACCATTTCGCGGGCAACGATCAGCCAGTCATCGCAATGCGGGAGTATTTCGGACACTAACGCCGCGAAGTGCGCGCGCGGCAACAAACGCGGGTCATCCAACTCATCGACGATCCGGACTGGGATCGCACAGATCATGTGACGTGAAGTAGAACTGGTCAGGCGACGAGTTATGAGAGTCTATCACCCGACGAGGTCAAGTGAAAGGAAGATGTCAGAATCATTTCCGCCACAGGTTCAATGCATTCGCGCACGCGCGAAAGTTCTCGTCTGAGTGAAACTCGTTATTGCCCCGTCGGTGGCGGAACCGCATCGAATTCGCGGGAGTGCAAACGAAGAGCATCCGCCGGTGTGACGTTGAAAAGCGTTTGCCCATCGCTGACCCATTGGCCCCGGCGGAAGTGCATCACGGCCGTCGCCTGCCGCGGTTCGGTCGCCGCTTCGACCTGCTCCATTTCGCCGCCGGGAACCGGGTCGAATCGCACCGTCACCGGGATGAGCGCGGCCAATCGGCGCGTCGCCTTGTCGCGAACGAGCGTAAATTCATCGTTGAATCGACACGACAGCCAGCGCAAGCCGCGCGGTTTGCCCGTGGCAGCTGCGGACTTCAGAACTATTTCTTCGAGACGTTCCTTTTGCAGTCGAAAGGATTCGCGAGCGCGCTCGGCCTGAACCTCGTGGCCAAGCCGGTAAAGCCACCAGATGCCGAGCCCCAGAAGCAGGCCGGCAACCGGCAGCAGGAACGGCCAGACCTGAAATCCATTCACGGGGCATCGGCTCCCAGAAATTCGTAGTACGCATACCGGCGGTCGCGCATCAGCCGCATCGCCGCTATGACCTCGGCACGAAACGGATCTCCAATGTCGGGAAAACCTTGGGCGAATACTTCCGGAGCGGTCCATCCCGCACGGACATCCGCCTCCCAGCGATCCTCGAAGGGCCGCAGGCGATTTTCACCCAGCCGGAACCCGCTGACCTCGTTGATCGGGAACAGAATCGCGGCGAACGCAGCCAATAAGGCCGGACCGTAGAGGGAAACTCTACCGCCACGAACAAGGCACGTAAAGTAGGCGACCCAGACCGCGGGCGCTGTCAGCCACCCATAGCGCCATGCGAACCCCATGTTCTTCGAAGAGACTACTGCATCGGGACCGATTTCAACCATGCCCGACCGCCCCCAGCCGATGCCGAAGGCGACAGCGCCCGCAGCGCCAACCAGCAAGAACAACCCAATGGCTCGCGTCCTCGCCGCACCTCCGAAGATCCAAATGACGAGTTGGCCGACGACGAGGAGTCCAATGGCGAGCGTGACCAATCCGAAGCCAACCTCCCAAAGGCCCTGCGCCGGCGGGCCGAATGCCATGACTTGGGATTCGAGCCCGATCCGCGCCGATTCGTAATAGCCGGCGCTCTTTGGATGGTGAGCCGGGCGAGCATAACCTTGCATGTAGATTGCGATATACGCCGGCGTGAGGAGCGTTGAACCGACCGACAGTGCGCGCTGCCAGAGACGCATCGGTTGTGCAATTGCAACGAAGCCGACCCATATTGCCGCAGCTACCCCGTAAACGAGACCGGCGGCGCCGCACATCAGAAGGAGCCAACCGAGCAGCGTTGCCAGTAGAGCATTGTGGAAGCCGGGGCCCCCAGAGCGGCGAAGCCGCAATTGAACTCCCTCTCCCCCGCTGCGGGG
>DATANR010000187.1:0-26465 GCA_036266155.1 Gemmataceae bacterium | reverse complement strand
CCCCCCATATGTGTTTGGCAATCTCTGGTGGCAATCTCTGGGTTTGGGTCCTTGGGCCAACTCGGCATCGCGCTCAGCGAGCCGGTCTTCAGCCTTCCCTCTCAAACCTGGGCGACGAACGCGTCGCGCAAGTGTCCTTCTGGAAAAAGCAGCCACGAGAATTCGCGGCTACCGAGGATCTCATTCGCGGCTAATTCAGCCCGCAGCCGACCCACGTTCCGTTGCATCGCCTTGTGCTCGTTCTCGACCACCGGTCTCATGTCCCGAGTGACCCGTTGCAATTGTCGAAACCAGCCCCGGCGATCGATCTTGTCCGCCGGTTCATCTTCAATGAGGCGGGTTTTCTCGAAGACCAACTCCGGCACGGCACACTTCGGCTCGGGATAGATTTGCGGGTTCCAATCGAGGTCGCGCACGGCCCGCTCGGCCCGATGCAAGTCCAAGCTCGTGCCTGGAAAGCGCCGGATGGGCAAGCGGATCGTCGCGCTCACAACCGAGTAGCCTGGCGCCTCGATGCCGAAGAAGCGGCGAATGATGTCGTCAGTCACCTCGTCATATTTGCCGCCGCCGATGCCGTGAATGAACGTGTCAGCAAAACCGAGGCGGGAGAACAGCGTCAGCGTCAACGCCCGCGGGCGCACTTTCCAGCCACGTTCGGTCAGGCTCAACCACGTGTTCATGAATCCCGCAGGATCAGACGGAATCGTTCCCAGGGAGCGCTCGCCAGCTTGCAACTCGAGCAAAGCGCCCGCCGGTCGCGCGAACAGCTTTACTCGCCGCGGTGCGTCCGCACGCCAGACCCAGAACGGCGCCTCAATCCAGTCGCCCTTGCGTTCCAAGTCCGGAGCGGGATGGTGATGGCTGCGAAGATGGTTGGCCGCCCGATAGGCATCGAGCGCGGCATTGTAGCAGTCGACGAAGCGTGGCAAATTGGTCAGCAGCTCGTGAACGAAGCCGCGAAATGCCTCGGTTTCGGCCAGGCGGCTCACCGGCAATTCCAGGTTGTGCACCCCCCATTGCCGTTCCCAGTGTCGCCGGACGCGTGAGATTGCTTCGCCGAGATTGGCCCCGCCATCGAGTTCCTTCCGCAGCAGCGGCCACGTCGATTGTGTCACCGGCTCGTAACCCCAAGCTTGCGTCTTCTCCCTCAGTCGATCCGGAAACGAATCGAGCAGCCGCCGATCGGCGACGCGGCGTTCCTCGTAGGGCGAATCGCTGACCATTTTGTCGAACGGAATTGCTTCAACGTCGACGGCGTTTGGATCGTCGGCAACGACCGGAACCTGCAGGGCCGGCGATTTCACCACGTCGTTATCGACAACCAGATTGAGGGCCGCTCGCCCGTGACGTTGTGCTTGACCCGCCAGAACAAAGTTCTTGACCCAGACGCCGGGATGAAAGAACTCCGGCTGATGCCCGGCGACGATGAGCCGGTCCGATTTGTGCAGAGCGTGTTCGCCATTCTCGGCCAGGTAACGACAGGCAGCTTCGATCGCCTCGGCACGTGCGCGTTGCCGAAACTCGCCGAGTGAAGCGCCAGCAATATGAACGTTCGCTTTCGCGAGGCGATCGGCATTGGCATCGAGTTGCGTGCCGATGTGGGCCAACGGCGGGGCCGCGAGCAGGCTGCCGTCGCCGGTCGGGGCCCGGTAGCGTGCGGTCACGCGCACGGCTCCCAGCAGCCAAATGGGATCGGACATTCCGGCGGCGTCGCATCCCACTCGGCCGTGGCCAGCACACGCCGATAGTACGCCAGACGTTCGTCCGGATCGTTCAACATGCCGCCGAATGCGCGATTCGGATCGAGATACAGCCGCGGCACGCCGACCTCTTTGATGCGCAGCCGATGTTGCGCAGCCTGCACCCAGATCTGCAACGGCATCCCCCAACCCGGCTCGGTGATGCGAAACGCCTCGACCGCGCGCCGACGATAGGCCTTGAAGCCGCAAAACGAATCGGTCAGGCGCAAGCCATAACGGGCGTTGATTTCGGACGTGATCGTCGCGTTGATCGATTGCCGATCCACGGGCGGCGGTGTGTCCTGGCGAAAGTCCCGCAAGTAACGGCTGCCGGAAACGATGTCCGCATCGTGGATCGCTTCGAGCAGTACGGAAATACGCGATGGCTCGTGCTGGCCGTCGCAATCCATTGTGACCAGTACATCGCAGTCAGTTTCGAGAAACGCCCGGAATGCCGAGGCGAGAGCTGCCCCATAACCACGGTTCGGGCGATGCGTCACCACCTGGATTCCCGGCTCGCGAGCGAGCAAACGCGGCGTCTCATCCGTCGATCCGTCGTCGACGACGAGGATTCGCGGCGCGAAGCGCCGAACCTGTTCGAGCACCGCCCGAACGTGGCGGGACTCGTTGTAAACCGGTATAGCCGTAAGCCAGCGCATACGATGCGTCTCGTGGGACTTCCCCATTCTAGGTGGCCGAGTGAACGGCCGCCAAACTCGGAACCCCTCGTAGCCACAAGCTGGCAGCTTGTGGCTACGGTAGATTCCGTCCGGGAATCGAACTCTTACATTGCTCAGCGCCGTGAATGCAAGTCGACGCGAAATCGGCATTCAAGAAATCGCCGGATTCCGCGAACCAAAACTTGGACGGCGGCGTCTGAACAATACGATCCAAAAATACGCGAGCCCGCGAGTCTCCCATGGCCCCCTTCTTCCAATCACCGTTTAACCAGCCCGGATTTGGGAAAAATCCGAATGGCAATCCGCGTCTGACCTGACCCCCAATCACCTGCGACTTAGCACCGTGGGCCGGGCGTCATGGGAAGGCGCCCGGCCCGCGGTCGTTTTACGTACTGGGGTGTGGAGCCGAATGGTAAGGCGCCGGTCTGTTAAACCGGAAATTGTGCAGGTTCGAGTCCTGCCGCCCCAGCTACCAGAGGTCAGAAGTCAGAGATCAGAAGTCAGAAGTCAGAAGTCAGATGCCAGAAACATCGATTCGCCACTGACCTCTGACTTCTGAAAGGTGTCTTTGGCCGAGCGGCAAGGTTCCGGTCTTCCAAACCGGCAAGGCGGGTTCGACTCCCGCAAGACACTCTCGGGGATCGGCTAACGGTAAGCCACCTGTCTCTGAAGCAGTTCATGAAGGTTCGAGTCCTTCTCCCCGAACTGGCCAGGCGAGCGGAGCCGCGTAAGCGGCCCGATGAAGTTCCAGAGACACAATCGGGCCGCTTACGCGGCTCCGCTCGCCCACTATTTCCGGGGTAGTTCAACGGTAGAACTCCACGCTTTGAACGTGGCAGCGCTGGTTCGATCCCAGCCCCCGGATCTGACGAAGCTGGTGTAGCTCAAGTGGCAGAGCAACGGACTTTTAATCCGTAAAGTGTGGGTTCGACTCCCACCGCCGGCACTGACCTCGGTGCAGCTCGAAGGTCGAGCGTCCCGCTGAAAACGGGAAGGTGTAGGTTCAATTCCTACCGCCGGGACTGCTGAGTACTGGGTACTCAGTACTCAGTGCTCAGTACTGATCCGAGGTGTGGGCCAGCTTGGAGTGGCCGCCTGCGTCGGAAGCAGGAGATCGTGGGTTCAAATCCCTCCGCCTCGACTATGACTCGGCCGGCATCGGGAAGCGCTTCTGGATCCACGCGTCCCAGAGCGGTTTCTCGCGTGCGACGGTTGCGGCTGCCTGATCGCCGTATTGGTACACGTTCATCGCCACCATCGTCGGGCCGCCCATGTTGAAAGTGCCGAGAGCGACAACGCCCGGCCCCGGCTTGTCGAGCCGCAGCAGGGCATCGTTTGGATTCTGCGTCATGTACTCCACCACGCCAGCAAGCGCCGGGACACCCGCGGGCGCTGTGCAGCGCTGTCCGACGCTCAAGCCTTTCACTCCCAAGGTCGACGTCAGCGCTTCCCAGGCGTCTGACTCCGTCGCGGCGACGGGGACCGTCCACTTCATCATCGCCGAGCGTTGGCCGCGGAAGTGCGTGAGATAAACCCGCAGGATGGCCAAGAAACCAGACAATCCGCCCTTGGCGCCTTCGAGCTGGTTGTCCCAATCGTCCGTGCTGGCAAAAAGGCTTTGGACGATGCGGAGTATGCAGACGCCTCCGCCGCGTGCTTCGACGCTCCACTCGTTCGCGATGGCCGGCATCCCAGGCATAAAACCGTCGGCCTGTGTGGCGTACATCCGGGGCGGATCCCACACCGTCACCGCCGAGCACGGTTCCATGCCCGGACCGAAGTTCAACTTGATTGCGACGGGCTTGCCGTCGCGCTCCTCGATCTCGGTCGGCACGAACCAAGACGAAATACCTGGTCCGGTGGCAATAGCCTGCCAGACTTCCTCGGGCGTGCCGGGGAGTTCGACTTCGATCTGGACGGAACGGCGTCCGGACGGCTCTTTCTTCACGCTCATGTTGTTGGCTCCTACTTGGGGTAATGCTCCCCCCAATTGATTTTGTCCACGTTTGCAACGAACAAATCGCGATCTGCGCTCTCCGCAAAGTACCACTCATTGAACCCGAAGTCGTAGTCCGTTTTGACAAACCAATGTGATGCCCATTTACCAACATGCAGGTGGGGTCCAGCGCGCTCGCATATGCGGTACTCGGAACAGCGTTGTGTACATTCGCCATCACACGGCCCGAAATTCCGCCAACACCAACGGTTTGCAAAATCGAGTTCGGGAAAGGACACTTTCAACATGACGCTGTGCGGAAAACTGGAAAGCCGTTCCTTGCGAGCAACATCTTCGGTGGCACAGTCCTCAAGCGAGTCGTCTTCGCTGGCGAGGTAGTCTTCGAACCTCGAAACCTCGACCGTTCGATGGCTCATCGACGTTCCCTGAAAAAAAGGGCGAAGCCGTCGAACGACCGAATTTCATTTGGGGCGCCGCTTCTTGGCTGATGTCGATTGAATGATCACGGACCCTCGTCCCGCTAGCGCGAACGGCACGGGATTGCGAACGATGGCCTCTTCGATCAGGCTTGCGACCGCCGGATGAGCGAGTGTCGACCCTCTTTCCACATCGATGAAGCGTGTCTGGGCGGACCCTTGCAACAATTTTTCAGGGTCCGGCAGTTCCTTACCGCGACCGAAGTACAGCCGAACGCCGTTCGCGTCCGCGCGGATTGAAAGAACGCCCTCGTAGCCGCGCTCGTTCGGTGAAAAGCTGATGACCACGGCGCCCAAGTTGAGATACTCGTACACCACCTCATGCGCGGTGGGCAGACGCTTGCGCAGCGACCGTCGCATTGCGGTTACGAGCCGCAGATGCGCGGGCACCAACTTGTCGATCAGCGCACCCAACTCGGCTTCGGCCGATCGTCGCTCCGCCGCGGACTGGGTGCTGCCGGCGGCCTCGACTTCAACCTTGGCGGAACGGCGTTTAGAGGGTTCTTTCTTCACGCTCATGACGCTTCCTTGGAATCGGTTTTCTGCGGCAGAGGGTGAGCCACAACCACCAGGCGATGCGTGCGGCCGCCGGGGGCGGATTCGTCGTGATACTTCGAAACGAGTTTCGTGATGGCCTCGGTGAGTTCGCTGCTGAAAGCCGCCCGGTCCGTCGGTGATCGGAAGCGAATCTCGGTATCTACCGCCAGGGTCGCCAGGCGTTTGCCCGCCTCCTTCGCACGACGAACGAGATTGCCCACCTCGCGGACGATGCGTGCGCCGAGGGCGATCAGATAACTCGCGGACAACCGATCGATTTCCCGATTGGGATCGACGGCGACCGGGCCCATGGCGCTTGGCGAAACGACGTAGGAAGCGGCCGTCGCCACGAGTAGCCGTTCCGTCAGCCCACCCCACTTGCGTTCCTCGGCCAGCCGCACCAGCCCGTGCTCCTCCAGCGCGTGCAGGTGATAGTTGACCTTCTGCCGAGCCAAGCCGACCCGCGTGGCCAACGTCGCCGCCGACGCGGGCGTGGCCATGTGGGAAAGGAGGCGACTCCGGATCGGCTCCAAGGCCACCGTCGCCGCCGCCGGATCGTCGATGACCTGCAGATCGAGCATGGGGAGATCGTAGCATTGACAATTTTTGTTGTCAATAGATTTGCGAGGACTTTCTAGCGAATTCGCGAAGTCGTCGCCCGACGATCAGGCCCGCTTCTTGGCCGTTTTCGTACCGGATGTGTTTAGTGCCACGGCCGCGCGAATGAGCGCCTTCAACGCCTTCTCATCGATCGTGTCGCCCTCATGAAAATCAATGGCCCGCCGCGTGTTGCCTTCGAGGCTGGAGTTGAAGAGGCCGGCGGGGTCCGGCAGCGACGCGCCCTTGGCAAAGGTCAGCTTCACGACCGCCTTGTACGTCTCGCCGGTGCAGATGATGCCGTCGTGCGACCAGGCCGGCACGCCCACCATGTTGTTCGACGGCTTGCGCCATTTCACTTCCTCGACGACTTCGGGGTCGGCTTGCTGGATAAACTGGCGCAGCCGCATGAGCATTTCGACACGCCAATCAGGTTCCGCCGAGTCGCTCTTTTTCATGGCTGATGTCGCCTTTCGGTTCCCGATAATTCACAAAGACGAAACGAGTCCTTCTCCCTCACATTTTTACTCCCGGCAATCCGCTGGCCTGCTTCACCCAATCGGCGAATTGCTTCTCGTCGAACTCGTCGTCTTCGTAAATGTCGAGGTAACGCACTTCCTTTTGCTTTGACTCGCCAGGTGGGAGTGGCCTCAGCGACATACCGCGGAAGAAGGCCACTTTGATATATTTCGTCATGCAATGGAAGCCGAGGAACCATTGGCCTTCTTCGACGCCGTAGAACGGCGTGTTCCACTTGACCGCCTTGGACATATTGGGCACGACGGCCACGATCAACGCGTCGAGCCGGCGGCCAACGTCGCGCTTCCAGCCCGGCATGGCCGCGATGTAGGCTTGCACGGGGGCATCGCCATAGCCCTTGGCGATCTGCGGGTTGCCGCCGGAGAGGAGCTTCACTTTTTTGGCCGCACGCGGCTTGGCCGCGGTCTTCTTGGCGGGTTTCGCTGACTTCTTGGTGGTCTTGCCGGCCATCTTGTTCACTCCGAAATCGTGGCGAACGTTATTATGCGATACTCCGCTCAACCATTCTCGTTCCTTGGGCTCAACGCTGCCGCGGTGACGAACAATTCGCGGCCGATGGCCGACTCGTCAACCACGGCCTCGCTGACGATCGGCGTTCCTTCGGGAATCAAATGGGCCACAGTGCGAAAGGCTCGGAAGGCTGTGTACGATATCGGCTCGTGCCGATTGCGCGCGTTCACTTCGCTAATGTGGACCTGGCACAGGCGGTCGCCGAACCGGCGGAGGATGTCGGCGGCAACGCCCATCGTCGGATCGACTTGCCGGGCGTGGCCGATGTCGAAGCAGAGAGTCGCTTCGGGATAAACGTCGAAGATCGCCGCCAATTCTGTCGCGGTGCGGCCCGTCGGCTTGCGCTTATCCATGTTCTCGATGCACAAGCGCGGACCCAGTGCCCGCCAACATTCGGGGACCGTCAGCACATCGGGATGAACGATGATCGGACTTGTTGGCGGAGCCTCCACGCGGATGCGGTCGGCGGCTTTCACTTCGGTGATGGTGAGAAATGCACTTGGAGCATGGAAGGAAACGAACTGAAACTCGGCCGGATCGAGTTCGCCGAGCACATTTAGCACCGTTGTCAACTCGGTGTCGCGCAACGACGAAAGTTCGACCACCCGCAGCGAGTGTTGCCGGGCGAGGGCGAGCCCGCAGTGGACGTCGGCGAGGGCGAGAGCGCCGGTCGAGAAGCCGATCGGGCGCATCAAAAGAGCCCAAAGGAACGAACGAGCTTGCCCAGTGCCGGGCTGTCGTCGAAGAACAGAGCCACGATACCATCCTGAAAGCGCTTGCCGACGTCCTTGAGCTGTTTCAGGACGGCATTGTCTTCTTCGAACGGCGACAACTCTTCGAGCGTTTGGCGGACGTGCGGGTCGTTGATGCGCTCGAGGAATTCGTCGTAGGCGTTCAGTACCTTCGTCGCCGTGCCGGGCGGGCCAAATTGCAACAGGCCCTCGGCCATGATCTCGAGCGGCGGCCGGCAAGCGTGTGTGCGCAAGTGCTCGACCATGCCATCGACGCCCAACGTTTCGAGCCGATCGCGATCCTCGACCGGCAACAGCGTGGAGTCGCATCGCAGGCACGTCAACAAGGCGGCCGCGAAGATGAGCTTGCGTGAGAAGCGCAGTTTGATGACGCGCAAGGCCCATTTGGTGCCGGAGCGCTCGCGGTTCTTGAACGCATAGTCGACGCACATCGTTCGCCAATAACGCTGGAGATCATTCAGCAGAAAGTGCGGGATGCCGACGCGGAAACGGCGATAGTCGTGCAGATAACGGCTCAGAATCGCCTTGATGACGCGATCGTACGCATCGGCTCGATTGACCGGCCGGGATTCGAGCAAGAGCAAGAGGCGGCGTGTCGTGTTTTGATTGGTATCGTCGTCGCCGCCGATCTGATGGATGAGGCTGGGGCTGAACGCCATGTTGCCGAAGACGCCGGTCGCGCCGGGACCGCGGAAGTGCTCGGCGTCGATCGCCTTGGCCAATTCGTGTGCCGTCAACGCGTGCCGATGATCGGCCTGGCCGTCGATGAGAAGCGTCCAATCAAGGTCGCTGCCGCTCGTCCATTCACCGCGGGCGAGCGAGCCGAAGACGACGACGCTGATGTCCTCGGAATCGATCGGCGCTTCGCCGTGCGTCACGACGTTGCGAACGCGCTCCATTTGCGCATTCGCGCGCTCGCGGGCGGCCCGGATCGCGGGCCAGGTGCCGCCGAGTTGTTTTTCGAGATCAAGCCAGGACATGGAACCACGGATCACACGAAAGACACGGATAAGACAAGAATACAAAATGAATGTTCTTCTGATCCCCGAGATTGAGTCACCATGAAGACTCGGACAACTCTGTTGCTGTTGGTCGGCTGCGGCGGTGTCTGTGCTGCCGAGCCATCGCGGCCGAATGTGCTGCTCATCCTCGCGGACGACATGGGCTTCTCGGATGCTGGGTGCTACGGCGGCGAGATTGCCACGCCGAACCTCGACGCGCTGGCCAAGAACGGTCTGCGCTTCACGCAGTTTTACAACACGGCCCGCTGTTGGCCGTCGCGGGCGGCGATCCTGACCGGCTACTACGCGCAGCAAGTGCGCCGCGACACCGTGCTCGGCATCCAGAGCGGCAGCCAGGGTGTCCGGCCGGCGTGGGCTCGGCTTCTTCCCGAGATGCTCAAGCCGCTGGGCTATCGCACGTACCATTCGGGCAAGTGGCACGTCGACGGCAAGCCGTTGGAGAACGGCTTTGATCGCTCGTACAGCCTCAACGACCACGATCGGCACTTCGGGCCGAAGCAGCACACCGAGGACGACAAGCCGCTGCCGGCCGTCGATCCCAAGAGCGGCTACTACACGACCACCGCGATTGCCGATCACGCGATCAAATGCCTGAAGGACCATGCCGACAAATACGCGGATCGGCCGTTCTTCGAGTTTCTCGCTTTTACGGCTCCGCATTTCCCCGTGCAGGCGCCGCCGGAGGACATCGCGAAATATCGCAAGACCTATCTCGTGGGTTGGGACGCGATGCGCGAGGAGCGCTGGCAGCGAATCAAGACGCTCAATATTCCTGGCGCATCACTATCGGCCATCGAGCGCAATGTCGGCCCGCCGTATCCGTATCCGGAAGCGATCAAAAAACTTGGGCCGAACGAGCTGAACCGTCCGCTGGCGTGGAAAGATCTCACAGCCGAGCAGCGCGAGTTTCAAGCGAGCAAGATGGCCGTCCACGCCGCGATGGTCGATCGCATGGACCGTGAGATCGGCCGGGTGCTCGATCAACTTCGGACGATGAAAGCCCTCGACAACACGCTGATCTTCTTCCTGTCCGACAATGGCGCGAGTGCCGAGATTATGGTCCGCGGGGACGGCCACGATCCCACTGCCGAGCCCGGCAGTGCCGCGACGTTCCTGAGCATCGGGCCCGGCTGGTCGAGCCTCGCGAACACGCCGTTCCGCCGGCACAAGACGTGGGTCCACGAAGGCGGTATCTCGACGCCGTTGATCGTACACTGGCCGAAAGGCATCGCGGCTTGCGGCGAACTCCGGCAGACGCCCGGCCACCTGATCGACCTGACGCCGACGATCCTCGATGTGGTCGGCGGCAAGAAGCCCGGCGAGGTGGACGGCAAGCCCGTGCCCGTCGCGCCCGGCAAATCGCTCGTCCCGCTCTTCGCGAAAGACGGCACCGTCACCCATGAGTCGCTGTGGTGGCTGCACGAGGGCAATCGCGCGTTGCGCGCTGGCGACTGGAAGATCGTCGCCGCCGGCAAGGATAGCCCGTGGGAACTCTACGATTTGGCGACCGATCGTGCCGAATCACGAGACCTCGCCAAGGACAAGCCGGAGAAGGTGAGTGAACTCGTGGCCGAGTGGACCCGGCAATTCGACGACTATAAGGCGCTGGCCGCCAAGGACCTGCCGCCGGAGGTGAAGAAGAACCCGAAGAAGTAACGAACGCCACGCCTCGAGTGTGAATGGATTGCTTTCACACACACAGCCCCAAAAGCGTTTCATCGATTTTTCTTGAAATGGAACGCAATGCATTCGTTACGAAGGCAATCGCTTGCGGTTCCCACGCGGCGCGGATAGTTTGATTGTGGATTGGCCGGCTCGCGTCGGGAGATGCCGATGGCCCTCAAATTCCGCTGTGCCGACTGCGGCGCCAATGTTCAACTACCGGATGAGCGGCAGGGGCGCAAAAACTATTGCCCGCGCTGCGATGCTCGGCTGCCCGAGCCCACGCGCGGCGGCGGGGCGGCACTCATCATCGGCTTGATTGTTGGTGGGGTAATGTTCGTTGTGCTCGCGGTCGTGGGCATCGGGATCGCTGCTTGGTATTTCGTCGCTGCTCCCGCCGGACCCGGCAAACCCGTCGCGCAGGCCCCGGTCGCCAACAACGTGCAGAACGCGCCGATGCAGCCCGATCCCGTGCGACCGATGGAACCGAGGAAAGAAGATCCGATCCCGTTTCCCGCCCTTGATCCCGGCTTGCATCCACCTGACTTTCCGGCAGTGCCTGGGCCGCCCATGCCGAAAGGACCTGATTTCCCCGGAGCACCGCCGCCGAAAGGCCCGCCGCCGGTCAAGGAATTGAAGCTGCCGCCGGCACCGACCCCTGTCGATATCAAACCATCGCCAGTCGCGGAAGCCAAGGATTTGACTCTTCCTGAAACCGCTGATCGCGCGGTCGTCGGTGGTGCGGGCCGCTTTCTGATTCTGCACCTTCCGAAGACACGAAAGCTTGCGGTCTTCGATGCCAATTCAGCCAAGATCGAACGCTACATCGACCTCGCGGAGGACAAAATTCTGTTCACCGCGGGGATGAGCAAGCTGCTCGTGTTCTTGCCGAACGCGGAGATCGTGCGCCGGTACGATCTGCTCTCGGGCCAGATGGAGGTGTCGAAGCCGTTGAAGGTGCACGGCGTCAACGCCTTCGTCATGGGGCATTCGTCGGCGGGTCCCTTGGTTGTTCGCGGTGACGGTGCGGCGAAGCTCTACGACATCACGACGTTTGCTGAAATCCCGCTGCCGGCCGATGCCGCGCTGGATCCGTTTGGCGGCATTGGCGCTCCAGGAGCGGCCGCGCCGCAATCGTTGCCATTTGACGGCGGCGACATCTGGGCCGGCGGCAATGGCCGGGTCTTCGGCAACACGGGCAACTTCGGTATGCCAAACGGCGTGCAGGTCGTGAGCCTGGAAGGCGGCAAGGTCACGAGTAAACGGGAACATACGAGCACGTGGTTCGTGCAGCCGAGCGCCGATGGGAAATACGTTTTTGCGGGCGGGCACAAACCGCTGACCGTTGATCTGAAGCCGGCCGGCGATCTCGTCGAGGGCGGGTTCAACAATGGCGGCGGGCACATGGCGAGCATGTTTCTGCCAGCGCATCATGGCCCCTACTACATGGAACTCGGCAGCGGCGACGATCCGATCGGGCGACTCGGTCGTCCGGGCCGGGTCGCGGCCAAGGCCAACGAAATTCGCGTTTACCTGTACGGCTTGAATCAACCGGTTGCGACTGTCACCTTGCCGCCCAAGCCTGCCGTGGGCGGCGCGGCGATCGGCGCCGCGGACTGGGCGCTGCTCCAGGGGTTGCCGACGGCGTTCAATCTGATCCCACGGGCGAATTTGCTCGTCGTCCGGGCCGGCGACAAGCTGCGGCTCATTCCCATCGACCTGGAGAAAGAACTCGAGAAGTCCGGGGCCGAGTTCCTTGTCGTTACCTCCGCTCCGCCGGCGCATTACAAGGGCGGCGTCGAATTGCGCTATGCGGTTCGCGCGCGTTCAAAGGCCGGGGACATTCAATTCAAACTCGACGCCGGGCCAGATGGCATGAAGGTCGCCGCCGACGGTACAATCACCTGGCGGCCGCCGGTCGCATTCACGGAACAGGTCTCGGTAATTCTGAACCTCAAGGACAAGTCGGGCAAGGAAGCGTTTCACACCTTCAATCTGACACCGGCGTCGGACGACGTCGCCGTCGCCCCTGCGCCGCCACCGGGGCCGCCCGACCCGCCGGCCGCGCCGAAGCCGAAGCCCGAGAAGGCGGCCATCCGCGTCCCGCCGACGCCGGCACGCCTGCCCATCAAAGCTTTCGCCGCGACTGAGCGCAAGACGTATACGTTGCCCGAGGCCGCCAGCCGCGTGCTGCCAGCGGGCGGCGGGCGCTTCTTCGTCATTCATCTGCCGAAGATTCGCAAGGTCGGCGTCTTCGACGTCAACGAAGGCAAGATCGTCCGCTTCATCGACATGCCCGAAGACAAGCCGTTGCTCGCGGCCGGCATGAACAAGCTCGCGGTCTATTTGCCGACTGCCAACGTGCTGCGCCGCTACGACTTGCTCACCGGCAATCAGGAAGCGAGCAAGGTCGTCAATGTGCCAGGCGTGAAGTCGATCGGGCTCGGCAGCGCGTCCGACGGCCCCCTAGCACTGGCCACCGAGGGCGGCGGCAAACTATTTGATCTCGATTCATTGACGGAGATGGAACTACCGAAGGAGGACAAGGCGCCTGATCCCTTTGGCAGGCCGATGGAAGCGCAGCCAATCCGCTTGCCGCTCACGGGCGTCAACATGTGGGCGTCGGCAAATGGCCGGGTTTTTGTTGCGGGTGGAATGGTGACGCTCGAGGGCAACGAGGTCAAAGCGCCACCGGTCCAGGGCGATGGCTGGATGTTTGCTCAGCCGAGCGCGGATGGCAAATACGTATTCCGCGGTGGCGCGGGGGCCACGACGGTTGACGGGAAAAAGACCGGCGACGTCGTTTACTCGAATCCGGGTCAAGGTGGCTTCGCGGGATACTTCTTCTTGCCCGCAGCCGACGGACCGTTCTACTTCCACGTGCATTTTGCCGGCGGCCTCAAGGGCTATGAACCGCGCTTTCAGAAAGACCCGGACCGTGCCGTGACCGTCTACATGTACGGCCTCGACGCGCCCCTCGCCCGCGTGCTCGATCTGCGCGACATCCCTGACTGGAACGGCGTACACAGTGACACGCTGCCGATAAGCGAGCAGGTGCAACTCGTTCCACGAGCGAAGCTGCTCGTGACCGTCGGTCCGAGCCGCGACAAGCTCACGTTGGTGCCGCTCGACTTGAATCAGGCCCTCGACGAGGCAGGCATCGACTTCCTGCTTGTCACGTCGTCGCCGCCCGGATCGTATGTTGCGGGCAAAGAGTTCCGCTATCCGATTCGCGTGCGCAGCAGGGCCGGCGGTGCGAAGTTCACCCTGGAGAGCGGACCAGATGGCATGAAGGTCAGCCCCGATGGCTTGGTCACATGGACGGCACCCGCCGCATTTGCGGAGCCCGAAATCACGGTCATCGTGAACGCCAAAGACGCGGCTGGCAAGGAAGCGTTTCACTCGTTCCGGCTCATCAAGTCCGATCGAGTTGAGGAGTACATTCCCGACCCGGTAGCCGAAGTGGTGAAACCGCCGGTCAAGGCGCCGCCGAAGGCCGCCGGTCCGCGGGCCGAGTTCAGATTGCCCGCCGCGCCGCCGGCCCCGGAGGTGGAGGCGCCGCAAATTGACGCGCGCATCGAGGTGAAAACGCCGGACAAGTTCGATGCGGTCGTTCCTGGCGGCGACGGCCGCTTCCTGATCCTGCACGCGCGGGCCGCCAAGAAGGCGTTCGTGTTCGATGCCTCGACAGGCTCGATTGCACGCACCGTTCAACTAAGCGATGACAAGGCGGTCGTCGCAGCCGGCATAATGCAAATGCTCGTGTATCGACCGTCGACGAATGAGATCGAGAAGTTCAACCTGCTCACCGGCGCCAGCGAGGGAAAGAAGGCCATTCCCGCGAAAGGCGTGACCGAGATGGTCATGGGCAGTGCGTCGGCCGGCCCGCTCTTCGTGCGTGCTGGCGAGGTTGCCGAACTCTATGACGCTGAATCGTTGTCGCCGATGGACTTGCCGGAAGCAGAAGGGTTCCCTTTCACCGCCGGCCGCGTGTGGGCGTCGGCTGATGGGTGCACGTGGGCGAACACGGTCAATCGCGCGACGGGGCCGCTTGTGCGGCTGGCAATGTTGTCGAATAACGCGATCCGTGTGAAATCAGAACTCGTGCAAACTAGTTATGCCGTGCCGGGGTCGGATGGGAAGATTGTCTACGTGGCCGGGTTCGGTGAACTCGATCTCGAATTCAAGCCCGCCCGCCTCGGTCGGCCGATCCAGCAAAATGCCGACCCGGCCTATCAATGTTTGCCGGTCCCAGGAACGACCTACGCTTTGGTGGTACATCTGGACACCGATCCGCCGCGCGGTCTCGCGCTTCAAAATCCGACGCGGAAGGGCGTTACTATCTGGCGGCGCGGCACATACATCGCTGCTGCAACGCTGACCGACGTGCCCGAGATGATCCCCGATCTGCTCGGCGATCCGACGTTGCCAAGCCTCGTACATTTCGTCCCCGAAGCGAGCCTGCTCGTCACAGTCCCCGCGTCGAAGGATCGACTCGCGGTCTATCCCGTCCGCCTCGAAGGGGCCGCGCTGCCGCAGAAAAAGCCGATCGCCTGGCGGCTGCCGGATGCGCCGCCGGCCACGGTTTTCAAGCCGACCGCGCTCAAGGAGCGCACCGCCGTCGACATTCCGGGCCGCATTCTCAAAGTGAGCCCGGCCGGCGGCGGGCGCTATCTGGTGTTCCAGACTGATCCACGCAAGTTGGCGGTCTTCGACGTTTTCGACGCAAAGATCGTTCGCGAGATCAACGCCGAGGTGCCGATCAACAGTTTTGCGGCCGGCATCAGCAAGATCGTCTTGCTCGAGCGCAACGGCAGCAACGCGGCCCTGCGGCGCTATGATCTGTCGACCGGCAAGCTCGAAGCCACGGTCGGCGTTCCCATTGAGCGCACGACGCTGGCGATGGGCAGTGGATCAGCGGGACCCGTTTTGGTGATGGGCGGCAGCAAGCCTGCGTTCTACGACCTGCCGACGCTGGCGCCGCTCCACTATCGCGTCGACGCGCTCGACGGCGTCGAATGGGATAGCGACCGCGTCGCGGCATCAGCGGACGGTCGCACCTTCGCCGGCATCGCGCGCCGCGGCGCGAATCCTTATCAACCAATCGCGTTTGTGCTCGCGAACGACGGCGTCAAGTTTCTCAAGAAGGACATTCCCGCAACCGCCACGACCACCTTCGCCGTCGACGCGGATGGCAAGCACATTTTCCTCAGCGGCTTCGGCGTTTTCGCGAGTACATTCGAGAGCACCAAGGATGTGGTTTGGTCGTCCGACTCACCAGCGGGTGTTGCAACCACGCTCACGTTCATTCCCGCCGTGGAGGGCCCCTACTATCTGCACGTCCACACGGGATCGCGGGCGAAGGACGAACGCTTCGCGGCCGATCCACAATATGGTTTGACCATTTACAAGTATGGCCAGGACAAGCCTGTCGGGCGCTTGCCAAACGTCACCAGCATGACGCGGCCCAACATCGAATGGACGCGCAACATCAAGGCGACCGGCGGGTATCACTTCTACCCGACGGTGAAGCTCCTCGTCGCACTCGATCCGAACTTGAACAAGGTCCATCTCATCCCGGTCGATCCGGACAACATGCCCGTGCCTGTCGTTCCCGATCCGGTGACGCCGAAGCCCAAGATCACGCCGAAGAACCCGGCGAAAGTCGATCCGCCCGCCCTGCCGCCAGCGGTTCCGAGCAAGCCGTTCCGCCTAACTCCCTTGCCGGAGTCGTTGCCGCCGACCGCGCTCAAGGAAGCGAAGACGTTCACGTTCACTGAGCCGTTGCATTTGTCGCCGATGCGCGTCAAGCCAGCAGGCGGCGGCCGCTTGCTGGTTTTGCAACGCAGCACACACAACGTCGACGTCTTCGATTTGAATGAAGCCAAGGTAGTCCGGCAAATTGACCTTCCCGATCGGCCGGCGTGGACGGCCGGGATGTCGAAGCTGTTCGTGTGGGACCGCAGCCTGCCTGGCCTGCGGCGCTACGACTTGCTGACGGGCAAGATGGACCTGGAACGAGCGTTCCCCCGCCTGATCACGCCGGTCGCCGTGGGGTCGGCGACCAATGGTCCCGTCCTCTGTCGCGAAGGCGCCGCCCTGCGGCTCATCGATGGCGACACGCTCGAACCGCTGACGGCGCCGGGCCTCGATGCGCCGGAGTTGGCGAACACGGCCAACATGCAAATTTGGGCATCGGCCGATGGACGAACGTTCGCAATTGGCCAGGGCGCAATGGGCGTTGGCCCCGCGGGCACGGGTCGCACGATCACATTCCGCTTGAATGGAGGCGACATCGAAAAGTCAGTCGGTCCATTCCCGAGCGTGTACGCGGTGCCGGATGCTGGCGGCCGCTACCTCTTCGCCGGCGGCCACGGCATTTACGATATTGCTCTCAAGAAGACGCCCGACGCCGTGCGCTCGGAAGAACCTTCGCCACGCGAGCCGCCCAATCTCTTGTATCTGCCGGCCACCAGCGGCCCGTTTTACATCCAATATCACCTTCCGTTCGTCATCCCCGGCCCCGGCGCACCGCCGATGGGCCCGCCGCCGATACCCAAGATGGGTGGCGACGCCGAGTTCACGATCTACGCGTACGGACAGAAGGCGCCGATCGCGCAACTGAAGGGGCCAGACCCACTCGGCGGCGAGATGATCAGCCCGTTCTCGCTCGGCCACGTGAGCGAACGCGTCGTCCTCGTGCCCGAAGCAAAGGCCCTCATTGTCGTCGCGCCGCGTGGCGACAAGATTCATCTGATTCCGGTCGACCTCGAAGCGGAGTTGGCCAAGTCGGGAGTCGACGTCCCCTGGGCGACATCGACGCCGCCACGTTCGTTCAAGCCGGGCGTCGAAGCGAAGTATCCGCTCAAGGTTACCGCGAAAGCCGGTGGATTGAAGTACACGCTGGAGAACTCTGCCGCCGGAATGACGATCACGCCGGACGGAGTCTTCTCCTGGAAACCTCCCGCCGATGCCGCCGCGGAGGTTCGCGTGACGATCCGCGTGACAGATGCCAAGGGCCGGGAGAGCGTGCACACGTTCCCGTTGACGCGCGAGTAGTTTTGGGGAAAGAGTGGACGGCGATCAAATGGGCGCTACAGGGATCGAACCTGTGACCATTCGCGTGTAAGGCGAACGCTCTACCGCTGAGCTAAGCGCCCTGAAATTACATGGCTCGCAAATCTCGGATCAAGTTTTGTACATATTTGGTGGCGTTCAACAGTCGACGGGCTTCCACCAGTCGCGTCGGCGTTGAGCCGTCGAGCATGCTGCCGACTTTCGCGAGCAAGGTGTCACGGCGGTCGGTAAGCTGCTTCTCCAGCGCGGCCGCGGCCGGTGAACCGGGCGACAATTCCGCGATCCCCATGCGCGTTTCGAGCATCTCGTTCAAGAAGTCGCCGGGCACGTCTTTGTATTCGCCTGCCGTCGGTCCGCCGGCCAGTTGAAGCAGATACTCGGCCCGTTTGAACGGGTCCTTGAGAGTTGTATACGCTTCGTTCAGGCTCGCCGACAACTCAGTACTGGCCGCTTGATCGGCTGACGAGCCGAGGCGATGGTAGTCGGGATGTAACGCGCGGCTGCGAGCGAGGTACGCCTGTTCGAGCGCGGCAGCGTCGACAGCAAAGCGTCGCGGCAGCCCGACGCGGTCAAAGAAGTCCATGAAAACGGGTCTTGTAGGGTGGGTCAAGGCTTTGCGCCGACCCACCGTGCCCAGCGGTGGGTCGGCGCAAAGCCTTGACCCACCCTACGGGAACTACATCGAATACGACGATCCGCAGCCGCACGAGCCCTTGGCCTGGGGGTTCGTGATGCGGAAGCCGCGGGCGTTCAGGTCTTCGTGGAAGTCGACCGTGGCGCCTTGCAGATAGAGCAGGCTCTTCTTGTCGACGACGAGGGTAACGCCATGCTGTTCGCACAGGATGTCGGTCTTCTCGTTGAAGACGGTGTCGAGATCGAGCTTGTTCTGGAAGCCGGAGCAGCCGCCGCCGCGGACGCTGATCCGCAGGTAGAGCTTCTCGGCGGCGCCTGAAGCTTGTTGGTCGGCGATGATCCGGCGGACTTCGCTGGCGGCTTTCTCGGTCACCGTGATCGGGACCTCGATTGCCGGCGCGTCCGCCGTCTTCAGGCCAATGGTGGGTTGTTCGAGGGTCGCAGTCGACATGTATCGCTCCTGACGAAGGTTCGATGGGGATTATACGGGACAACTTCAACTCGCGGCACCAGCCAATTCAACGCCGGCTTCTTTCTCTTGCTTGTCCTGGTAATTCTTGATGGCCGCTTTGATGGCGTCCTCGGCCAAGACCGAGCAGTGGACCTTTACCGGCGGCAGGGCTAACTCCTCGACAATAGCGGTGTTTTTGATCGCCATCGCCTCGTTGATCGTTTTGCCCTTGAGCCACTCGGTGGCGAGGCTACTCGACGCAATGGCGCTGCCGCATCCGAAGGTCTTGAACCGCGCATCTTCGATCATCCCCGTTTCCGGGTTGACCAGGATCTGCAGCTTGAGCACGTCACCGCACTCCGGCGCGCCGACCAGGCCAGTGCCGACGTTCGTGTCGCCCTGGCTGAAACTGCCGACGTTGCGCGGGTTGTTGTAATGTTCGAGGATTTTATCGCTGTATGGCATTTGGAACTCCTTGATGTTTGTGTGCTACGCCGCAAGCGGCTAGTGGGCGGCCCACGCGATGCTCTTGAGGTCGATACCGGCCTGAGCCATTTCGTAGAGCGGGCTCATTTCCCGCAAACGCTGCACTTCGCGGACGACCAACTCGATCACGAAGTCGACCTCAGCCTCGGTGTTGAACCGGCTCAAGCCGAAGCGGATGCTTGAGTGGGCCAACTCATCGCCGACGCCAAGGGCCCGCAAGACGTAGCTTGGCTCCAGGCTCGCGCTCGTGCAGGCTGAGCCGCTGGAGACGGCCACGTCCTTGATGCCCATCATCAGGCCCTCGCCTTCCACGTAGGCAAAGCTGATGTTCGCGTTGCCCGGCAAGCGTTCGTCTGGATGGCCGTTCAAATACGACTCGGGCAGTTTGTCCATGATCCCCTTGCGGAGCCGTTCGCGGAGCTTGTAGAGTTTCTTGGCTTCGTCCGGCCCTTCCTTCTTTTCAATCTCGCAGGCTTTACCGAAGCCAACGATCGACGGCACCGGCAGCGTTCCCGAGCGCATGCCGCGTTCGTGGCCGCCGCCGTCGATTTGAGGCTCCAGACGGACGCGTGGATCCTTTTTTCGCACATAAAGGGCGCCGATTCCCTTCGGACCGTGCATCTTGTGGGCGGTCATGCTGAGCAGGTCGATGCCCATCTCGTTGACGTCGATCGGCACCTTGCCAACGGCCTGGACGGCGTCCGTGTGGAACAGGATCCCCTTTTCCTTGCACAATTTGCCGATCGACTTGATGGGCTGGAGGGACCCAATCTCGTTGTTCGCGGCCATGATCGAGACGAGAATCGTCTTGTCCGTCATCGCCTCGCGGACCTGGTCGGCATGAACCTGGCCAAAGTTGTCGACCGGCAGGTAGGTCACCTGGAAGCCGTCTTTCTCGAGGCGTTTGCACGTGTCGAGGACAGCCTTGTGCTCCGTCACCTGCGTGATGAGGTGGTTGCCCTTCTTCTTGTACATTTGGGCCACGCCCTTGAGCGCCAGGTTGTCGCTCTCGGTGGCGCCCGACGTGAAGATGATTTCCTTGCCGCCGGCGCCAATCAGGTCGGCAATATGCTCGCGCGCTTCCTCGACCGTCGACTCGGCTTCCCAGCCAAATGCGTGCGTTCGGCTCGCGGCGTTGCCGTACTTCTCGGTGAAATAGGGCAACATCGCCTCGACGACGCGCGGGTCGACCCGCGTGGTCGAGTTGTTGTCCATGTAAATCGGAGTCTTCGCCATGACGCTCTTTCTCGGATGTTCGGCCTAGGCGGTGATCTCGTGCAACTCGGTCGCCAACGCAGGTTCGCGATGTCCCAGAATCGACAGTACCGGCTGAAACGTCGTCGTCGCGGACTTCTGACCCATCACGTCGGCCAAGCTGACGTTTCTCAACACGCCGACGATCGCCTTGTGAATTTCATTGAGCGGCCCGCGGATCGGGCACAGGTAATGAACGCTGCAGTCGTGCTCCTCGTGATCGAGCTGTCCGGTGCACGTCGTCAACTTCCAACCGTCCTCCAGCGACTCCAACAACTCGGCCAGGCTGATCTGGTCCGCCGTCCGAGCGAGCGTGTAGCCGCCTTTCACGCCGCGGTGACTGATCAAGAAGCCTTTCTGACAAAGTTCTTTCAGGATGTTCGCCAAGAAACCCTTCGACAGACCAAACCGATCGGCGATCTCGCGGGCGCTTCCACCGGTTGATCGCTCGGTCAAATGCGAGAGGATCAGTAAGGCGTAGTCAGTCTTTTTGCTCAGTAGCGTCGACATGACATCGGCCCTTCCGCCGGAGACCTTCGTACCCTGTTCTTTCTAGATGGCAATATAGTATTCGACTACTCCTATTTTCCAGAGATTCGGCTTTCTGGTCGTCCTAGTCGAAATGAACGTCTCCAACGTCTTAACAGGAGAAGGGAAGTCGGCAGAGTTGGTGTAGCGGCGGCGATGTTCGAATTTGGTTCCGAAGTGTCGAATTTGCCAACACTTGGGGGAGGTCGATTGTTCGATATTGCATCGGGGCCGCTCGTCAGAATATCTGAGGAATTGGGAAAGAAAGGTCAAGCGGGGACCGAAATAGCCAACAGAGTGACCACTGAACCCGCGTAGATTTGACGTGTCATTGCCGAATTCGCGGACCGCACGTTTGTGCAGCAGTTGAAACGACCGCCAGGGGCGGTTGTAACGTAATATCGGTAGGACGGTATACACGATTAGGAAAGCGACCTCTTGCTTTGGCATGTATATTGCTGGTGGAGCAGCCAACGCAATGAGTTGTGGAAACTGGATGACTGGAGAAGTCCTTCTGATCGATCGGAATCTTACTTACACTCCGCCGGTTTGACGCCGGTTGGAGTCGCCGACAAGGCGGTGACACATGGCACGACGCGACGCACTCCTTCGACTGAACAAGACCTTGACGGCCCGGCGTAATGAGCTGCGCAAGCGGCTGGGCGCCGATTTGGCCGAACTCGGCTCGACAAAAATGACCTCGGCCGACGCGGCCGACGCGGCCTTCGACCATACCGGGGAGGAACTATCCTCGCAATTGGCCGAGCTTGAGGCCCGCGAACTCAATCAAATTGAACGGGCGCTTTTGCGCCTCAAGCAGGGTACCTACGGACTCTGCGAGGCCTGCCAGACCAAAATCCCGGTGGCACGTTTGAATGTGCTTCCCTACAGCACGTTGTGCATCAAATGCCAGCGTGAGGCGGAGAGCGACGCGAACTGGCTTGCCGATCGCCGCAATGCGAATTGGGAGGCGGTCTCTGATGGCTCGCCGATGGAAGACCGCGAAGTTCGGTTGTCTGACCTGGAAATGGATTACAGCAAGTAGTCCGAGCACGGCTCGGACGATCGTTTCAACTTACCGAAGCCCGCCGTACGGTCCGCCGACGGCGGGCTTTGTACGTTTTATGCGGGCGCATCGTGCAACTTCTTCGGCCTCTGCCGATAATTCCGCAGCATCGCCGTCACGGATATTCCCTAAAGTTGAGGCGGGCGGCAGCCGACAGGCGTCGCCCTGGCAACCGAGCGTCCAAAGCCGCCCGATGATGTCCACTCGATTGACATCCATTGACTGCCCACCGTCATCGGGCGACTTTCGACGCTCAGTGGCCTGCAACACCTCACCCGTGCGAAGACACCTCCGATGAATCGATTTGTCAAAGCCCTGACATTTGCCGTATGTGCGTTCGCCGGCGGGGCTGCCGGAACGATCCTTCTCAATCGAGTGGACCTGGTCGTTGCCCAAACGGGCCGACCTGCCCCGCCGCCAGCCGGGTCGACCGCCCTGGCGCCGGCCCAGTTGGGCGAGCGCTTTGAAGCCGTTATTCGGCAAATGGCTCCAAGCGTCGTCTCGGTGGAAGCGATCAAGCCGCCCGCGCCTGGCAAAACAAAACCAACCGAG
Organism: Gemmataceae bacterium; assembly: GCA_036266155.1. Lineage (GTDB taxonomy): Bacteria > Planctomycetota > Planctomycetia > Gemmatales > Gemmataceae > SIAJ01. Next base: position 3,946 of record DATANR010000187.1, on the reverse strand, counting down.
GAATCAGGCTCGGGTGTGTTGGTGCGGATTGAGGGTGTGCCAGGGACATTGGTAATCACCAACAATCACGTAATTAACGGCTCCAAGGCCGAGCAAATCACCGTCCATCTGGCCGACGACAAGATCTATCGTCCCGTAAAAGTGTGGGCGGATGCTGAGTCGGACGTGGCGGCTCTCAAGTTGGATGCTGACGGACTGATTGCCGCGCCGCTGGCCGACAGCGATCGGGCTCGCGAGGGGAACTGGGTGCTGGCATTCGGCTCACCCTTCGGCTTGAACCGCACGGTGACGCACGGCATCATCAGCGCGCGCGATCGTGGCCAGGTGAGCCTGGGCAGCACGATCCGCATCAAAGATTTCTTGCAAACGGACGCGGCAATCAACCCTGGTTCCAGCGGTGGACCGCTCGTGAACCTCGATGGCGAAGTAGTCGGCATCAATACCGCCATCGCATCCCATTCCGGCAGCAACAGCGGCGTGGCCTTTGCGATCCCGATCAACCTGGTCAAGCGGGTCGTACGCCAGCTGTATGACAACGGCTCAGTGTCACGCGGCTACCTGGGCGTTCATTTGGCACAAACGCTGGAAGCGAGCGACGCGATCCGCCTAGGCCTCGAAAAGGCCCAAGGTGCACTCGTGGAATCCGTGTACCCTGATACGCCAGCCTCAGCAGCGGGCCTGCGCGGGAACGACGTCATCCTGTCGGTCAACGGTGTTGCGATCCGAAACGAAAATCACTTGATCAACCACATTGCCGCACTGCCGATCGGGTCCCGCGTCAAATTGCAAGTGTGGCGCGACCGCCGGAGCGAGCAAGTCGAGGCGCAGGTCGGCGACTGGAATCAGGCGCAAACGCGGCTAAAAGTCGAAAAATGAGCAGCAATTGCTGCCTGGATGAAGACTCAATTCAAGAACGGGCTGGCCGCGACGAGTCTTGCGGCCAAGCCCGTTAACTGTCCAGTGGAGATGGAACTTCAGGAATCCTTATCCTTCTTGCGGAGATAGATCAACAAAACGATGAGGCCGATGACGGCCAGCAACATCACTCCCATCACCCACCACGGCAGATCGTACATCTTTTGCTCCAGTCGGGTTCGCCAGGCAACGGAAAGGGGAAAATGGCCGCGCCTCGCGTCCCGCTCCCCCCGGCGAGTGCCAAAGATGTGGGAAAGGGTACTGAGGCTTGGGCATAGTTCTAGCAACGCTTTCGAGCGAATGCAAGCGCCCAATTCGCGGGAAAATCAGATTGAAGTCTCCACCAGCCGTTGCCACCTGACTCGACGGGTCAGCTGTCCCTTGTGACACCACGTTTCGGTCCGTATCTTCGGAAGCATGGGGGCGGAAATCTCTTCCGACGAGGCCGCCAACATGCGGCGCGTACGAATCGGCAACGGCTGTGGTTTCTGGGGCGACAACCTCGACGCCCCGATCCGACTGGCACGTGATGCCAAACTCGATTACCTCACGCTTGAGTATCTGGCCGAACTGACGATGTCGATCCTCGCGTTGCTTCGCCAGCGCGATCCGCGGTCTGGCTTCGCCCATGACTTTCTCGATGTCCTCACCCGTCTAACCCCGTCACTCAGCAAGCAACCGAACCTGAAAATTGTGACGAACGCCGGCGGAATGAACCCCCAGAGTTGTGCGGTACGGGCCAACGCGATCCTGGCAGATGCCGGTCTTTCCAATCGGCCTGTCGCCGTCGTGTCCGGCGACGATCTTCTGCCACGTCTCGACGAGTTGATCTCCGCCGGGCACACTCTCGCCAATCTCGACACGGGCGAGCCGATTGCCAGCGTGCGAAGCCGGATGGTCAGTGCCAACGCGTATTTGGGTGCGCGGCCAATTGTCGACGCGCTCAACCTTGGTGCGTCCATCGTCATCACCGGGCGCGTCGCGGACGCGTCGCTCACCGTGGCGCCAGCGGTATACGAACATGGGTGGGCGTGGACCGATCTCGATCGGCTCTGTTCGGCGACCGTTGCCGGGCACCTCATCGAGTGTGGCGCTCAGGCGACCGGGGGTCTTTGGACCAACTGGTCGGCAGTGCCCGATCTCGCCGATGTCGGGTATCCGATTGCCGACATCGCCGCCGACGGTTCGTTCCGCATCGAAAAACCGGTCGGAAGTGGTGGTGCAGTCAACGTCGAAACGATCGCGGAGCAACTGCTCTATGAGGTTGGCGACCCGGCGGCGTATTTGACGCCCGACGTGACGGCCGACTTCACGACGATCAAGCTCAGCGAGCCATTGCGAAATGTGGTGGGGGTCACGCCAGCGCGGGGCAAATCGGCGACGGATTCGTATAAGGTGTCCGTGGCCTATCGGGACGGCTACGCCGCAAGCGGCACCCTTGTATTACTTGGACCGGACGCGGAGCGCAAGGGCCGGTTCGCCGGGCAGATCCTGCTCGACCGATTGAAGGCCGCGGGCGTCACGTTTCCCCATACGTTGATCGAATGCCTCGGCGCCGGCGACTGTGTGCCAGGCGTCGTCAAGGCGACTGCTCCGCCGCCCGAAGTGGTGATGCGCGTCGCCGTCCGCGGGCCCGACAAGGCGGCCGTCGAACGCTTCACCAAGGAGTTCGCGCCGCTGGTGACCGCGGGGCCGCCGGGTGTCACTGGCTACACGACCGGTCGACCAGCCGTCCGTGAAGTGTTCGCTTATTGGCCAGCGTTAATTGCCAAGACCGCCGTCGATCCTTACGTAAACGTCCGACTCATTTGATTCCCACTCTCGGAGTCAGATCATGTTTCTGTTCGCGATCGTACTGGCTGGTCTGGGACCAGTGTTAGCCGACCAACAAGTCTACTATTACGGCGGCCCCGGTTGTTGTTGCACGTTCTTCATCATCTGGTTCTTCATCTGGTGCATCCGCAAATTTGCCGGCGAGTTTGAACGCGGTCAGAAGCGGACCCTAACTGACGAGGAAGTGCTCGATGACTTGCCGAAAAAGCGGCAAGTGATGTTTAAGGGTGAGAAAGTGCCCGAATGGAAGATCGCCGTCCGCTCGCGGGCCACGAAGGCGATCTGCAAATTTCTCTCGTACACGGACAACTGGTTCGAGCGCAAATACCTCGCCGACGCCGCCGACGAAGCGTTTCGGCTCGTCAAGGAAGCGATCGAAGCGCGATCCGTGCAGGGCATCGAACGGCGCGTCACTCCCGACCTTCTCGAAGAACTACGGAACGACATCAAGAAGCTGAAGAAAAACCGCGAGCGGCACGTGTACGGCCATGTCGAGGTGACCGACGTCAACGTCTTGCACGTCGAAGCGCCCACCGGGAAAGAGAACCACACGTTCACCGCCTTGATCTCCTCCAAGTCGAAGGATTTTTTCGAAGACGACGAGACGGAAGAGGTCCTGCGCAGCGACAAGAAGACCTACGCCTTCCAGGAATTCTGGTCGTTCCGCCGGTCGGAGAAACGCTGGCTCGTGGAATTGATCCGTCCGACCAGCGACGCCGACCAGGTACTCGAATCCAAGAACCTGATGGCGGCCATCGACCTGGAAGAGTTCGCCAAGGACGCGGACCCCGAGTTCTTGAAGGAGGTCGTGGCGCGATGAGCACGCAACGTGTTCCGCTCTCGGCTATCGCACATGGCCGCAGCGGTGACAAAGGCAATCACGCCAATGTCGCCGTGATCGCGTTTACGCCGGCCGGCTTTGCCTGGCTGCGTGAGCATCTCACTGCCGACGTGGTGGCGAAGTATTTTGCGCCGCTCAATCCGACGAGTGTCGAGCGCTTCGAAGCCGCGAATGTCCTTGGTTTGAATTTCGTGTTGCGTGACGCTCTCGCCGGCGGCGCCTCGCGATCGCTGCGGACGGACACGCAGGGAAAGACTTATGCGCTTGCCCTGTTGCAGATGATGGTGGAAGTGCCCGAGGCGCTGGCGAGCGGAGCGGCGTCAGCCGCCCGATAATGTCATCATCGGTCGGCTGACG
>DATANR010000186.1:0-5278 GCA_036266155.1 Gemmataceae bacterium | reverse complement strand
GATGGAGACGTTCGATAGCGTGGACTCTTTCGAGGTCCGGTCGTACCCCCACCAGCCGACTACCGCTGAGCGCGATGCCGTCCGGCTCCTTCGGCGGCTGGGTTGGAGTAGTCCGAAGATTGTCATCGACGACCTAATGGCCGCGCTGAGCAACTGGAAGACACGCCGGACCCCGCGGAGAGGCAGCGATGACGTGTTGGCTCGATTCTATGCTACCCTGGACGCGCACCGACCGCTGGCTGAAAAGCTGGTGCGGGAACTCGGACTTGACGCGACGGCTGACGATTTGATGCAGGAAGTGATCCTCCGGCTGTGCCGAAAGTGGGACAACCGGCCGCTGCGGGACGAAAGCGCGGCGACCGCGTTCATTCAAATATGCCTGAAGAACATGGCTCGGACGATGGCAGCCCGGCAACGGGTTCGGCCGGTGCCCGCAGTCTTCACGGACGGCGACCTGGCGGACCCGCGAGCCAGCCGGTCGGCCGAGGCCGAACGAGCGATGGCACTGGTAGAACGAGTGCAGCTCCGGCTGGGCCCAGAAGGCCGACTGGCCTTGGCGTGCGCGCTGGGTACGGACGACCTGCAAGCCTACCGGGAGCGGATGGGATGCTCGCGGGTCACCGCCTCGCGAGACTTCGCGACCGGTATGCGGGAACTTGCCGACCGAATCCGCGAGGCACAAGCCGAAGGCGACGAATGAGTCTTTGGCGGTCGGATTCCCAAGGGGCGGGCTCAATCGTCGCGCCCCTAGCTATTTTCGGACGCCGCGTCGCGGCGACGAAGGACTACCGTCGCGGTGTATTGAGCCGCACCGGCTCGACTTCCTCGTAGCCGACAGTGCGGACATCGGAATGAGCATCCGACTTGAGTTGGCCGTTGATCAGAGCCGTCAGCTTCTCGCCGGCGGCGCTGAAGTTCGGATCGACGCGCAGGGACATCTGCAATTCCTGGCGAGCGCGAGCCATGTCGCCGTTGTGGATCATCATCATGGCCAGGTTGTAGTGGGCTTCCGATTCACGCATCGACTTGCTCAGGCACTCGTAGCCTTCTTCATAACGCCCGGAGCGGGCCAGCGTGAAGCCCATATGAATTCGATACATCCGGTTTTCCGGATCGACCTTCACGGCCCGAGCATAGGCGTCGCAGGCCATGTCCCATTCCTTGGCCTGACTGCGCTTGACGGCTACCCACGCCCAAACCTTGGCGTTGCCCGGATGTAACTTGGTCGCACGGACCAACACCTCGTTCATCCGGTCGGTTTCGCCAGTGACCTGGTACATCTCGCCGATGCCGATCAAGGCTTCGATGTTCTTCGGGTCCTGGGCGAGGACCTCCTGGTAAACCTGGCGGGATTGCGAGAGCAGCCTTTCACGCTCCGCGGCAGGCTTGGTCGGGTCCGTGGCGACGGCGTCGACCCAGCTCGCGGCGAAAGTCAGCTTCGTGCTCGCGGCGAGCGGGCCTTCCTTCTTGTCGTTGTCGTCAGTCGGTTCGGGAACGTAGACGGAGTTTTTTCCGGCCGGTATGGGCGGCGGGGCCTCGACCATGGGCTTGGGAGTTGTCGTGCAGCCGACCAGGCCGGCAAGCATTGTGCTGGCGAGCGCCAGTTTCCAGCGACCGTCCATGGTCATTTCTCCAAAAGCCCGCGGACGTCCGTCCGTGGGCTTTCACTTTAGTTGAACTCCGCGATGAAGCTGGCGGCGGCCTCGGCGATCAGGTCGCGCGTCAAATGCACGGGATGACGTCTGTATCGACAGATTGACTGGACGATTTCCAACAAATCCCTGCAGTCGGACGCCCGCGGGCTGCGGCCACGGGAGTAGTAACGCTCGTACAGATAGTCGATCGCCTCAGGGCAGGAGGTCATGCCCAGCTTGCGGCCGTAGTTGTGGAAGATGCGCTCGTACACGTCGCGCGTCGGCGCGTGAACTTGAACTTTATGGCGAATACGCCGCAGGAATGCGTCGTCGACCAGGTCCTTCGGGTCAAGGTTGGTGCTGAAGATGATCAGCTGTTCGAACGGCACCTGGAACTTCTTGCCGCTAGCGACGGTGAGGAAGTCGTGGCGATCTTCAAGCGGCAGAATCCAGCGATTGAGCAGCTCCTTCGGCGATACAATTTGCCGGCCGAAGTCGTCGATCAGGAACACACCGCCATTCGCTTTGAAGTGGATGGGGGCCTGGTAGAACTTCGATTCCGAGTTGTACTTGAGGTCCATCATCTCCAAAGTCAATTCGCCGCCGGTCACGATGACGGGCCGGCGGATGCGCACCCAACGTGGGTCCACCGCCCCTGTGTTCAGCAGGCGTTTGACGCTGGAATCCGGGTCGATGAAGCTGGCGTCGACGTTGTCGTCGACCTGGTGGAGTGAGGGATCGAAGACGGTGATGACGCTGCCTTCGGCCAGGAACGCGTGCGGAACGAAGATCGCGCCGCCGGCCTGGTTCATGAACTCGCCGATCGAGCGGGCCATCGCCGTCTTGCCGTTGCCCGGCGGGCCGTAGATGAACACGCTGCGGCCGGACACGATGGCCGGCCCGAGCGCATTGAACATGTCGTCCTTCATGACCAAATGCGAGAACGGGGCCGACAGGCTTTCCGGCGTGCAGCGGATACCGGTGACGGCCTGGCGATAGGTTTGCTCGACATAATCTTCAATCGGGACCGGGGCCGGGCCACAATAGGCGCACATATCCATCGCTTCCTGGGCTCGACGTCGGCCCAGGTCAGTCAGCGAGAAGCGATAGCTCACCTCGCCGACGAGGTCGCCGCCCATGACCTCGATGTTTTTCTCGTCCTTGAGGAACTTGAGGCTTTCGCGGATGACTTTGAACGGCAAACAGAGGAATTGCCCCATGTCGCGGCCGAGCATGGTGCCGCGGAGGTACAGGGCCTTGAGGATCAGGTCGTTGAGGAACGCGAGCGTCAGCCCGGCTTCCTTGAGCGACTCCGGTGGGGCCGGCGCTTCGGGGGCGGTGGCATCCAAATCAAAGGCGGAGCCGTTCGACTTCAGCATCATGGGGGTCAAGCCTTCGAGGCAGGGACGGTTCAACCGAAGTGTAGAACACGCAACAGCGAGAGGTCAGAAGTCAGAGGTCAGAAGTCAGAGGTCAGAAGTCAGAGGTCAGAAGTCAGTAAATGCGTACTGACTTCTGACCTCTGACTTCTGTCTTCTGATCTCTGGCTACTTCGCCCACTTGCCGCGCGTGATGATGATCAACGAAATGACGCCGACGACCAGGACGGTGATGATGACGCCATCCGCATTGGAAACGAAGCCGCTCCAATATTTGGTGAAGGCGGTCCAATAGCCCCCCGCGAACGCGGGAGTCGGGATCAAAAGCGAAAGGCTGACGGCCAGGAAAGCCGCCAGCAGCCAGGTCGTTCGAGAAAATGCGCGTCGCATGGTGCTCAACAATAGTTCAGAACTCGGGGCGCGGTCGAGCCCGCGCCCCGAGTTTCTTCTTCGTTACATCTTCGGTGGGCCCGACGAACTTGGAGTCCCGCTTGATCCACTGCTGGACGGGGCTGCCGGTCCAGCCGGCGCTGCCTGGGACGCGGCTGCACCACCGGCGCCACCGACGCCGATCGGCGGCACACCTGCACCCTTGGCCCGCTCACCGGGGCTCGGCACATAGACGCGCGGGCCAACGCCCGGATTCGTCTCGATGCCCGGCACGGACGGATCGTGGATCTGCACGTCGAACGGCGCCGGCCGACCAGTAAGCGACGTCGAGAGGTACTTTTGCACCGCCGCGATGCGCTTCGAGTCGAGATCGGTCCGCTTGCTTGAGTAATCTTCCGGCTTCGCCGGGTCATACGGGATGTCGCGGGCCGTTTGGATAAAGAGCCGCGGATCCGGATGCGGCCGGCGGCGTGCCAGCTGGTCCAGCTTGTCCATTCCAGCGCCGTTCAATTTGTCGGTGCCGTATTCAAAATGCATGTTCCAGATCGTCTGATCGAGAATCTGTCCGTTCTCGACCTGCGGCTGGAAGTTTGCCACGACTGCCGCCCGCGACTCGTTCGCGTAACGGTCCGGCCAGCACGGGTCGCCATGCCCGGAGTAGCCGTCACCATGATGGCATCCGGCCGCCAGCATACCGCTAGCCAGGACCGCGCCGCCCATTAACTTCGTCATGAATCCGTTCATGGCTCCCTCCGTGGAGACCTGCGTGTCAGAAGTCAGAGGACAGAAGTCAGAGATCAGATCGACCGCTATCTTCCAGCTTCCGACTTCTCACTACTGATTTCTGACCTCTGACCTCTGTTATCTATTCGTCCGAATCAACCACCTTTCAACAACCCACGTTGAATCTGAATTGCCGCCGGCCCCACCAAGACCACGAAGATTGCCGGAAAGATAAACAGGACAAGAGGGAAGATGAGCTGAACAGCTGTCTTCGCCGCCTTCTCCTCGGCAATCTGGCGGCGCCGGACTCGCATCGAGTCCGATTGCACCCGTAATGCCTGGGCGATGCTCGAACCGAAGCGGTCGGCCTGAATCAGGATCGCCGCCAGCGCCTTCATATCGTCCACGCCCGTTCGCACACCCAGGTCGTGCAACACATCGCGGCGCGATTTACCCATTTGCAATTGCAAGTTCGCCAACGCGAACTCCTCGCAAATGATCTTGGCGTGCTTCTTCATCTCCTCGGTGACCTTCCGCAACGCAGCATCCAAACCGAGGCCCGACTCGACGCAGACGACCAACAAGTCGAGGGCGTCGGGCAGCGTCAAGAAGATCTGCTTCTTTCGGCTGCTGACCATCAACCACAAGCCGACCTGCGGCAAGTAGAAGCCGATGCCGCCCAGAATCACGATGTACATCAACGCTTTCTGCGAGAACCCGGCCAGGTAGAGCATGATGCCGGCCGTCGGGACCAGGAACAGCACGATGCACAAAAGGCGAAGCCCCTGGTAAATCATCGGCGCCGCGTCCGAGCGGAAGCCCGCATTCGTGAGCTTGAGCTTCAGCGAGTTCTTCTCTAGCTCCGACTGTCCCTCCATCGCCCCGCCGAGCTGGGCGATCGCGTCCTTGAGCCCGCCGAAGCGCTGTCGCCGAGCGTCGAGCACGTCGACGTCGGCGAACGTTTGCCCTTTGCCCAATCGTTCAAGTCGATCTTCCGCACGGTTGCTGCGTTTGGATAACGCCGCCATGAGGAACCAGGCCCCGGCGACGATCGCGGCAAACACAACAAACGGAACGGCGTCGATCGCGGTGATAGCCATTAAGAGGGTCATGGTGCTTCTCAGTGGTCAGTGATCAGGGGTCAGTCGTCAG
>DATANR010000185.1:0-5304 GCA_036266155.1 Gemmataceae bacterium | reverse complement strand
CGGCCGCCTGTTCGCGCAGGATCGAACGCAGCGCCCCATCGAGCGCTTGATCCCCGGCCGACTTGGGCTGCTTGGCGCGTTCCTCCTCCATGTAGAGTGCCCGCCGAGCACTCAATTCGGCCACTTTTTTCTGAATTTCCGCGCGATCTTCTGCTTTCTTCTTGAGGTAGGCCTCCCGCTCGTCCGGCTTCAGTTTCTTCAACTCGGCTGGTAAGTCCTCTTCCTTCAATTGCTTGAGGTCAAACTTCTTGTCGGCGAGCATCTTGTCGATCAAATCGCACTCGGCGTTCTTGTAAAACGCGCTGGCCTTGGTCACTGATCGCTCGACCGCGACGCCTGGCGCCGTCTTGGCGGCGTTCGCGTCCTGGGCCGCCTGATTGTCGCGGCCGCCGGCGCCTTTCATGCCGTACCACACGTACGTCTCATTGATCTTCGTTCCAAGCTTCTGAATCTCTTCGTCGAACGGCGTTTTTATGGCAATTTCCGCCTTGGCCCGATCCTGATCGATGTTCGCGTACTTGCCACCCGTGCTCGTGGCGAAATTGCACCAGCCGATCACCTCCGCGTGACTGGCCGGCCCGCAGTAGATCGTGTTGATGACGACGCCCTTCGACTTGGCCGTAGCCGCGACCGACTCGAGGGACACTTCTTTGTCTTGATCGACCGGCTCGTTGCCGCAGACGAAGATCATTCGCAGCGCATCCTTGTCGTCGGACCACTTCAACTCGGCGAGTGCATCGCGCGTCACGCGAGCGACGAACTCATCGCTGCCGGGGGCGGCACACTTGAGGACATTGATGCGCTTGTAAACTTCATCGAGATCGGTCGTGAGCGGAACTTCGAGACGCACCCAGCCGCGCTTGGCGTCGTAAGTGTTGTTGCCATAACTGTAGAGGCCAACACGCAATTCCGGGGTCGGCTGCAACTTGGCGACGTCGTTCACGACGACCCAGAGCTTCCGTTTCGCACTGTCGACGAGCCCGTCCATGCTGTTCGACGTGTCGAGACAGAGGACGATGTCGACACTCTTGGCCTTTTCGGCCGGCGGGGCAGCGACGAGATTCGCGGGCAGGAGGGAGAGGGCGAACGCGGAAAGTGCAAGTGCGGAGCGCATGAACGACCTCCGGTCGGGTGTCGCTCATTCTAACGTTGGCCGATGGCGGCTCGCTGTAACGTTTCGGTAACGGAGTAATCAGTTCGGCAGGCCGAACAACGCGTCCACAAGTCCGCCAAGAAAGGTCCGCGGCCGAGCCGACTCGACTTGCCCGCTTCGCAACATGGCATCGGCACGCTTGGCGGCCGGGCTTTCCTCGTGAGCCGGCGGCCGATCGCCGCCGGCGCGCAGCCAGGCGAGAATGCGCGCCAGTTCGTCGGCATCGAACCAGATTCCGTGATCCTTGCAGATATCGACAATGACACCGCTGGAGTGCCCGTAGTTGCGGCGATTCGTCAGCTTGCGACACACGACACATGGGCGATAGAACGAACCCGCCCGCGACTCTTCTGAAGCGCCCGAGCCGGCGGGCAAAGCATATTTGGCCGCCTCGTTCCTTGGCGTCTCCGGAATCGTGTCAGCCGGCAATGTCTGCTGCTTTGCCCGTTCGACGAGCTGGCGAAACGCTTCGTGGCCCATCCAGAAGCCGGCACACTGGCCACATTCGAGAACCGTCACCTGCTCCGTTCCCAATCGCCGGCTAGCCAGACGGCGACCGTCCTGACATGCCGGGCAAAGCGAATCCGTGTCCGCCCCAGCATCCAGGTCCGCAACTAACCCGGTGCCGCAATGGTGACAAAAGCGCGCCATATCGCTAACGCGCGCGAAGCAGTGCGGGCAGATGGTATTCAGATCGCGTTCGTGCAGTGTGAACTCGGCGCCGCAATACGCACAGCGGCCGGAGTCATCGGACCGAGCCGCGCCGCACGCGGAGCAACGCACCGCCTGCGCGTCGTGCCCTTCCGGCTGTTGTACCACGACAACGTGACCGCACGTGCAGCGGAACCGGCTGCCGATCTGCCGCCGGCTGGCATCAAATTGCCGCTGACATTCGGGGCAGGCGACGAGTAGGCGCATGGAAGATTCGTGAGTGGGGCCGGCTAATGCGATTGATTCTAACCTGCCCAGCTTGTTGTTGAAAGGACCACGGACAGGACCCCGCTGGAAGCTCGCGATTTCGGACGTTGAACTCCTTCCCTCCGCAGTCATCGGGTATACTGGCGTCAGGAAAACGAGGAAGGTCCATGACGGCACTAGCGACCAAAGCCACGCTCGACGACCTCTATCGCGTCGAAGGCAAAGCCGAGCTGATCGACGGGAGGATCGTGGAAATCGTGGCGAGCGGAGATATCCCGGGAACAACTGCTTCCGAGATCTTTGTTCGCATTCGAGAATACGCACGATCGTCAGGTGTCGGTCGCGCCTATGCCGACGGTGTTGGTTTCGCATTGTCGGCGCCGCTCGATAATGGTCGTGAGTCGTTTTGCCCAGACGCGGCTTATGTCCTGAATCAGCCGCGCAGTATGCGCTTCGTGGACGGCCCGCCCGACTTCGCGATTGAAGTGCGCAGCGAAGGCGATTACGGACCGGCGGCCGAGCAGGAGATGGCTGACAAACGCGGCGACTATTTCCAGTCGGGAACAAAGGTGGTCTGGGATGTCGACCCGATCGGCGAGAGCATCACTTGCTATACCGCCAATGATCCTGTTGGGATTGGAACAACGTACCGGCGCGGTGAATTGGCCGACGCCGAGCCGGCGATGCCAAACTGGAAAATCGACGTGAGCAAGCTATTTGATGATGCGAAGCAATAGGCGCGAGAAGTTCGGCAAACGAAAGAGAACCGCAAGGGCCGCGCCAGTTCGGCGCGGCCCTCTGAGTCGTAACACCAATCCTGCATCAGTTCACAATCGCCAGCACATCTTCCTCCGTCATGATCAAATAATCCTTGCCGTCGACGGAGACTTCGCTTCCGGCATAGCTCGTGAAGAGAACGCGGTCGCCTTTCTTGACCTGGAAGGTCGAGCGCTTGCCGTTGTCGAGGACTTTGCCGTCGCCGGTCGCGAGCACTTTACCTTGCTTCGGCTTCTCGCGGGCGCTGTCGGGGAGCAGGATGCCGCCGGCCGTCTTCTCTTCGGCCTCGACGCGCTCGACGAGGATCTTGTCGTTCAACGGGATGACGCTCATGGTGTCGGTTCTCCAAACTCGGGTTTCGATGGGGGATCATCCACGGTGCCGTAAACCTTGACGAGCGCCCGCAACACGGTATTGATCACGACGTGCCGGTTCACCGGCTTCGGGACGACGCTGAAGACCTGGGCCTGAAACGCCTGGCGCATCAGGTCAAGGGTCGCGTCGGCCGTAATCAGGATGGCGGGCAGCAAGGCGTGAATCTGGCGGACCAGCTGCAACGTCTCCAACCCCGTCAGTCGGGGCATGTGCATGTCGAGCAGCGCCAGGTGGACCGGCTCGTGCTGGACAATTTCAACGGCCTCTTCACCATGCTGAGCCAGAACGGGACGAAAGCCCTTCGACTCGACGATCTCGCTGAGCGCTTCGCGGACGCCCCGATCGTCGTCGGTGATGAGAATCGAGTACTGTGTCCGCGTCGCTACCATGGATCGCCTACGCTATCCGGCCTGCCTTGTGATTTACGGAGAGGGAATCGTCACGCCGACTCGTGGACAGACATTCACAAAGCAAATGCCGTACCCACCAGCGGTCCGCTCCGTCGGATCGCCTTAAACCCCCATTCTAATGAGGATTAGGCATCGCCCTTAGTTTGCCCGACTTCCCGGGTCGAGTCAACCCAGACCCGTGCCGCTGTCAGGTTGACAGTCGGATGCGACCTGGTCTGCACAGTCGTGACTGCAATCCAGGCAGCGACGGTCGGGGTTCCCGCCGCTTCTTCCACCGGATAAACTCCGCCCGTAAGCCCAAACGTACTTGCGGTGATCCGTTGACCATATCCGGCCGCACCTGGTTCTACCTGGTCCTGACGCTGCTCTTCGCAATCGTCACCTTCCAGTACGTCAAAAAGGTTCTCAAGCCGCGCGAAGATGGACACACGCAATCGGCGATCCTGCGTTGGGCACCCGAATTCGAAGAAATGCAGGAAGGCAAGAACATCCACGCTGAGCACAATTATCCAAACCCACCAATCCTTCCGCAATTGCTCACGCCGATCTTCAAGATCATTCAATTCGATCCCGTCGCCGGGGCATTGACGTGGTTCTTCCTCAAGCTCGGCATGGCGATCATCTGCATCATCTGGTCCTTTCGTCTCGTAACCGCGGATGGTCAACCGATGCCGGAGTGGGCAAAGGCCATCGCCGTTGCGGCCGCGATCAACACCATCATCGGTGACTTGAAGCATGGCAACGTCAACATCTTCATTCTGTTCCTCGTGATGAGCGTCCTGTACTCGTACTCGCGGGGCAAGGACTATCTGAGCGGGCTGATGCTGGCGTTGGCGATCGCATCCAAGGTCACGCCGGCCTTGTTTCTCGTCTACTTCGCCTGGAAGCGAAGTTGGCAGGTGCTGATCGGCGCCGCGGTGGGGCTGGTGTTGTTCTTCCTGCTCGTACCCACCGCCATATTCACGCTGCAGAAGGGCCCAATCTCCGAGGGCTGGCAAGCGAACTGGGACGCGCTCACCGCATGGAAGCGCGGCATGGTTGATCCCTATCTGATTCGCGGCGAGGTGACCTCTGAACGCGAAAATCAGTCGCTGCCGGGCGTCATCACGCGGCTCTTTTCGCATGAACCTTCGTTTTCGAAGTGGATCGACAACGTCGATACTCCGCAGGCGTACCACAACGTGGCCGAGCTGGATCGCATGGAGGTCAAGCGCATCGTGACCGGCTGCCAGGCCGCATTCGTTTTGCTGATGGTGGTTCTTTGCTGGGTGCCGATGCGGAAATGGTCGTCGCCGCCAATGGAACAACGCCGCGGCTGGCGGGCGGCAGCCGAATACTCGTTCATCCTGATCGGCATGTTGCTCTTCAGCGAGCGCACATGGAAGCACCACTGCGTGATCCTGATGCTGCCGTTCGCGATCCTGAGCTACGGCGCCTTTGCACCCGGCTTCTCACGCCGCGTCCGGCTGATCGCCCGCATCAGCTTGTTCACCGCGATGGCCGCCACGTTGCTGCCGACCGTGGCCGAGGTCTTCAAGGATTGGACGCTCGCGAATGTCGGTACAGTCGCGCCGGATGCCCGCGAGCATCTCGGTCTGAATCCGAATTCGCCACGGGAGCTGGCTCAGGTCTATGGGGCGTATCTATGGGGGTTATTTACGATGTTGATTG
>DATANR010000184.1:0-11409 GCA_036266155.1 Gemmataceae bacterium | reverse complement strand
AACCGGTGATGGTGAGTTGGTCCGCAAGCACCGGAAGCAGGCTCAGCGAAACCTCGAATCCGGTTGTGCCGCCCGTGATCACCAACGTGCCTCCACGGGCGAGTGACGACATGCTGTGCGCCCAGGAGGCCGATCCGATGTTGTCGATGACCGCGGGTACCTTCCACGGGAGAGGTTCGTCAGAAAGAAAGCTCCGGTGGGCTCCGAGTGCCTCGGCCTGCGCTCGGCCTTCTCCTGTGCGACTTGTGGCCCAGACCTCGAAGCCGGCAGCCCGACCAAGTTGGATGAGGGCGGTCGCCATCCCGCCGGTCGCGCCCTGGATCAAGACAATTTCTCCTGCCCGGAGGCCCGACTTGGTGAACAGCGCTCGGTACGCGGTCAGCCAGGCCGTGCCGAGGACGGAAGCATGGAGAGGCGACAGGCCGTCAGGCAGCGGCATCGCGTTTCGCTTTGGCACGACGGCGTAGTCGGCAAAGGTCCCCGAGATGAACTCGCTTGGTATGTGCCAAGCAGGATCGAGCGTCTCGTCGCCGCGCCAGTCCGCACTTCCCATCATCGGATAGATCACGACCGGTGTAGCGTCGTCCAAAGCGCCGGCCGCGTCGTTGCCGAGGATCATCGGGTAAGTGATGCCCTCGGGATGCGCCGTAATCCCGCGGAGGGTGAACAGGTCGTGTCGATTGAGGCTGGCGTGGCTGATCTTCACGCGGACCCATCCTTCGGGCACGTTCGGTTCCGGCCGCTCGCCGATCTTGAGCGCTGCGAGCGGATTGTTCGGATCGGCGTGTGTGGCGTAGACCGCGAACATCGGCGTCCTCCTTTGGCGACGGGATCGGTCAAGGAATGATTTCCAGCGATGCAATCCTATCGCCGTCGAGTTCGAAGAAGAACCGAAGGTCGACAGGGCTACCCGGAAAATTGCCCGTCAGCCGGCAGGTGACGACGACTTTGGCCCCTTCCCGCACGCACCCGAGTGGCTCGCACGTGTACTGATACTTGGCCGCCGCGGCCGTCTTCCATTGTTTGATCGCGGCACGCCCTTGGTAGGTGTGCCCTTCGTCTTTCACGAGGGCTTGCTCCGTGAAACAGCGAGACACGGTCTCGCTGTCGATCTTGTCGGCGGCGAAGTAAGCATTGATCGGCTTCGGTAATTCGAGCGTCATGGCTAGTCCTCCAGGGCGAGAGAAGTCGGGACACTTGCCCCGTCTATTTCTCCGACACCTGAGAGAACCGACCGTGACAACTCTTTGTCAGATTCTTCAGTTCAGGTGGAGAGCCGCGCGCAATTGCCTGCTTTCTAAAATCCGTCGAAGCCATTCGATCTGATCCGAAGGCTGGAGAAAAGGATGGTCGCGGAAGATCGCCACATGCTGACGCTCAACGACATCGTCGATGTCGCGAACGGCTTCGCCGGCGACATCGCGAACGCGCTCGACGTGTTCCGGGACGAACAAGAGGTGGTTCGGGTCCACGTGGCCTTCGGCAATGAAGCCGCGGGTCTTCTTCGCGCACCGACAAGGGTTGCCCTTGTTCACGAGGCCGCACTGGTTGTTCATGAAGCTGTGCAGGTCCCGGCGGGCGCGAGCCAAGCACTGACGGAAGTTCTCAGCGGTCATTTCCAAAACCTCGGCGCCCATGGCATCCGTGGCACCGAGAATCTCCCCGAGCGTGAAGATGAGCCGTTGCTTCCGATCCAGGCAAAGCAGCATCCCCATTGTGCAGCCGTTCTTGGCTTCTTCGACCAGAACGGGTAACTCGACGGGCAGAGAGTTCCGATCTGGCAAGTCCAGATCGGGCGTTCGGTCGATCGCCGCCCCGTAGTCCGCAAACGTCGTCACCTTGGTCTCCGCGGTGCGGCGCTTCATGTTGAGGACATGATTGGCGGCAATCCGATAGAGCCAGGTGCGGAACTGGCTCTCGCCTTTGAAAGTGCTCAGCTTGGTGATGACTTTGACGAGCACCTCCTGGGTAACTTCCTCAGCATCTTGCAGATGAAACGCCATGCGGATGGCGACGTTGTAGATCCAGGCTTGATGCCGCAGTACAAGCTTCTCCAGTGCGGCGCGGTCGCCGTTTTGGGCTTGGTCCACCAGCTCGGCATCTGCCGGACTACAATCGACGTCTTCGATGAAGGGATTGAACATCAGTCCTCTCCTTTTCCCAAGCGATACGGACGATCTAGGGGCCGAAGTCGGCCCCGGACACTTCGACACGGCGAACGCGTGAATGTGACAAGCCCGGCGAGGCAATGGTTGTCGTTTTCGCCGACACGTCGGTGTTCCAAAGTTGGGCTGCCCGCCCGAATCTAGAGGAAATGACCTTTCCCCGGCCATGGCCACATACAGGCTTGTACCTGCATCACAAATCTCCGCAACAGCGCCGACTGGTCGTCCTTCCGCCAGATGAGATAGCACGGCACCGCGAAGTCCAGATCGTCAACGGATAAGAGTGTCACCCCGGGGGCATTGCCATCTGGCGGTTTCGCAGACAAACGTGACCCAAGTCTGCACGACACCAAAGGCAGCGCGGTGGGCTCTCTGACGATCCATAATGGTGACATTCGCTCGCGCCACTCGTCGCGACATTCTCAGTCGGCACTCGGATGAGTTGTCGGAAGCGACAGATCCACAGTCTCGTCGGGCCAGGTGGACGATTGGTTACTGATGCGTAGATTGTGGGGACTTCAGAACCGTCGTAACAACAATTCATCTCGGTCAATGCTCCTTGCTGCGATCATCGTTGGCGTCTTGTTCCTGGCGTTTGCCAATGGAGCGAACGACAACTTCAAGGGCGTCGCCACCTTGTTCGGTAGCGGCACAGCGCGCTACAGCACTGCCGTCATCTGGGCGACGATCACGACGGTCGGCGGCTCCATGCTGGCACTTGCTCTCGCGAGCGAACTCGTGAGCACGTTCAAGGGAAAAGGACTTGTACCAGATGCGGTGACTGCGGACGTGCGTTTCCTGCTCTCGGTCGGTCTAGGTGCCGCGATCACGGTCATCCTCGCGACGGTACTCGGCTTGCCTGTGTCCACAACTCACGCACTCACTGGTGGTCTGGTTGGAGCCGGGTTGTTTGCGGCCGACGGCAATGTTCGCTTCTCGGCTCTGCGCGACTCGTTTGTGTTCCCGCTTCTGTTCGCGCCGATTGCATCAATGTTGTTGGCCGTCGTGCTTTATCCGGTCGCCCGTACGATTCGGCGGTGGACTGGTGTCACGGCGCAGACCTGCGTGTGCGTTGGCGGAGTTGTCGAAGAGGTCACGTTGCAACCGGATGGCACATTGATGTTGGTTCGGACGGGTCTTGCCGTAACCGTGGCGACGGGCGAGGAGTGTCGAACGCACTACTCGGGTCGCGTAGCCGGCGTGAATGCCGGTCTCGTGTTGGACGCAATCCACTATCTGAGTGCCGGGGCAGTCTGCTTCGCTCGCGGGCTCAACGACACGCCAAAGTTGGTGGCACTTCTGATTGCCGCACAAGCAATCCACCCATTAGGTGGGCTTACAGCGGTCGCCGCAGTGATGGCCATTGGTGGGATCCTCGGAGCGCGGCGAGTTGCGGAGACGATGGGCAAGAAGATCACGCGCATGACCCCCGGGCAGGGGCTGACCGCAAACCTCGTCACGGCGGCGATGGTCTTGGGTGCCAGCCGGCTGGGCCTGCCGGTGTCGACCACCCACGTCTCGGTGGGAGCACTATTCGGAATCGGCACGGTCACGGGAACGGCGCGAGCGAAAACGGTTCTGTCGATTCTGATCGCCTGGATCACAACGCTACCGCTCGGTGCCGCGATGGCTGCCCTTGTCTATCTGCTCGCCGGCTTCATTCCTTCCTGACCCGACAGGAAAGCACTTGTATGCCTGCTGACCGCTGAGAGGGTCGAAGAACCGATCGTCTGTCAATTCATTGGCGGCCCCGTAGAGGGGCACATCAAACTCGCCGGCGATCTTCTGAGCGGGCCCGAACGTGTTGGGCACAAAGATTGTGTCCTCGCGGATGCCTTTCCAGACGAGCGCGGTTCCGGTGGCGCTGCCGCGCGGGCTGTCGACCACGATCGCATCGCCGTTTTTGATGCATGCTTTCTCGGCCACCTTCGGATGAATCTGGACGAGCCGGACGCCGTTTATCTGCTTGCCGGTCGGCGTCCATTGCGTCACGCCCGCAAAGTGCACAACACTCGGCCGGCCGATCATGCCCATAAGAGGATACGCTCACGACACTTTCGGCATTCCGCCGAGAGTGGTCATTCACATCATGAGGGAGTCGCATCATGTCTGCGTCGTTGGTCCTTCATCGCGGTGGCTATGAGGTCCCACGGGAAGAGTTGGTCCGGTATGTCATCCCGCCCGCCACGCGAACGTGGGGGCCGATCAGTCACGAAGTCGTGCTCGACATCGCCGAGCAAACGCTCACCGAAGCCGGCTACCGAATCGCGAAGATGCGTTTGGGCGTGTCGCACGAGGGACAGCGATTCTTCAGCACGCTCGACCTTGCCACGCCGCTGACGCCGGACGGCCAGGTCACGCTGGCGGTTGGACTGCGGAACTCCACCGTCTGTCGTTCCCGATGGGATTTTGTGCCGGTGCCCGTGTATTTATCTGCGTGCGTCATGATAGCTGATTTGGCATCCCTTTCTCAGAAAGGAGGACACTCGGGCAATTGTGTCCTGGGTCATCTGGCTTACCCGTAATCGACGAGGCCAAGGGGAACAAAGCCTGCCAGAAAAGCGGAGGGCGGACCGCCAGCGGAACGCTCGCTCTGCAAGACCCGCATGGCACGGTCAAGGCTAGACTGCTTGAAGTCCAATCCCGGTTGGGGACCAGGACACCCCGCTACAAAGCTGGTTATCGTGGCGGCACTCGACCCGGTGGTTCGCATATGCTCCGTCGTGGCCCGCGAGTGCAACATCGGACAGCGAGTCCGAGCGTAGGGATAAGTGGACGACCTAAACCACGCTAGTACGTGCCAGATCAGTGAAGCACTAGATTGCCCGAATGGGGGGCGACCCCCAGGGCAACGGAGTCTCCGTAGTAGTCCGAGGTTGGGAAAGCCGGCCACATGGCGAAGGGAGACAGGTTACTTCGAGGCCCAAGAACGTGGAGGTACGCGAGATGCGAATCGCCGAAGCGGTCCTGGGCGTCATCCAAGATCGCGGCAAGAGACGGCAGATTCTGGAGGACCTGTACCGACAACTGTTCAACCCGAACCTCTACCTCCGCGCTTACGGTCGGATCTATCGTAATGATGGAGCCATGACCCGAGGCGCGACCCGTGAGACCGTGGACGGCATGTCCCTGGAGAAAATTGCAGCGATTATCGAACGACTTCGCCACGAACGCTACCAATGGACTCCTGTCCGCAGGGTCTACATCCCCAAGACCAATGGGAAAATGCGGCCCCTCGGCGTGCCGACGTGGAGCGACAAGCTGCTGCAAGAAGTAATCCGTTCCCTCTTGGAAGCGTATTACGAACCGCAGTTCTCGCCGCTCTCAAACGGTTTTCGATCGGGACGAGGATGCCACACGGCCCTGATCCAAATCCAAAAGATTTGGGTTGCGACCAAGTGGTTCACCGAGGGAGACATCAAGGGATTCTTTGACAACATCGACCACGAGGTCATGCTGTCGATCCTCCGCGAGAAGATCCACGATGGAAGGTTCATCCGGCTGATCAGCGAGTTGCTCAAGGCGGGGTATTTGGAGGACTGGTACTTTCGGCCCACCTGAAGCGGGACGCCGCAAGGTGGGATCGTCAGCCCCATCCTGTCAAATATCTACCTGGATCGGTTCGATCAGTGGGTTCAAGCGGAACTGATCCCTGCTCACAGCCGGGGGAAACGAAGAAGGAGAGCGAAGGAGCATCGGCAGTTCGAACACCTGCTGCGCAAAGCCCGCGAAAGGGACGATGGGGCGGCGATCAAAACGTTGCGTAAACAGCAACGCCAGACGCCCGCCTACGACTACCAAGACCCGGACTATGCCAGGCTTCGATATGTCCGCTACGCCGACGATTTTCTTCTCGGCTTCGCCGGCACCAAGGAAGAAGCGTTCAGGATCAAGTCCGAAATCCGGACCTGGCTGAGGGATAACCTCAAGCTGGAACTCTCGGACGACAAGACGTTGATCACGCACGCGGCCAGCACGAGCGGATCGTGGATCGCGTTCGCGTCCAGTTTCTTGCCCGCCTCGATCAGCTTCCGGGCCAGCACGTATTCGACCGGCTTGTCACCTTTCTTCACTTCGCGGATGTCGAAATCCACAAAGATGTCGAGCATGGTGCCGTTGATCAGCTCGATTTGCTTCAGCCGGGCGGCCGTCAGTTCGGTCGCTTGCCGCTCGTTCTCCGCGGAACAAGTCGCGAACTTGATTCGGGTCGGCTGGCACGTCTGGATCTCCGTGACTCATCACTCAATGCGGATTTCGGAGCGGACCAGTCTCAACAATCCATGAATTATTTTTTCGCTCCATCGCCGATGCGGGCGGTCAACCAGGCACGGGCGTACGTCCAGAGTCGGAAGGCGGTTGCTCGGGGGATGTCCAGCGCGACGCCGGCATCCTCAACCGACAGGCCGCTGAACACCCGGAGCTTTGCCAGCCCGGCTGCCGTGGGATCGATCGCCTCGAATCGCGTCAAGGCGTCGTCAAGGTCGAGCCAGCGGTCGGGGTCGAAGTCGGCAACGGCGAGGCGATCCGGATCAACATTGGCGCGTGCTCGCGGATCGATCGACAGAGGGTCGCTATTTTCTGTTCGTATTGCGAAAACCTTCACTTCGGCATCACCCGTACTGGGAACTCCGGTCGAGCCTTCTCCTTCGGCGGGTTCTTTTTCAACTCCGCCAGCGCCAATTCGATCGCCTTTTCGAGCTGCGGATCCTTGCCCGCGATCACGTCCTTGGGAGTCATCTCGACGTCGTAGTCGGGCGGCACGCCGACGTTTTCGACGCCGTAACCTTCTTCCGGGGTCCAGAACGCGAGGTTCGGAGCCGTGACCATGCCGCCGTCCATCAAGGTTGGATAGCCGAGGATGCCGACGAGGCCGCCCCAGGTGCGCTTGCCGACCAGCGGGCCGATCTTGTATTGCCGGAACATCCATGGCAGCAGGTCGCCGCCCGAGCCGGCGCCTTCGTCGATGATCATCACCTTGGGTCCGAAAATCGCGGCGCCCGGAGTCGTCAGCGTCTCGCCATAGCGCGTCGTCCAATAGGCGGTGAAAGGTCGCCGCAAGAGGTCGATGTAATAGTCGGCCACCTGGCCGCCGCCGTTGAAGCGTTCGTCGATGATGATCGCGTCCTTGCCCGCCTGTGGAAAAAAGTAACGCTTAAAATACTCGTGCCCCGGCCCGGCGGTATTCGGGACGTACACATAGGCGACGCGTCCGCCGGTGGCCTTGTGGACCTTTTGCAGGTTGCCCTCGACCCAGTCGCGGTTGCGCAAGGAGAACTCGTTCGCAATTGGCTCGACCGTAACGGTACGGCTGCTGGAGCCGTCGGCATTCAGGCCGACCGTGATTTCGATGCTCTTGCCAGCGGTGTTTTCGAAGAGCGAATGGATATTGGTCGGCGGCTTTAGGTCTTTGCCGCGCACGGCCAACAAATAGTCGCCCGCCTTGACGTCGACGCCCGGCGCCGTCAGCGGCGAGCGCAAACCGGGCGACCAGTTCAAGCCACCGTAGACCTTCTTGAAGCGATAGCGATCGTTGGCAATTTCGTAGTCGGCACCGAGCAGGCCGCCGGGGATCGTCTTGGGCTCGTAAGTCCGTTCGCCCGGCACGGTGTAGCTGTGGCCGACACCGAGTTCGGAGAGCATCCAGACGATCACGCGATACAGGTCGCCGCTGTGCGTGACGTGTGGCAGGAGCGTTTCGTATTTTTTCTTCATCGCATACCAGTCGGCCCCGTGCATCTTTGGATCGTAAAAGTAGTCGCGGTTGACCCGCCAGGCTTCATCGAAGATCTGCTTCCACTCGGTCCGCGGCTCAACGCGGACTTCGACTTGACCGAGATTGAGCGTTCCCTTCGGTGGGCCACCCGCTGACGCTGCAAGATCGATGATGTGCCAATCGAACACCGGTGCCCGCATGCCGGGAGTCGGCGGCGGCGGCGTCGCGACTAGCGCTTTCTTGTGATTCGCGGAGACGTAATAAGGGCTCACACCCGCCGCGATCGGTTCCACCTTACGCTTGGTCAGATCGAATCGTTGGAGATTGCCGCTCGCGATCGGACTGGCCGGTTCGTCGCCGGACATTTGCAGAAAGTAGAACTGTCCAGCCGGCCCCGCTTGCAGATTCGCCAGCTCACCTGGCGGGATCGGCAGCGCAACGATCCGTTGTTCGATCCCGTCGAAATCGATCTCGACGGCCGGAGCCTTAATTCGGATTCCACCTCCGTCTAGGTCAAACTCAACGCCGCCGGCCTTTCCATCATTCTCAGGAATGCCCGTCGCAGGTATTTTTTTTGGCTTCTCTTTGTCTTTCGGAGCCGTGTCGGCCTTCTCCGCCTTTTCCTCGTCGCTCTCCTTCGCGAGCGGCGACGGGACACCCTTCTTGAGGACCACCAAATACGCGGAGCGGCGAACGCGCATATCGGCGTTCGATTGGGCGAACCATTGGTTCACCGGCCCGGCATCCGTCGAAACGAGCAGGTAGAGATACTTGCCACCGGCGTCGAACACCGGATCAACCGCGTCGGCGAGGCCGTCGGTGATTTGCCGTGACTTGTCCGTTTGCGTGTCGTAAATGAACGCGGCCCGGTAGGCGGCCTTGTTGCCGCGGTTGTAAGCAATCCAGCGCGAGTCGGGCGACCACGACGGCATCATCCGCCAAAGGTCGGTCGGAGCATATTGCGGCTCGGATGCGATCTTTTTCACCGTGCCCGTGCCGAGGTCAATCCAGTACAGCGACTGCGAATTGTCCGTAAAAGCGATCTTCTTGCTGTCCGGCGACCAGACGGCCGATTCGTAGAAACCGGCCCCCTTGAGCGGAAACGTCTTCGCATCGCCCTTGCCGTCGGCCGATCGGACGTACAGTTGATAGTCGCCGAGCGCGTCGGAGAAATAAGCGATCGATTTGCCGTCCGGCGACCAGGCCGGCGCTCGTTCGTGGACACCTGCCGTCTCGGTCAAATTGTGCGGATCGCCTTTCTCGGCCGGGACCGTGACAATCTCGCCGCGGAACTCGAAAACGGCCCGGGCCCCGCTCGGCGAAATGCCAGCCGCCCGGACATACTTCGCTCCCTTGGCAAATCGCGGTCGCGCTTCGGTCAAGTCGGCCGCCACGCCGACCTTGAGCCGACGCGGACTCGCATCGCCCGGCTTCCACAGGTGCAGGTAACCGGCCTGTTCCAGTATGAGTTGCTTGCCATCCGTGTTGATGTCAAGGACGGGGAAGTCGGTGAACGTGGTCACCTGTTTCACCTGTTTCACCTGTTTCGAACTCGTTTCGTAAGCGAAGACGTTGTACTCCCCGGCCCGATCGGAACGGAAATAGACCGTCGAGCCGATCCAGTTCGGATCGAAATCGTTGCACCGCCCCTCGGGTTGCGGGATCTCATCGATGTCGTGCATCTTGGTGTTGAAAATCCAGATGCGGCCGTTGGTGCCGCCGCGGTAATGCTTCCATTGCTGCGTCACGTCGCGGTTCGGGTTGTAGGCGATGAATTCGCCGTTCGGCGAGTAGGCAGCTTGAAAGCCGTTGGGAATCGGAAGCTGCGTTGGCATCCCGCCGGAGAGCGGCACGGTGTAGAGCTGCTGATGCCGCGTGTTCGACGTATTGCGGTTCGATGAGAATAGGACCGACTTGCCATCCGGTGTGAACCCGCGAACGATGTCGACCGCCGGGTGCCAGGTCAACCGCGTCGGCGTGCCGCCAGCGACGGGGATCGTGTAGACGTCGGTGTTCCCTTCGTACTGCCCGCTGAACGCGATCGTCTGGCCGTCCGGCGAGAAGACGGGATTCGACTCGGCGCCAGGGTCCGCTGTCAACCGGCGGGGATTGGTGCCGTCGATATTGGCGACCCACAAATCATCGGCATAAACGAACGCGATGTACTGGGCCGATACCGCTGGCTGAGTAAGCAGCCGCGTGTCAGCCGGATCGGGCCCGGCCGGCGGCTGGGCCACGGCAGATGCCGAGGCAAGCAAGATGGTGAAGACCAGGCAAATGAATTGCCTCATGGTTGTGGAATGGAAGAGGTGGAATACGCGAGGGGAATGATACGCGGGGAGCGCGAACGCGGCCCCGAGGCAGCGGACTGTCCACCCTTAAGCGGTGGGTTCAGCCCGAGAAGCCCGAAATGCAAGCGAGGCTTTGGCTGATTCCCTCGCTAGCGCTTCGGGCTCCGCGGGCAAGCCCACAAAACAGGTTGGCGGCAGTTTGCGTCGAGCCTTACATCGCGATCGTTATGGTAATCTTGTCCGACAGCTTGCTGACCGTTGTCGGGCTCGCCAATGTCTGATCCCAGGCCTTGAACGTCAAGCTGGCGGTTGAGCCGGCTTTGGCCTTCGCTGCTGCCGTGAACCGCAGTTGGGCAGTCGACACGAGGTAAACGGGCTTCGTCACCTTGATCCAATCGACGCCGTTCAAGCTGTACTCCCACGTGCCGCCCTTCGGCGCCGACACGTACATACCAAGCGACGCCTGATCGACGTCGGTCGCCGACGTGCCAAGCAGAGCCGACACGAGCACCGGCGTGGTGGTTTGGTCCGCCCCGACCGACGGCAGCGTTGGATGTGTCGGTGTCAGAATTGGGGCCGCGTCAGCGATCGCTGTCTCGGTCGCCACGCTGAAGTCGCCACCCGTCGTCGCCGTCTTCGTGCCAAACGTACCGCCGGACAGGTCCCATGTGTGGTACGTCATCTCCGCATGACCGGCGAAGGTCGGACCGGGGAGGAAGCGGAGCTTGTCGGTCGGCCGCAGCAAGAGTGCCTGAGCGTCGCTCACTGATCCGACCGCCTGCCAGCCACCCTTACCCGTGTTGAATTGCCAAACGCCGTTGCCAGCGGGATCGCTCGCGGCGTTGCTGAGCGCGATGCCGAAGACTTTGATTGGGTCGTTCTCCTTGGCCAGCAGGTCGAGGAACGACTTCACCTGATACGCCGACGATGGCACGCCAGGTTTGCTGACCGTGGCCGGCTTCTTTGGCAATGGGATCGGTTTCAAGACCGGGCGGCCGTCGACGTCCAGCACCGGCGTCGTCTTGCCGACGGCGATCCACGCGAACTCGGTGGTTGTGCTGAAAGCGGTGCTGCCGGTCGTCGTGTCCGCGGGTGACACACCACTCGACCGATCCCAAGCCTTGTAGGTCAGATCAGCGAAGCCCTTGGTGAAGGCCTTCACGCCCTTCGACGCCTTGTTCGGCACAAAGCGGACAGCGACTCCGGGGTCAGCCGCCAACAAGAAAGCGGAGATTGGCGA
>DATANR010000183.1:0-1843 GCA_036266155.1 Gemmataceae bacterium | reverse complement strand
GATAATGTCGCAGTGAACATTATCGGGCCGCTTACGCGGCTCCGCTCGCCAACGCGAACGCAACATGTTCCTTGAAACTCTCGTTGGCAATCCCGTCGCCCGCCGTCTCGCTGACGCGGGACTAGTGCGCTACGCCCACCGCCGCACGGTGCAACTCGATCGACTCAATGTTCCGGATACGCAGTGGCTCACACTAAAAAAACTGCTTCACAAAGCCCGGCACACGCGCTTTGGCCGCGAGCATGGCTTCGACCGGATTGCCGGCATCGAACAGTACCAAGAACAAGTCCCCGTCCGGACCTACGAGGACTTTTGGCGTGACTACTGGCAGGCGACCTTTCCGAAGCTGGAAGGCACGACCTGGCCGGACTTTATCCCGTATTACGCACTGTCGTCCGGCACCACGGGCGGGACGACCAAGTACATTCCGATTTCCACGGAAATGCTCGCCTCCAATCGCAAGGCGGCGTTCACCACGATTGCGCTTTTTCGCCACGCAGCCCCCGAGGCGAGGCTCTTCAACGGTCGGCTCTTTTTCATGGGCGGCAACACTGAACTGCGCCGCGAGTCGAACGGCAGCCGATCCGGCGACCTGAGCGCCATCGCGTCGATCGCGATTTCACCGCTCGTCCGGCCATACTGCTTTCCACCTGCGGAATTGTCCGGCATCGCCGACTGGAACATCAAAGTCCGTCGACTTGCTGAAGCCGCGGCCAAATTGCCGGTCACGTCGATCAGCGGTGTGCCATCATGGATGCAGCTTCTCTTCAACCATGTCAAAGAGGTCACCGGCAAGAAGAGCATTATCGACGCTTGGCCGCAGCTGAAGCTGGTCGTTCATGGCGGCACCAACTTCGACCCGTTCCGCGCGAACTTTCGGGCCGAGGTTGGGCCGGACGTGCGCTTCATTGACGTCTACCCCGCCTCAGAAGGGTTCGTCGCCACGGAGGACCCGCGCTACGATCGGCTCCGAATCGTGCCGGACAACGGGATCTTCTTCGAGTTCGTCCCGATGGACGAATACGAGGGGGGCAAGCTCAAGACGGACCGACCAACTCGGCACACGCTGGCGACGGTTGAGACCGGTCAACAATATGCCGTCGTGATGACGACCTGCGCTGGGCTCTGGTCGTACCAGGTCGGCGACACGGTCGCTTTCGAAAAGCGCGATCCGCCGCTGATCCGCTTTACGGGGCGGACCAAATACTTCCTCTCCGCGTTCGGCGAGCACCTCATCAGCGAGGAAGTATCGAAAGCGATCGCCGACGCCGCCCACGAAACCGGGGCTCTGCCGGGCGAATTCCACGTCGGGCCCGTATTCCCAACCGATCCCAAGAAGCCCGGCCATCACCGCTATCTGATCGAATTCACGCGTCCGCCCGTCGACTTAAACCGTTTTACCGACGTGCTTGACGCCAACCTTCGCCGGCTCAACGAGGACTACGACGCCCACCGGCACGGCGACCTGACCATGCTGCGTCCCGAAGTTCTCGTTCTCAAGCACGAGGCGTTCTTGCGCTGGATGACCGCCCACGGCCGGCGGTTGCCGCAGGGCAAGGTTCCCGAAATGGACAACGGCGGCGAGCAAACCAAATCGATCACCGAGTGGCTCCGTACCAACGGCGAGTTGGTTGACTAAACGCGAACCAGCCACGGATGAAACACGGATTGAACACGGATCCGAGAAAAATCGAGTCTGTCGTGAATGGCACAAAGTTAGGCCAGAAACTGCGTGCTGACAAGAGGTTTGGTCGTCGCTGAGTTGGTCTGGCTCGTATCCTCGGCTCCCGCCAGAATGCTGGTGTCACTCATCACCCAGCGGGAGGCCAAGGATGGCCCGTAG
>DATANR010000182.1:0-4936 GCA_036266155.1 Gemmataceae bacterium | reverse complement strand
CCTTGCAAATCCTGCTTCGGCAAATACTCGTTCGTATTCTGCAAATGTGTAGGCATCGCCGCGCGCCGTGGTCGCGAGCATGGTCAGGGCGAAGGTCGCTGTCGGCGGCGGCGTGATGCGATCAGCGTTGGGAATGAACTCCAGCGTGATGGCCTGACCGCCCGGCGCGAGAGCGGCATGGGCCTTCGCCGCCAATTGCTCACAGGTCGGCAAATCGAAGTGATGGAAGAAGTTCGTCAGCAGAACGATGTCATAGGGCCCACCCCAATCCACTTCGAAAGCACTGCCAGGCAAAACGGTGAATCGGTCGCTGATGCCCGCTGCTGCCGCATTCCCCCGCGCCACGGCCAGGACGTTGGGCCAGTCCAGCGCGGTGACCTGGGCGTCCGGATAATGCTTGGCTATCGTAATGCCGAAGATTCCATGTCCCGCGGCCACGTCAAGTACGCGCAAGGGCTGCTCGGGTTGACCGCCCACCAGTTTGACCAGAAGTTCCGCGGGCAGTTGCATCAACGGCGTCATGGCCCGCGCGAACGCGACCCAGATCGGATTCTCGTGCGAAACGGTGCCTTCCGTCGAAATGGCAGTCCCACCGCGACGCACCGCCTCGGTCAGTTGACGGAAACATTCCTTGAGATCAGGCGTCAGCAAGAAATCCAGCGTACCCCCAAGATACGCTGGCGACCTGCGCACCAGGAATACCTGGGCATCCGGAGTGACTCGGTATTGTTCGTGCTGTTTGCTGAGAAACCCGATGATGGTCAGATAGTCGGCGAGAATGCGAACGCCACGGGGAGACGCCGAACACGCTTGGGCAATTGCCGCGGCCGTACGGTGGCCGGCGGCAATGTGCGTGAAGACATCGAGTTCAATGGCGGCCCGGAGGGCCTCGGTGCGCTGATAGGCGTTGACCGTGTCGAAGAAAAGCGCGGGCGACGGACCCTGTGGCGTCATGGCGGCTCCTGATGGCTGCCGGCGTTGAAGATTCTGTTGACGCAAACGCCAATGCTCGTTGTACGAGCCGATTGATTACGCTCGTTCGTTCGGTTTGCTCACGTTGACGACGTCCTCGCCCAATGCCGTGGCCAGATCGATTTGGTGCTCCTGCTCATCGATCAAGATTTGCCGAATGTGCTCAGCCATGGCAAATTCGCCAAGCGCTTCGCATTGGCGCACGCGTTCGCGGTAGTTCTTGATCGTCTCGTTTTCCGCCTCAAGGTCGAAACGGAGCATGTCTTTGGCCTTTTCCGACGTGCGGACCGGCTTGGGAACCACGGTCGGCATGCCGCCGAGATAGTCGATTTGCTTGGCGATGGTCAGAGCGTGCGCCAGTTCCTCTCCGGCGTGAACCTCCAACTCCTTGGCAATCGCCATGTATTCTGGGCCCTTGAGCACTTGCGAGTAATTCACGTAGCCGATGATGGCCTGGTACTCGCGGGACAGGTCTTCGTTCAGCAGATCGATGAGTTGTTTCCGAGTAATGGTTGCTTCTGCCATCGGACGCTCCTGTGTGCATCGAAGGTAAGGTGTTTCAAGATTCGTAGACGGGCAATGAACCTGAGGCGATGAAAAATGTGAATTGGCCGGTCGATTGCGGTCACGCACTCGGTCGCAGAAGCCAGCGATTGAAACCGCGAAGGTGAAATGCTTCTCGGCTGGCGTACCAGGCGTATGCGTCCGCCAGCGATTTGCGAACCGATCGCGGCGAATAGCCCAATTCAGCTCGCGCTCGGTCGGACGAGTGGAACCAGTAGTATCGATTCAATCGTGCATGTGCCAGCGAAGGATACGGCTCCTTGCCTTTCAGGCGTCCACGCACTTCGTTGACTAGTCCGGCGAGCCAGAACACCGACCGTGGGATGCGCGGCAACCAGCGTGGCCGGAAGCCGGCAACGTCGGCCATCTGTCCGAGAAACTCAGGGTAGGTCAAGTTCTCGCACCCAAGGATGTATCGACGGCCGCTGGTGCCGCGCTCGGCCGCAAGCAAGTGGCCCAGGGCGACGTCTCGGACATCGACCAGATTGAGGCCACCCGGCGGCGCGAGCGGCGCGCGGCCACGCCAAAATCGATGGCAGAGCTTGCCCATCACTGACTTCTCAAAATCGTCGGGGCCAAGCAAGTAGCCCGGGTTCACCACGACCACGTCGCGGCGGGATCCCAGCGCCAATTCTTCGGCGGCGCGCTTGGCTTGGACATAGGCGATCTTCACGTGACCCAAATTGAAAGGGCTGTCTTCGTTCAATATCTCCCTGTGCCGTGATGCCCCGACCGCAACGACGCTGGAGGTATGAACTACGCGTGCGTCTCGATCGAGCGCTTCGAGCACGTGTCGCGTTCCATCGACATGGACCGGCCACATCTTCTCAACCGCCCGACCCCAAACCGCGACGATCCCGGCCGCGTGAATGACGATCGAACAGCCCGCGACGGCGGACTGTACGGTGTCACGGTCGAGCACGTCGCCGGCGATGATCTCCGCATCCGCGAATCGGCGGATCGGATGGTCGGCCGGCGTCGCGAGCCCAAAGACGCGAACGCGGGCGCCGACCTCGCCCAGCAAGCGCACGAGATGGAAGCCGAGAAAGCCGGTGCCGCCGGTGACGCAGACGGTCCGACCGGCCCAGAACGCGGGGTCAGGACGCATGCGTTGACCTCCGCGAGTCTCCCTTGCCGGCCATCCAGAACCGATAGGTGTCCGCCAACGTGTCACGCAATGGCCGAATCGAATAGCCGAGTTCCCGATAGGCCTTGCTGCAATCGTAATAGAAGAAGAGGCCGAGCAACCGTGCCTGAGCTGATGTCAATAGCGGGCGCTTAGAACGCTTTTTCTTGAATCGGTCTCCCAGCATTGCGCCCAGTCGCGCGAATTCCGTTGGAAGGCGGAGCCGCGGAATCGGTCGCGGCGCGAGTGCTGCCAGTTTCGAATTGAACGAGGTGTAAGAGAGATTCGTTCCGCCCAGAATGTAGCGTTCTCCCGCGCGGCCGCGCTCGGCTACACGCAACATCCCGGCCGCCACGTCGCGCACGTCGACGAAATTGTTGCCGCCGCCGAAGACGAGCGGAATGCGGCCCTGCCAGAAGCGCCGGCACTGCACGCCGAACTCGCTGCCGGCAAAGTCGTCGGGGCCGATCACGCTCGCGGGGTTAATGACCACCACCTCGGGCCCGTCGCGCAATTGGAGGGCGAGCGACTCGCCCTCATGCTTGGTCGTGACATAAGGAACGCGCTTGCTCGCCAAATTCCAGTGCGACGACTCGTCCAGGCCAACCGGATCCGGCGTCGCGCCAACGGCGACAATTGAGCTGGCGTGAACGATGCGGCGAACTCCGGACCTAGTTGCGGCGGCCAAGATGTTGGCGGTACCGCCCACGTTGACCTTGCGGCATTGATCCCAGTCGTTGTTGAAGTCCACGGCGCCGGCCAGGTGAAAGAGAAACTCGCGGCCACGACATGCGTCCGTCAGCAATCGGACTTCATCGAGCGGCGCCATCTGGCAGCGGACGCCGAGCGGGGTGAGTCGTGACGTGTCCGAAAACGCACGAACCAGCGCCGTCACGTCGGCGCCCGCGGCGGTCAGTGCGCGGCAGAGGTGATAGCCGATGAAGCCGGTCGCGCCAGTGACCGCGACGCGACGGCCAGTCCAGTGGAAAGAATCGGCTTCGGTTCGATCGTGAGTCATCGGCGGGTGAACGTACGACGGGGCGGTCGACGAGTCAAGCGCGGTTCATTGGGGCAGCGACGTAACAGTCCGATCGCCGTATGCCCCGGACGCGTCTGTCGATATAACGATTCCAGCATCCTTTCTCCCTCGGACTTCGCCGATGCGTGTGTGGCTGCGAAACATCCGGCTCGCGATTTCGACCATCGCGGCCGGCATGTACGTTACGCTGTGGACGATGGTGCAGACGTTTCGCCGCAAGCCGTTCACGTCGCACTTTGCCTATCCGGAGCAGCCAGTTCCGATTCGGCCGCGCTATCGCGGCTTTCATCGATTCGACTTGATGACTTGCATCGGCTGCGACAAGTGTGCGCGGGCCTGCCCCGTTGATTGCATTTACATCGACAAGGAGAAGAACCCCGTCGGTAAAGGGTTCCGGGTCACCGGGTTCAAGATCGACTATACGAAGTGCATGTTTTGCTCGCTGTGCGTCGATCCGTGTCCCGTCGATTGCATTTTCATGGGTTCGACGCACGATCAGAGTTGCTTCAGCCGGGATGGCTGCGTGGTCGACTTTGCGAAACTGCCACTTGAGGTGGCATGGGGACAGAGCACGCTCAATCCGACGTCCGTGCACGAATCGAAGAAGGTTGCTCTGCCGGTGTGGGTGAAGCCGCCGGACCCGCCGAAGCCAGCGGCACCTGCTGCCGCACCTGCCGCGCCGACTACCTGATCGGGGATTGCAATGACCGAACTGGTCACGTTGATTCTCATCTTCGTCGCGGTGGGAATTGGTTTCCTACTGACGAATCTGCTACTCGGCAAATTGCTGCGTCCGTCGCAACCGGATGCCGAGAAAGGGACCGTTTACGAGTGCGGCGAGCCGGCGGTCGGCTCATCGTGGATCCAATTCGACCTGCGCTTTTACGTCGTGGCACTTCTGTTCGTTGTCTTCGATGTGGAAATGGCGTTTTTCTTTCCGTGGGCCGTCGTTTTCGGCGGGGCGAATCGCTTGGCCGATGAGAAGATCAGCGTCGAGGAAAAGGTCGCAATTCAAACATCGCTGACCGGGCGCGAGGTGCCCGCGAACAAGGTCCCGGACGCGGAGTCGGCCAAGTCGCTGGCAGAGGTCGCGTTCTTGGACATCTTGATTTTCTTCGGTGTCCTGCTGGTGGGCTTCGCCTATTTGTGGAAGCGCGGCGACCTGGAATGGGTCCGTAGCATGGCGGGTCAACATGAATCGGGGCCGATGACGCAAGAAAAGGCGAGCGTCGAGG
>DATANR010000181.1:0-7698 GCA_036266155.1 Gemmataceae bacterium | reverse complement strand
CCCGAGTTCATCGCCTGGACCGCCCGCGCGCACCAAGCCCTGCTGGTTGCCCGCGAAGCCGTGCAAATCTGCACGAATCAGGCGCTCGATTGCCGATTCTCACAGGCCGCGTGACAATGTCGACAGGTCAGCTGCACCCATTGCATTTCATTGCTTGCGCCAGTCCCGGCACGTGCTCGGCGCCCAGTCCACAACTGAAACTTAGGGTCGCCGCCGGAATCCGCCGCCACGGCAATCATCTCGTGGACATACAACCCCATATAGCGTTTAGCCGCACTCATTCGGACGCGGAATTTCGCGAAGGATTTCCGCCCGAGCGGACAATTCATTTCTGACGACCCAGCCACGAGGGCCGTGGATGACGGATCGGGTCTGGCGCGAGCGTGGGCTGCGAGATGCCGTCGCCGTTGGGGACACCGACGCCTGGCGCGCGTGGTATGAGGCCGAGTACGCGCCGCTCGAGGCCTACGTGCTCTGGCGCTGCGGCAGCATGCGCGACCTGGCCGACGACGTGCTTCAGGAAAGCTGGATGACGGCGGTGCGCCGCGTTCGGCGTTTCGATCCATTGGCCGGCCCCTTTCAAGCCTGGCTCCGCGGCATCGCAGCGAATGTCTTGCGCAATCAATTGCGATCACGGCGCCGTCGTGACGTGCGGCAACGACCGATCGTCGCGGGTTTGAGTCGTGACGATGCAACGGTTGCCGAGCGTGAACGCTCCGAGCGCGTGACGCATGCGCTCGCGGCATTGCCCGAGCGATCCGAGCTAGCACTGCGCATGAAGTATCTGGATGGCATGAGCGTGGCCGAGATCGCGGCCGCATGTGCGGAATCCGAGAAGGCCGTCGAGTCGCTGCTAACGCGGGCACGGGCTGCCTTCCGGGAGGCGTATGGCGATGACTGACGACGAACTGCTCAGCCCGATACCGGCGACGGTCAACCAGGGCGTGAAAGCCGCGATTCTGGAGCGCACGACGCGGCAAGTGACTTTGGTCCGCGCGCGACGGCGAGTCACCGAGGTCGTCGCGTGTTTGGTATGTGTCGGATTTGGGTGGACGTTGTCGTTGTTTCGACCGAGTCCCGAGCGGGTGACGAACACGGTTTACGTGCCGGTTCCGACACTGGTCGCTAACGCTTCCGGATCGCCGGGGCCTGCAGCGAAGACGCGATCGGCGACGGAGTTGGAGTTGGAAGCGGAGCAGATCACCGTCAAGGCCGAGGCGGCCCGGCGCTTCCGCGACGCGGGCGATCGCTATCTGAGCGACCTTGCCGATTATCGTGCCGCGCTGCGGTGTTATCGGAATTTTCTCGACGAGGCTGAACCGGCCGATCGCGTTGTGTCGCCTGAGGACACCTGGTTGTTGACCTCTCTCAAACGCGCCCGTGAACAGGAGACTTCCCAATGATTCGTCTATCAGCGCTTGCCATGTTGATGGCAAGCGGGTTCGTGCTCGGTCAACAGCCGACGAAAATCGATCCGCCGAAAGCCAAAGAGCCCGCCAAGCCGGCGGCCGGCAGCCTGGAGGAGACACTCGAAAAGACGTTGCGCAATAGCGCCGACATCAAGGCCGCGGAGGCCAAGGTCCGCGAGGCCGAAGCGCAGTTGAATCAGGTTCGCCAGCAAGTGCTGACCAAGGCGACGGCACTGCACGCCGACTTGAACCTCGCCAAACGGATGCTGGCCGTTGCGGAGAAGAACCTCGCTTCGGCCGAGCAGATGGTGCAAAAAGGTTTGGCGCCTCACGAATCACTGTTGACTGCCCAGGCAATGGTCGAGAAGCATCGCGGCGAGATGGAAAAATTGCAGACGGAGTTGAAGTCGCTGCGCGGCGAATTTGCGGTTAGTGCGGGGTCATTTATACAGTCATTGACTTTTTCGCCGGACGGCCGGTATTTGGTGGCAGGCGACGGCGCTGTCCGACTCTGGGATGCCACCACCGGCGCGGCGTTGGACCGCACCGGGACCACGGACCTCCTCGCAACCTGGCTGGCCGCACCGAAGCCGGCGGCTGTGCAGACTTCGATGACGGATCGCTTGAAGAAGTTGCTCGATCAAGAAGTCGAAATGAAACTCCGCGGCATCGATGTACAGACGGCGACGGAAGAACTCTTCAAGCTGGCCAAGGCGGACATGGTCATTCGTGTCGTCCTGGCGAAACCGCCGACGGCCCAGATCGACCTCGCGGGCAAGCTGACCGTTGGCGCGTGGTTACAAGCAATCGAGGACACGGATCCGAACATTCGGATCGTCGTTCGCGATTACGGCCTGCTCCTCTCAACACGCGATCGCGTTCCGGAAGGAGCATTGCGCGTGCAGGATGTTTGGAAGGGCAACTACGCCGAGGTGAAGAAGCCGGAGGCCAAAGCGCCAGAAAAGAAATAAGCAATCGTTGATTCGATTCGTGGCGCAACACCGTTTAGCGTTCGAGCCGACGGCTCGAACGCTAAACGGAATCTTGCTATTTTCCATTCACAATGTTCACGCGTGCGGGCGAGCCCGCCACGTCTTCCAGTTCTAGGCGCAAGCCGTCCTTGCGCTTGCTGGGGTCAATCGCAAATGTCAACGCGTTGAGCCCCGGCTTCAACTCAAGAATCAACTCGTCCTTCACTTCCGTCGGCGTCTCGCCGACCCACATCGTGAGTCCCGTGGCGCTGTTGATCTTCACCTTCACCTTGCCGCCCGTGGTTACGTCGAATTGCGCTCGCACGAGGCTGAACGGTTCGGAGCCCTGCCAGACCGCGATCTTGGGCACCGCGTCGACTGGCAGCTCGCCTGCGACCTTCGAATAGGCCGACGTCCAGGTGAACGCGTCCGGCGTCTCGACGGCCGCGGCAGCGCGCGAGCGCTGCATCAAAAAGACGTTCGCCTGAATCGGCTCGATCACCTGCCAGCGGCGGACGAGTCGTGCCTTATTTGGTCCGTAGGCCCCGACCTTGCCCAACTCGGAGAGGAAACGCACGAGGTCGACGAACTCTTGCCGCGTCAGTTGATCGGCGAGCCCATCGGGCATCAGCGATCGCGATTGGGCCTTTTCGTCAATATCCTTTTCGGGGATGGCGATCTCCTTGTCCTCCGACGTGCGGAGATACAGCTTGCCTTCGGATTCGCGCGTCTTGATGCCGACGATGACCTTGCCGTCGAGCGTCGCGACCTTGAGGGCGTGATAACCCTCCTTGACTGCCTTGTTCGGAATCAGGATCGATTCGACGAGGTAATCGAGCTGTGCGCTGGCGCCAATGCTGGTCATGTCGGGACCGACCTGCCCGCCGGCCCCAGCGATCGCGTGGCACGACAAACAGGTCGCATCCTTACGCCGATAGATCGCTTCGCCGCGAGCGGCGTCGCCTTTAGCAAGCACCTCATCGACATAAGCTTTCACTTCGGCCGGCGTGTAGTCGGTGCGCGCGGCCGTCAAACCGCCGGCCTTCGTCAACGCGTCGGCGAGCGGCTTCACGTCTTGCACCGACGAGCGCACCGCCTTGAGGCCGAGCTTGGCGACGTCCGCGTTGAGCTTCTTGCCGTCCAGTGCCTTCGCGAGTGCCGTCGAGCCGCCCTTGCGATTGATGAACGCGGCGAAGACTTCCGAGAAGTCGTCGCCGGCCTGGGCGGCCGCGAGCAGTTCGGCTGCTTTGTCCGCGGCGGCGGCTTGATCGATGCTCGCCAGGGCAGCGACCGCGAGCGGCCGAACAATTGATGAATTGAGGCCGGCTGTACGAAGCAAAAACGCCTTCGACTTCTCGCCGCCAAGGAGAGCGAGGCCCTCCATCGCGGATCGGCAGTCGTCGACGCCGAGCGCCTCGGGCGTCTGGGCGATCGCCTCTAATGCCGGTCGTTGTGACTCGACCTTCCACAAGCCCGCAAGACGCGAGCGGAAGGCGCTGAGCGGCGTGCGGCCGTTCATTTCCGTGAAGGCCGGCGTGATGGCGGCATCGGCCGGACGAACTTTGCGCTCGCGGGCCGACGCCTCGATCGCCTGCAACACTGGTACGGCCAATGACGAATGCAGATTGGGATGCGTGGCATAGGCGAGCGCTTCGCCGACTTCTTGCGCTCCACCGGTGCGGGCGATCATTTCCCAGGCGATGTGCTCGCGTTCCTTCGGAATCTTGCCGGACTTCACGAGTTGCAGCAGCGGTTGCGCAACGGACGAAGTGCCGACCGCTTGCAGTGCGAACGTCAGCCCCTTGAGGTTGCCGCGGAACGGGTCCTCGCCCGCTTTGAACTTCGACATCCAGACCGGTTCCAGATCGCGGGCCGTCAGCCAGAGCGCGTAGTCCATCGCTCGATCGACCGGCTTGTCCATCGACGCAAATGCCGGCGCGACGGCCGCCGGACTGCCGGTCCCGGCGAGCGCCCGCACGGCCTCCAGGCGCACCCGTGGTCCATCATCGAGGGCACGCACCGCCAGAAGATCGATCGCATTCGGTATGCGGGTGTGCCAGTCGGACAGCACCCGGACAGCGGCCGCACGAGCATGCGAATCCTTCGCGTTGAGCAGTGTGCTCAAAAGAGCTGGTTCGACGACATCGAGCGATTCATAGGTCCAGAGCGCTTCGAGCAGATTGTGCTCGAAGCTCGGATCCTTGGGATCGAGGCCCTTCACCCAGGTTTCGAGTGCGGGAATCACATCCTTGGCGCCGCGTTCCTTCAGTACGCGCTTGGCCCGCTGGCGGGTCCAGTCTTCGGGGTCTTTCAGGTGATTCAGCAATTCCGGCGTCGCTGCCCCGACGAGGTCGGGACGCGGGACGAGAGGCCGGCCCTTGGCGGTGACGCGCCAGATGCGGCCGTGAACGTGGTCGCGCCGGGGATCGCGGAAATCGACTTCGCCATGCTGAATGATTGGGTTGTACCAGTCGGCAATGTAGATCGCGCCGTCCGGGCCCATCTTGACGTCGATCGGCCGAAAGGCGGGGTGGTTGGTCTTGATCACGTCGGTCATTTCGCGCGACGTGAAGGTGCTGCCGTCTTCGCCGATCTTGAATCGGCACACGCGGTGGCCGCGGAAGTCGTTGGTGATCGCGTCGCCCTGCCAGTCATCCGGCAGATGCCGGCCGCTGACGATCTCTAGGCCGCAATGCTTCGGGCTGCCTGGATTGAGGCCTTTCCAGAGTTTCGTGGCCCCGACGGCCGTCACGAAATAGGCCCCCGGAATGCCGTGGTTGACGCCTTCGCCATAAGCGCCATCCGTCACGAGTGACTGGCCCCAGCGTTCAAAATGGTGGCCCCAGGGATTCACGAACCCGCGGACGAGCACGTCGAGGCTCATCGTCTCCGGTCGGAAGCGCCAGATGCCGCCGGCGTTCAGGTGCTTGACGCCATGAGGAGTTTCGATGTGCGAATGGATGTAGATGCTTTGATTGAAGTACAAGCAGCCGTCCGGGCCCCAACGGAAGGTGTGCAAAATGTGGTGCGTGTCCTCGGTGCCGAAGCCGGAGAGGACGACGCGCATCTTGTTGGCCTTTTCGCCGGGCTTGCTGGCGCTGAAGTGAACCAGCTCAGTGCTGTTGGCGACATACGCCCCCCCGTCACCGGGCTCGATGCCGGTCGGAATTAGCAGGCCATCCGCGAAGACGGTCGTCTTGTCGGCCCGGCCGACGCCTTTGGTGTCTTCGAGAACGATGATCTTGTCGTTGGCCTTTTGGCCGGGCTTGATTTGCGGATAGACCTCGCTCGACGCGACCCAGAGGCGACCCTGGGGGTCGAAGTTCATCTGGATTGGCTTCGCCAGCAGCGGGTCGGCGGCATAGAGGTTGACTTCAAAGCCTTCGGGGAGAATGAAGCTCTTGCGCTCGATCTCGGGATCGGGGTCGGGGACCGTGGCGTTGGCCTGGGCGAAGGCGGCGGCGGGGAGGGCGGCCAGCAGGAATATGGCAGTGCGGTACATGATTTGGTCGTGCTATGGGACTAAGGGGACGGATGCGACCGATGGGTCTAAGTCTCATGGGTCCCCTGGGTCCCATAAGTCCCATTCACCCGAGCTACTTCTTCAGCAGCTTCTCAATCTCAGCTTCAGCCGCCGCAACCAGCGGATCGAACTCGGCGACTTCCTTCGCATTCCGCCCCTGTTCATGCTTGCGGAATCCGGTCAGGTAGGTCTCGTTCTGCGGCCGCCATTTATAGAAGTACAACTGGTTCTTCTGCCGAATGACCTCGCGGGTGGGCTCCAGTGTTTCCGAGTAGTCTGCCGTCAGGCCGAGCGATTTCGCGAACGCGACGGTCGTCCGTTTGTAGCCGTCGCCCGTGAAGTGCACGCCGTTGTCAGTCAATCCGGTCAGCGGCTCCTTGCCGGCGCCAAGGGCTTCAAAAAGATCCGCGAAATAGAGGCCGCGCGCCGCGGCGATCTGTTTGATGGCATCGCGATAGACCGCGAGCCGCTTGTTCTGCTCCGCCGGATCGGGCAGCGGCCGGCCCTTATCTTCGAGCGGTGGCGGTGACATCAGTCCGATGCGAGCCTTGGTCGGCGTCAGTTCATCGAGCAGTTTTTCGAGGCCCTTCTTGAACTTCTCCAGGCCGGCCTCGCCGCCGAATGCTTCGTTGCCACCGTAGCAAATTAGGATTGCGGTCGGCTTCTCGGCAATAGCCAATTCGACCAGTCGCTTACGGCCAATGTCCGGCCTATCGAGATCAAACGCCCGCCGGGCAATGCCATCAACATCATCGCCGCTCCACCCGAGGTTGCGGACCTTCAAACCGGGCGCGTTGGCCGTCAGCATTGCCTCCCAGTAGCCATAGCGCTGTTCACGCTCGATCAGAGTGCTGCCGATGATGACGAGCCGATCGGTCGGCTTGACTTCGAATGGCGCCGCGGAGACCGGGCAAGTACACAAGGCCAGCACGGAACCCAGAACAAGATGGGAGCGCAAGGAGAGGTCTCCAACGGTGGGTTCGGACAGGATACCCGGCGGACATTGAGGCGGGAAGGTAGCTAACCGTTCGTTCAGAGCAATTTGGCCCGCGTTCGATCGACCCCCACCTCGCACAACGGCGGGCTGTGCGTCGGCTCGTTTAACACTTCCGCCAGCGTAGTTCCGCCGAACGCGGCTTCGACTGTCGCCAGTGCGTCGTCCATACGCCGATGCAGTGGACACAAGCGCACGCCGTGCGACTTGAGCCCAAGGGGACACGTCTTGATCCGCTGAATCGGCTCGACTGCGTTGACCACTTCAAGGATCGTCAGCTCCGTCGGCGTCTTGACGAGCGACATGCCGCCGCCGACGCCGCGCTGACTCTTCACGACCCCGCCGCGACTCAATGCTTGCAAGACTTTGGACAAGTAGGCGGACGGAACGCGCGTCGCCTCGGCCAGTTGCTCCGTCGTCCGGGCGTTGGGCGCCTCGTAAGCCAGGTGGGCCACCGCCCGAAGGGCATACTCAACCGTCTGCGAAAACATCCGGTTTTCCTGATTTCTTGAAATTGGATATTGACATCCAATTTAGCGACGGTATTCTTTCTAAACAAGACCTGTGTGTCTTGTTTATCCACCCAGCCGCCCATTCGCCAAGGAAAATCGCCATGAAAACGATTGTGGAACCTCAACTGGAGAAGGACCTCGGCTACCGTTTCCAATATCTGGTCGACTCCATGGGTTTCGGTGACGAGGACATTGCCGCGATCCACGGGGCAGCGCCGGTGCTCGCGCCGCTCGTCCCGGTCCTTGTCGATGCGGTGTACAATAAGTTACACACCTATTCTTCCACCTG
>DATANR010000180.1:0-4252 GCA_036266155.1 Gemmataceae bacterium | reverse complement strand
ATTTCAGCGCTTCGATTGCCCAAGCGCTGAATTCTGACGAATCCAGCTACGCGGCGACTCAATCCGTTGCGATTCACTTCTTCTCGGCTTACACTATCCTCCCACCAACACCTTCCCCGCCTACGGAGTACCTCTCCAATGTCCGACAAGCATCTGGATCGTCGTTTGTTCCTTGGCGGCAGCGCTGCCGCCCTCGGGTATTTCTTCACCGCCGACAGACTGTCCGCGGTCCGCGCGGCCGACACTCCCTCCGAAAAGATCCGCGTCGCCGGCATCGGCGTCGGCGGCAAAGGCAGCAGCGACATCTCCGGCGCCAGCAAGGTGATGGAAGTCGTCGCCGTCTGCGATTGCGATCACAACACACTCGACAAGTCGGCCAACCAGTACAAGGTGACCGCCAAGTTCACTGACTATCGCAAGCTCTTCGACGACGCCGTGAGCAAGACATTCGACGCGATCACCGTCAGCACGCCGGACCACAATCACACGTGGCCGAGCATCACGGCCATGCGGATGAAGAAGCACGTCTACGTGCAAAAACCGATGACGCACACCGTCTTCGAAGCCCGCATGATGCGTGAGACCGCCAAGAAGTTCGGCGTCTGTGGC
Source organism: Gemmataceae bacterium (assembly GCA_036266155.1). GTDB lineage: Bacteria > Planctomycetota > Planctomycetia > Gemmatales > Gemmataceae > SIAJ01. The sequence goes on along the minus strand of DATANR010000180.1, from coordinate 3,643 downwards.
CAGATGGGCAACCAGGGCTCGGCCGAGAATGGTCTGCGGCGGGCGGTCGAGTTGGTACAGGACGGTATCCTCGGCAAGGTCAAGGAAATCCACGTCTGGACGAACCGGCCGATCTGGCCGCAAGCGCCCGGCGTGATGGCCCGGCCGAAGCCCGAAGCAATGGTTCCCGCGACGCTCGACTGGGAGGCGTTCATCGGACCGGCGCCGATGCGGCCCTACGCCAAGGGTTATCACCCGTTCGCCTGGCGCGGCTGGCTCGATTTCGGCACCGGCGCTCTTGGTGACATGGCATGCCACACGGCCAACATGGCGTTCCGCGCTTGCGAACTCGCCAGCCCGACGACAATTGAAGCGGATGCCACGGACGTGAATGACGAAACGTTCCCGTCCTCGGCGAAGATTCATTACGCCTATCCCTCACGTGGTGAAAAGCCGCACCAGGCGGCGCTCGACTTCTACTGGTACGAAGGCAAGCGGAACGGCGCGAAGGTGCTGCCGCCGGAAGAGTTGCTTAAGAAGGTGATGCCGGATGGCGGCAAGTTGTCGGATAGCGGCTCGATCATCGTCGGCGACAAAGCGATCCTGTTTTCGCCGAACGATTACGGAGCGCAGTTCAAGATCCTCGCCGGAATGGAAGAACTGGCCAAGGGCGACCGCACGCCGAAGCATTTGCCGATCAACGGTAAGGGCGACGATGGCATGAAGGCCGAGTGGGCCCATGCCATTCGTGAAGCCAAGCCGGAACTGGCGTATTCGAACTTCGACATCGCCGGCATGTTGACCGAGGCAATGCTGCTCGGCAACGTCGCAATTCGGGCGGGTAAGAAGCTCGAGTTTGATGCCGCCAAGTGCATGGTGACGAACGACAAGGCCGCTAATGCGTTCGTGAAGACGGAGTATCGCAAAGGGTGGGAGTTAACCGAACGGGTGTAAATCGCGCGCCGCTTGCGGCGTCGCGCTACGCCGCAAGCGGCGAAATCTATGGCTCATCTCGAAACACCGAAGTTGCGGCACGGTCTCAAAGCGAGTAGCGGGCCGCAGCCGAATACCGTAGTCATCGAAGACCTGTTTCGGCTCGGCGGACCGCTCATCCTTTCGCAACCCGCGTTCGATCTCATTCGACTGTTCGATGGAACGAAATCGTTCGCGGCAATTCAGGCCGAATCGTCGCTGTTGTTCGACGGCCAAACCGTCGCGCTGGACATCATCGCCAATCTCGCGGCCGGACTCGATCAGGCGTACTTCCTTGAAGGTCCACGCTTGAACAGCCGGCTCAATGTTCCGGATCGCACTGCCACGTGCATTGGCAGTGACGATCCCGAAAAGGTCGCCAAACAACTTCGAAAGGTGTTCACTGCGAAAGGTGGACCCGGCTTGCCGGGCGAACCGGGCTGCCGTGTCGCCAGCGACGGCGCCGTCCGAGCTGTGTTGTTGCCGCACATGGATTACGGCCGCGGCGCTATCACCTACGGCTGGGGTTTCAAGGAGCTGGTCGAGCGCACGGACGCCTCGTTGTTCGTCGTCATCGCGACTTCGCACTACTCGGGCCAGCGCTTCACGCTCACGCGCCAGAACTTTACCTCGCCGTTCGGGCGAGTTGAGACAGATCAAGCTCATATCGACCGCATCGTGAATCACTATGGCGACGGGCTCTTCGGCGATCCGTTCGCCCACGTCGTCGAGCACTCGATCGAATTGGAAGTTGTCGGCATGCAGTTCGCGTTCGGCGGCAAGCGGCCGTTTCGCATTGTGCCGTTGTTGGTCGGCTCGTTCTTCGATTGTGTCGACGATGGCTCCCGGCCGGCAGAGAAAGCGGATATCGCGCGGATGATCGCCGCGCTTTCACGCGCGGAGGCCGAGGCCGGTGAAAAGGTTGGCTATGTCATCAGCGGCGATTTGGCTCACATTGGCCCCAAGTTCAACGATCCGGATTTGGTCGACGAGTCGATGCTTACCTACAGCAAGAGCCAGGACGACCGACTATTGGCGTGCGCGATCGCGGCCGACGAGGACAGTTATTTCGAACACATCGCCGCCGAAGGGGACGCGCGACGCATTTGCGGACTGCCCCCGACGTACGTGACGCTTGGGGCGACCCGCCCCAGCGCAGGCAAATTGCTGCACTACGGGCGTTACGTACATCCCGAAGGCTACGAAAGCGTCAGCTTCGCGAGCATGGCGTTCGAGCGCTGACGGCATGTTCCGCTGGCGGTCCGGTCGCTACTCTAAGAGTTTGGGGAGACCCGACTCGTGATGACCCGACGGTCCCGCGCCCGCGAAGTCGCTTTGCAACTGCTCTTTCAGCACGACGTCAATACCACGGTGCCGCGCGCGGCCGTCGAACGGTTTGCGCACGATCGTCTCAGCAACAGCGAGGCCGAAGCGTTTTGTCTCGGCTTGTACGATGGCGTGGTTCGTCATCTGGCCGCCATCGACGCTCGCATCACGGCCGCTTCGGATAATTGGAAGCTGCAACGGATGGCGGCGAGCGATCGCAACGTCCTGCGGCTGGGCGCCTACGAAATCGTCTTTGCCGACAAGCCGACGCCCGGACCGGTCGCGCTCGACGAAGCCATCGAACTCGCGCGACGTTATGGCACGGGGGACTCGCCGGCCTTCGTCAATGGCGTGCTCGACAAGGTGTTTCGCGTGTTCCTGGAACGGGCGCAATCACCCGCCCCCGAAGCGCAGACCGCGGCCACGCCGGCGGCCGGCGAGGTTCCATGAAGGGGTCACCCTTCACGCACCTGTGCGGTCAACTGGCGCGCTTGCGCCATCCCGGCCGTGCCGATCTCCATACGCACACGACGTTCAGCGACGGTACGCATACGCCCGAAAGCCTAGTCGACCGAGCGATCCGGGCCGGCCTGAAGGCTATCGCGGTGACGGATCACGACACAACCGCTGGTGTCGAACCGGCGCGATCAGCAGCGAATGGAGCGATCGAGGTCATCGCCGGCGTCGAGGTGACGGCCGAGTTCCACGGATCCGAAATTCACCTGCTCGGCTATTTTGTGCAACTCGACGACGCCGCTCTGGGCGAAGCGTTGGCACGGCTTCAAGAGTCACGGCGCTTGCGCTTGCTGGAAATGGCCAAGCGACTTCACGGGCTCGGCGCGTCCGTTGAAGGCGACGTGGCAGCGATTCCGGCGGCAGTATCATCCGGCCGTCGGCACCTGGCACGCATCCTGATCGAACGCGGTTTTGCACATTCACTACATGGCGCTTTCACGGGCTGGCTCGCCCATCCGGAATTGGCTGGCGTGCCCAAGCTGCGCCTTCCGGCGCGTGAAGCGCTGGCATTAATCCGCGGGGCTGGTGGCGTTGCGAGCTGGGCGCATCCCCCTTCCAACGTCGACTTGCGCATTCTGGAAGAGCTGCGGGACATGGGACTGGCGGCGATCGAATGCGTCTATCCCTGGCCGAGCCGGGCGACCGAGCATCGGCTCCGGCAACTCGCCGCAGCCGCTCAACTGGCAATCACCGGCGGCAGCGACAGTCACGATCCGAGTCCGCCGCCACGGGCCATCGGCGCTCGTGCGGTAACGCTCGACGAACTCGATAGAATACGCTCGTTCGCAACGATCCGGGTATAGGCGATAGGGTTTATTGATGATGACCAAACCCAAACTCTAAGCCCCAT
>DATANR010000179.1:0-6710 GCA_036266155.1 Gemmataceae bacterium | reverse complement strand
CCCCCTCGACGCTCGCCTTCAGGCGTCCATCGTGTAACGCTGACGCCACCAGCACCCCACGGACGCCGCAAATTGCTAATCTTCGCAAATCGTCCGGGCCTGCCACACCGCCGCCGGCAATCACCTCCACTTGCGGAAACGTCGATGCGATTTCGCGGCAGAGATCGTCCGTGCCACTGCCTGACCCAGTGCCCACGCGGGCCAGATCGAGGACGATGACGCGAGTAATGCCGAAGCCGATGGCCGCCCGCCAATCCCAATCCCGCAACGGCACGCCATCGCGCAGGTCGAGCGAGAAGACGACATGACTCACGTCCACGGCATCAACGATGTTCTTCAACTCATGAGTACCCGGCACCGTTTCCAAACCGGCGACGACCTCGCAGTCCGTGTCGGCAATCGTCTTTGCGCCGTCGCCATCGCGGATGCCGGCATCGACCCAGAGGCGTACCCCCATTTCGCGGATGGCCCGGTATAACTCGAACGACGGCCGTCCGTCGGCGATGGCATCGAGATCAGCGAGATAAAGCTCCGCTGGTTGAAAAGTGTCGACGAGCACGCGGGCTACTTCAACCGGATTGACCGACGACGTGAGCTGACTGACAATCGGCCGATACTCGCTCCGACGTCCGCCGACGCCGCGGACAACGACGCCATTGAGAACATCGATGACGGGGATGATGCGCACAGCTCAGTCATCCACCGAATAATACACCCCTGGCAGCACCACTCCCGGCAGGGCATTCACCCTGGCTAGCGCCTTGCGGAACTGCCCCGTCTCCGCGTAGTGCGTCATGATGACCAACGGCACCGCCCCGCCTTGGTGGTCTTCCTGCGCTTCATGCTGGATTACGCTCGCGATACTGATCCGTTCGTCGGCTAGCGCCCGTGCCACGTCGGCCAACATGCCGGGCTCGTCTTTCACGAGCACGCGCAAGAAGAACCGCGAGCGCACGCCCTCCGAGGTCCTCATCCTGAAGCCGCGCTCGTGGGGAGCCCAGAGTTTCATCGCCTGGAATGTGCGTTGCGCTCGGCCGACCGCCAAATCGATGATGTCCGCAACGACTGAGCTAGCCGTGGGCAAGGCCCCCGCGCCGGCTCCCTGGAACATCACTTCGCCGACTGCATCGCCGACAACCTGCACCGCATTGAAGGCGCCGCGCACCTGGGCGAGCATATCCGTTCTTCGCAAGAGTACTGGGGCCACGTGCAGCGCCACCTCACGGCCGTCGAGCCACGCCTCGGCTAGCAGCTTGATCGTATAGCCCAGCTCCTGAGCAAAGCGCAGGTCCATCGCGTGCAGGCCGGCGATGCCGAAGCGCTCGATCTTGTCGACCGGCACCGTGACGCCGAACGCAATCTGTGCCAGGATCGCGAGCTTGTGGGCCGCGTCGCTGCCGTCGACGTCGAGCGTCGGATCAGCCTCCGCGTAGCCAAGTTGTTGCGCCTCGGCGAGCGCATCCGCATAACCGACGCCGCGATCGGCCATCGCCGTCAAAATGAAATTACTGGTCCCATTGAGAATGCCCTGGATCGCCGTGATCTGGTTGCCGGCCAGGCTCTCGGCCAGCGCTCGAATGATCGGAATGCCACCGGCGACACTCGCCTCAAAGCCGACGGCACGCTCGTGCTTGCGCGCGACTTCAAAAACCTCGGGGCCGTGCTGTGCGAGCAGCGCCTTGTTCGCCGTCACGACGTGCTTGCCGGCCGCGAGCGCGTCGAGCACGACCTGCTTGGCGATGCCCGTCCCACCGATCAACTCGACGACGACGTGGACCTGCGGATCGTGAATCGCCGCCTGGATGTCGGTCGAGATGAGTTCCTTCGGAATCGTCGGCCGCGGCTTGGCCGGATCGCGCACGACGACGCGCTTGACCAACACCGGCCGCCCGGCCCGCGTGGCCGTGCGCCCGGGATGGTCGAGCAAGATCTTCGCGACGCCGCCGCCCACGGTCCCGCCGCCAATGAGGGCAATGTTCAGAGAATCGGCCATGTCACCGGATCGAAATGGATTTCCGAAGGAACGGGTTTACTTTAGAGCCAGCGGCGGGAACGAACATCCGCCGCGTAGACTATCCCCACCTCCGGAGACGCCCCATGATTCCCCGCCTGGCGGTCGCTGCCGTATTCCTGATGCTGCTTTCCGTGGGTTGCAGCAAGAAACCGGGACCAAACGCCGTTATCGTCAAGCCCGCGGCCGGTGCGTTCGAATTGCACATGCTCGCGAACGGAACGGACGACGCCGACGCCATTGCCGCTGCCGAGCAGTACTTTGCCAAAACACTCAAGGACCCGGAACTCGCGGCCGAGTTGAAGCGCCGATTAGACGCTGGTCAACCACCGCCGCCGCCGGTGGTACAAGGGGTTCCCTTCATCGCGTTGGGGAAACCTTGCACCTATCGCTGGGCGCCGGTATCGGAACATGCGTTGAATAGCGAGCAACTCGAGGCCAAACCCGACGATCAGGCGAACACGTCCGAGAGATACACGAAACTCAAAGGGGCTCGTGAAAGGGGAGTTCTCTTTGATGACCGAGGCATCGGCTATAGCCGCGACTTTGGCAAGATCTGGTGGAGTCGCCAACGTCCCAATTCGACTGTCGTCGATTATTTCCTTCTCGTTCGTGAATCCCAGGCAGACGAGGATGTCGGCGCCGAGGTCACTGAAGTTGTCTGGGACCCGGATGTGGCAAAGGACGGAACACACCGACTCGACTTCCGTCTGACGGCGGTCGGCAAGAGCAGGCTGGCGGATATGACGACACGTAATCGGCCTTCCGGCAAACCAGAAAACAGAGGCCCCATGCGCCGACTCGCCATCTTGATTCGCGGTCGAATCGTGTCTTCTGCAAACTTGCTCACGGCACTAACGGGCGACGTGTTCTCTCTTACTGGCGGATTTAGCAGTGAAGATGTGAAGAAGCTAATTGACTTGATGCGGGGTGAATAATCATGACGCGTCGCCTTTATTTCGCTTGCATGCCGGCCGCGTGCCTGATGATACTGGCCTGCAATCGTTCGTCGCCGCCCGCGGTCGTCGTCGTTCGACCGGCGCCCGGCACGTTGGACCTGTGCATCGCGGCAAACGAGTTCGACGACGGGCCCGCAATCGCGACGGCATCACGAATCGGGGAGGAAGCGCAGGCGAAGGAGCGCGACCGACGCGCCGCACGGGGTGAACCGCCGCTGGCGCCGACGGCAGAAGAGGGGCTGTCGTTCTATGTCAACAAGGTCGATTGCACCTACCACTGGGCGCCGCTGTCGCCCGTCTATGCACGGAGACTCGGCATCGGTTTGCCGACGGCCGAAGACGATCACAATAACATCGAACGACAGTTTGTGGAAGCACGCAAATTCGGTAACTGGGTACACCACGCGGGGGCATTCTACTGCAGCACCTCGAGCGGAAAGAATGAATGGGGCGTTGAATCAGTCGATTATTTCATGTTGATTCGCGACGAACCCAAAGAGATGAGCCTGAACGGCGTTGACATCACATTTACCTGGTTCAGAAACGATCCCGGAGCCAAAGACTCCGTCCACCTCGACGCCAAGTTGGAAGGGGCCGATGCCGACAAGCTGTTTGACATGACAACCCGAAACCGGCCGACTGAGGGACGCTCGCGAATGCTGGTATTGATCCATCGCGGCAAAGTTCTCTCGGAGGCCAACATCACTGGCCCTCTCGCGGGCGGCCGATTCGCTTACAGCGGCGGTGCAAATCAAAACGGCCTTGATTTCGAGGAACTACTCGCGGAGCTTCGCAAGTAAGGGACTGCACCGTCGTCCGTTTTTCATTAACTCCTAACTCACCGCCTCCTCACCGCTAGCTCAGCGGAACCTCATCGACCGCGTGGTAGCTTTCTTCCATGCATCGCCCCGTGGAGGTTCTACCCGTGCGTCGCGGCTTCACCCTCATCGAAATACTGGTCGCCATCGGCATCATTGGCTTACTGATCGGTTTGCTCTTGCCCGCGGTGCAAAAAGTGCGCATTGCCGCGCTACGGACGTCGTGCCGCAACAATCAACACAATTTGGGGCTCGCCATCCACGATTACGCGAACGTGAACCAGGACCGCGTGCCGGTCGCACCGCGCTTGCCGTCGCTGGCGTCACCGCCGGGCCAGCCGAGTCTGGCCGACGTGTTGTCCCCATTCGTCGAAGACAATCGCAAAATCTTCAAGTGCCCGATGGACCTGACGCGCTTTCAGGTCGAGGGACTCAGCTACGAGTATCTGCCGCGCGTGTCCGGCAAAACCTTCGCGGAATTGATGGGCAATTCGCAAGGCCTCGGCCTGCATGACATCTGGATGACCTACGACTTCGACCCGGTTCACGGGACGGGCGCCACATCGCGCTTGTTCCTCTACGCCGACGGCCACGTTGAATGACCCGCCTGTTACCACTTTCTTGGAGAACGCACATGTCCGAACCGAATCGTCGACGTCGTTGGTATCGACTCGCCGCCGTGTTGCTCGTACTGCTCATTGGCTATGGCAGCTACCGCGCCATCCGGCCCGATCCGAACTTAAAGAAGGTGAAACAACTTCGCGACGAGTTCGCCACCCAGTCCAAGGACTGGACGCCGGAGCAGCGTGCCGAGAAAGGCAAAGAGATGCGCACGGCGATGGAAAAACTGTCGCCAGCTCAGCGCGACGTGCTCGCTGCCGAGGGACGCAAGAAGTTTGAGGAGCAGCTTCGCCAATACGCGCAGATGAGTCCACAACAGAAGATTCAATATCTCGACGACCAAATCAATCGCTCGGAGCAGATGCGCCAACAATTCGCGCAACAAAACGGCGGCGCACCGCGCCCGCCGGGAGGCGGCCCAGGTACGTTTGGCGGCGGACCCAACGGGCCCGGCGGCGGCGGCAAACAAATGTCACAAGAAGAACGCGAGAAACGGCGCAAAGAACGCCTTGATCAAACGACGCCGGAGTTTCGTGCTCTGATGGATCAGTATCGAAAAGACATGAATGCACGTCGGCAGCAGCGGGGACTCGCGACCAGAGGGTAATGCAAAGTGAAAAATGCAAAATGCAAAATGGATCATTGATTCTGCATTTTGCATTTTTCACTTTGCATTACTCTCCATTTCCATGAAACTCCTCGGCCGTCACCTTCCCCGACGGCCAATCGACCCAGAGCAAGCGTTTGAACGGATAATCGCTGCCGACGTTGTACCCGTGCATGCGGCCGACTTGGCATTCGCGCGCCGCATGCGTGTGGCCGCAGAAGACGAGCGGGATGTGTTCTGACTTGGCAGTGAGCAGTTCTTCCACGCGCGTGTTGCCGCTGAACGCTCGCCAGAGGAGCGCATCGAGAGGCAGCGGCTCCTTCGCGGGATAAAGCAGGCCCCGCAATGGTGGATGATGGGCGACCACGATCACGTCCTTCACCTTGCGCAGAGCCGCGTCCAGATCGATCGCCAGCTTTTGCACAACGCGATCGGTGAACGATAGATCGTCGAGGGGCCAGCGGACGAAGTTCGCGTCGTTGTGCATGCCGCGCGTGAAGCGCTTCGTTCGCAGGCGCTCCTGCCAGTCGTCGGGGGCAGCTTGCCGCAATAGATCGTTGTCCCACGTGTAGTCGTACCAGTTAATCGTGCCGACGATCGCCAGGTCGGATTTTGGCAAAGTGAGCGGCTCCCGATCGAGGTAGGTGAAGCCGTGTTCGCGGCAGACGTTGGGGAGGTAACTGTCGTAGACCTCCAGCGAGTCGCCGCGATTGTCGAATGATCGAACCCAGATGTCGTGGTTGCCAGGGACCGCGGCCTTCATGCATTTGAGATCGTCGAAGAGAGCCAGGCAGCGTTGAAAGTCGTCGCCGGCGCCGATGTCGCCGGCCAGGATAAGAAGGTCGGGCGGTTCGTCGGCGAGGCGGGCGACCAGGTCATGCGTCGCCTGGTTACCCGTCGTGTGGCGCGTGCCGTAGTGCAGGTCGGCAGTGACCGCGATCTGGAGCGGCTTCGGGGGGCTCATGCCAGCATTATAGCGCGAGGATGCGGCTAACAGGCGACGCGATGATGGGCCGATCGGCGCGCGGGTGGCTCGTCGAGAAGGTGGGGCTCGTCCGCGGAGATCTCATTGAGCTTGGGCCGAACATCAGCTGCGCCGGAACCCGGTGTCGGGCTCGGCGGCAGATGCCAATGAACTTCCAGCTCGACGGGGCCGACCAGAACGATGTCTCCCGACTGAAGCAAACGTGATGACGATGGCACGCCGTTTACGGGAGTGACGCCCCCGACCGACTGCAAATGCGGCCCCTCGGGCGTGACGGAAACCGCACAATGAACGAGCCTTACGGTTTCGTCCAGGATGCGGAGATCGCAGCTTTCGCCCCGGCCGACCAGCGTGATCGGCACAAGAAGTGACCGCGAGACGCCGCGATCCGGGCCGTTGCGAACGATCAGTTCGCCGGCCAGCGGCTCCACCGACGGGAAAGATTGTTTGATCATGATGTTCGTCGTCGCTGACGAACAGTATAGGGATGCCAAGTCTGCGGATGTTGGGAAATCTACGGACAATAGATCGTCGTTCGCTTGAGCGTCGAAACGCCAGTGATTGCTTTCGTTTGAGTGGGAGCGAGATGGAATGCAATGCGATGCAGGGCAGGCGACCAGAAGGAGGGGGTGGAGGTAGTTGCTCCCCATCAATTGTGGTTCGCGCTCATTGCGGCTTGATGTAGAGAGCCCAACTGACGAGTTTTCCC
>DATANR010000178.1:0-18489 GCA_036266155.1 Gemmataceae bacterium | reverse complement strand
ACGCGGCTCCGCTCGCCTTCTGAATCCTTTATCCTTCAACCACTTGCGAATAAGCATCCTTGCCAATAACGAGGCGGGCGTATACCGGCAGATACGCGAAAGAAAAAGGCGACTTTCATTCGCATGGTTGCCGTGCACCGTCGGCAGACCGAAGATGATGGCATCTCCCATCTGGTGATACCATGATCGACTTGCCGCTCCTTTATCACGTCCGCCAGATCGCCCCGCAACCGACCGTTGCCGACGTGCCGGCCGAGGTCCGTCGGCAATGGAAGGAGTCGGCGATCGCCAAACGGATCAAGCCCGGCGACCGCATCGCCATCGGCTGCGGTTCCCGTGGCATCCGGCACATTGGCCTGATCGTCAAGACGAGCGTGGAAGCGCTCAAGGAACTGGGGGCGAAACCGTTCATCGTCGCCGCGATGGGCTCGCACGGCGGGGCAAACGCGGAAGGCCAGCGCGAGTTGCTTGCCAGCTACCAGATCGACGAAAAACACCTTGGTGTGGCGGTCAAGACTGACATGGATTCGCAGGAAATCGGCACCAACTCATGGGGCGATCCGGTGTGGTGGGATCGCAACGCCCTGGCAGCCGATGGCGTTGTCACCATTTCGCGGATCAAGCCGCACACCGATTTCCGCGGCCAATACGAGTCCGGCATCGTGAAGATGTGCGTGATCGGCCTCGGTAAACGCGAAGGCGCGTCGCAACATCATCGCTGGGGCTGGAAGGGCTTGCAGCAGATGATGGTCGAGTCGCAAAAAGTGATCCTGGAGAAAACCAAATTCCTCGGCGGCCTGGCCATCGTCGAAAACTCGAACGAGGACACCGCCATCGTTCAGGCAGTCGATCGCGCTGAGTTGCTCGCTGTCGAGCCGGGCCTGCTCGAGCGCTCCCGCGACTTGATGGGCAAAATCCCGTTCGACGAACTCGACGTGCTGATCGTCGGCGAGATCGGCAAGAACTATTCCGGCGCCGGGATCGACCCCAATGTCGTTGGTCGACTGTTGATCGAAGCCGCTCCCGAGTTGGAAACGAATAAACCGAAGATCACGCGGATCGCCTGTCTCGACGTGTCGCCGGAAAGCCACGGCAACGCCACCGGCGTCGGCATCGCGGACCTGACGACCGAGCGCTTGCTTAAATCGATCGATCAGGTTCCCTTCCGAATGAACAACCTGACGGCCCGGTTCCTGTTGCGCTCCAAGCTGCCGATCGCGTTCCCCACAGATCGCGAGGTCATCGAACAGGCCGTCGACACCTGCTGGCAGCCGATTGCGGATCGGCTCAAGTTCGCGATCGTGCCGAACACGCTCGAAGTGGCCGAGTTGTGGGTTTCCAAAGCGCTTGTGGACGCTGGCCGTGCGAATGAGAAGTTGGCGGTGGGTAAGGAAGGCCGGCCCATGACATTCGATGCGTCGGGTAACCTTGAGCAAGAGAAGCTGTTTCCGCATTCGGTGCGGGCGAAACGGGGAACAACGACACATTGACGGCGTCCGCCCCCGCGTAACGGTTGCCCGCCAACGACTTGCCGCATCCGCATGCTCGGCCTAATCCAAACCTTGCACCCCGAGATTGACCCCACCGGCGATCGACGACCTCCCATGATCCACGTCGAGAACCTTACCAAGTTTTATGGCGACTATGCCGCCGTCCGCGATGTCTCGTTTGACGTTGCCCGCGGACAGGTGGTCGGCTTCCTCGGCCCGAACGGGGCGGGCAAGTCGACCACGATGCGCATCCTCACCGGCTACCTGACGGCCACGTCCGGCAAGGCCTCCATCGATGGCCACGACGTCTTCTGGGACCCGATCGCCGCCCGGCGGAAGATCGGCTACCTCTCCGAAGGCTGTCCGCTCTACACCGAGATGCGCGTCGAGGAATACCTGCGCTTCCGCGGCGGCCTCAAAGGAATGAATCGTCGCGATACCAACCAGCGGCTTGGCTACGTGCTCGACCGTTGCTGGCTCCGCGACGTTCGCCGGCAACTGATCGGCACACTGTCGAAGGGTTATCGGCAGCGCGTGGGCCTCGCGGACGCCCTGATTGCCAATCCGCCGGTCTTGGTGCTCGACGAACCGACCGTCGGCCTGGACCCGACGCAGATCCGCGAGACGCGCAAGCTGATCAAGGAGCTGGGCCAGGAGCACACCTTGTTGCTCTCGACCCACATTCTGCCCGAAGTGGAAATGACCTGCGACTCCGTGATCCTGATCCATCAGGGCCGCGTTGCCGCCCACGGCACGCTGGATGGCGTCCGTTCACAGTACCGCGGCAAGACGCTGGAAGACGTGTTTGTGCAGATTACGGGAGCGGTCGATTAATCGACGGTCGCTCCGATCTGCAAACCATCGCTGACAACACAACTATGCGTTCGACACTTAGCCTCATCCGGCGCGAATTCACGGCGTACTTCCTGTCGCCGATCGCTTACGTGGTGTTGACCGTGTTCCTGCTGGGGACCGGTTACCTGTATAAGAATACTTTTAATGCGCTCACGACAACAGGTCCCGAGGGCGTCGAGTACCCGATGGAGGCAATCCTCGGGTCAACCAGCTCGACAATGGAAATCCCGACGTTTTGGCTGGTGTTCTTGTTTATCCCGCCACTCTTGACAATGCGACTATTCGCCGAAGAACGGGGCACGGGAACGCTGGAGATGCTCCTGACCGCTCCGGTCAAGGATTGGCAAATTGTCTTCGCCAAGTTCGTCGCGTGCTTTGCCTTCTACTTGCTCATGTGGCTGCCAACGATCCTGTATCTGCCGACGGTGATGGATCTGCACGCGCAATGGGACCTGCATGCATGGACGCTTTACTCCGGCGTCTACGTCGCCGGGATCGCTCTCGCCGCGCTTGGTGTCGTCGTGATGCCGGCGGGATTTGTCGGCCGGGGATTTGTCGTCGTGCTTCTCGGCGCTTTGTTAGCGATCGTCGGCGGTTGGCTGCATTACACGAAGGACCAAGCTCACGTCGTCTGGATCACGGCGGGGATCGACCCCTGGCCGGTACTGACGGCTTACATCGGGATCGCCGCGGTCGGCGCGATGTTCTTGGCGCTCGGGTTGTTCATCAGCAGCCTGGTGAAGGGACAGATGATTGCGGCACTCTTGTCGATCGCCCTTGGCGTGCCGCTGATCATGTCCGTGTCGCTGTTGGGCGAGCTCGATCCGTCGGGCTGGGCCTATCCGATTGTTGCATTCGTCGCCGTGCCGCACCACTTCGCACATGATTTCACGCGCGGCGTGCTCGATACTCGGCACCTCGTCTTTTACTTGACCTCGACGTTGCTGCTACTGTTTCTGACCGTCCGAAGCGTTGAATCACAACGACATTGATGCACCCGGGAAAGGCCCGATGAAAACCGATACACGACAGCATCTGGGATGGGCGGCCCGGTTTCGGGTCGCGGCCCGCATTCTGGGCCTGACCGCGCTGTTTGCCGCGCTGAGCGGTCTGTTCATCCTGTTTGCCCTCTTTCACGAGGTGACAGTCGGGAACATTCGGACCGTGACGCTCGAGGGAGTCGGGACGGCATTCGTCGCGGCGCTGATGCTCTTGATCGGCGCCAGTGTCACGGCATTGTGGCTGCTCTTCGAATTGCTCACATGGCTCGGCGGATCTGGTCGGCGTTCCGCGGCCGGGGCCAATGCAATGGCTCAAGTCCTTCTGGCGCTCGCCGTATTTGTTGGGCTGAACTACCTGGGGTTCAAGTATTTCAAGCGCTGGGACATGACGCGGAACCAAGACTTCACGCTGCCGACGACCGTGGCCGACGACTTGCGTAAGCTCGATGCGAAGACGACGATCGTCGTCCTCAAGCGTCACAAAGCGTTCGGCCAGCTTTCGGAGCAGCGAACTGTCCAACGGGGTGCCGACGAATTAGACGCGGCATACGACGACGAGGCCGAGCGCAAGGTGGTCGACAAGGTCAACGATCTGGTCGATCAGTTCCGTCTGCTCGGCTCGCAATTTCATGTGGTGACGCTCAACTTCGGCTCGAAGGGTTTCAGCAAAACGGTTGTTGAAGAGACCGCTGACCGGCCCGGCTTGCGCGATGCCATTGCCGCCGCGCCGGAGAACAGCATCTTCTTTTATGCCGACGATCGCGTCGAAACTCTGACTGCCGACGAGGCCCATCGCCGACAGGCGGCCGGTCGACACATCCACCTGCAATCGCAACCGAAGGACCCCAACGCGGTTCTTGCATATATGGGCAACATCCCGCGACTGAGTTTCAACGAGTTCTACCGCCTCGACAAGACCGCTTCGAAGGCCGCGAATCCGGGTCCGGATGGCGTGGCACGAGGCAACCTCGTGCTTCATCCGCAGGGCGTCGAGTCGTTCGCCCGCCGCGTGCTTGCGATTCAAGAGAAGCGGCCGAAGGTCGGCTTGCTCGTCATTCACGAGGTGCTCTCGTCGGCCCCCGCGGGCGCTGGCCGCGAGATCTTCACGGCGGCCGGCCTTCGCCGCAGTCTGGAGGATCACGGCTTCGACGTCGTCGACGTCGTCGTCAAGAAATGGGGCGAGCAGGGCGGGCCGGCGCCGGCGGCGTACACGCTTGCCGAGACGCAGTTCGAACGGCTCGAAGCGGAACTCGAAGGCTACGACGAAGAACGCCGCGATTTGCAGGACGAACGCAAGGAATACGCCGAGCATCTCAGCAATTTCCGGGACATGACGCTCGACCAGTTGACCGTCAAGTACAAGGCCCAATTCCGCCGCGACGTGACAAAGGAGATTCGCGACGCAAACATTTTGAACCTCAGCGAGCGGCTCAAGCTGGTCGACGAGCGGCTCGCGGAGATCGACGCCGAGCGCCGCGAGACCGATGCTCAGCTTTCGGCTCTTTTGAAGAACGAGCGGGCCTTCGAAGATCGCCGCGTCACCGACGTGAAGGCGAAGCTCACGCGCCTGACGGCCGACTGCGACATGCTGATTGTTCCCCGGCTGACCGTGATGAACGCGTCGGCGGTCGAGGCGATCGATCCGTCGTTCTACAAGCTGTCGGCCGAACAGGTCGCCGTGGTCAAGGACTTCATGAAGACGGGCAAGCCGGTGCTGGTCTGTGCGGGGCCGAATGCCGAGCGCAATTCGCCGGCCCCGACGGATCCGCTCGATGATCTGGAACGGCTGCTTGCCGATCGCGGCGTGCAGCTCGGCCGCGAGACGATCATCACCAATGCGGAGCAGAAGGGCTTTGCCGCCGGCCGGGCGGGCAACCAGCTCGGCGGGGCGACGACCGACCTGCCGCCGGTCGCCTTTGCCACGCCCGACGACAACGGCCGCGACAACCCGATCGCCTCGGCCATGCGGGCGACGGCCGCGAGCGCCGACCAGAAGCTCGACCTGAAGATCAACGACCCGCGACCTGTTTATGTTTCTCCAGAAATGGCCAAGAAGGGGTCGATCAAGCCTGAATTTCTGCTGTCGCCGGCCGCCTCGTGGAACGAAGAGAACCCGATGGTGATCCGCAACATCGGTGGCGGCCGCGGCGTCGTGATCCCGCCGCGCTTCAAGCCGACGCCGTTCGGCGACCGCAAGAAGGGCACGCCGGACGAGGTTCGTCGCGGCCCCTTCCCGATCGGCGTGGCCATCGAGACGACGCTGCCGATCGAGTGGTACAACGACGAGGCCGGCAAATTAATCGAAGCCGGTGCGCTGGCGACCCCCCTCGACGGCGGCCTGCTCGCGGTATGCCTGACCGCCAAATCGGAAGTGGCCAAGGACAAGACATCGGACAAGGCGGTTCTGCAAACGGAACGCAAGAAGGGCCGCCTCGCCGTGATCGGCCAGGGCGGAGTCTTCACCGGCAAACAACTGAGCCCGGCCCAGGAGCAGCTCCTGCTGCACACCTGCAACTGGCTCCTGAACCGCGAAGACCGCCTGCCGCGCACCGACGCCGAGTGGAGCTACCCCCGCCTGAACCGCGACGAGAAACAGAGCTTCGTCTGGAAATTCGGCCCCTTTTTGGGGCTACCGATGTTCTTCTTGTACTTGGGGTTGATCGTGTGGATCGTGCGACGGGTGCGGTGATTCTCTAACCTGGGGCTTGCCCCGTAAACGCTATGGATGAACAGCGATATCCGAAAGGCTGGAATGCAGGGCGCGTCAAGAAAGTGATTGAATATTACGAAGCACAGACCGACGAAGAGGCGGCAGCAGAGATTGAGGCGATGTTCGGAGTAGAGGAATATGTGACAATGGAGGTGCCGAAGCCGTTGGTGTCTCAGGTGCAGGCGTTGATAGACCAATACGAAAGCGACTAGGCGCAGAGCGTCGATGGCTGGATCCGACGCGGAGCGTAGAATGAGAAAGATGCGGGAATCAAAATGCCAAAAGCCTCGATATTGAAAGAATTCACTCTGTTTTCAATGGAGTGCGACGGGATTTGTGGCTGGCTCTCGGACTCTACTGATCCCGAAGTCTTCCTCCGACTTGACCGCATTGATTCTGATCCCTTGAGTAAGGTGCAATTTAATCAACTCTTGGTATTTGGGCACGAGGCACCATGTTCAGATGACTTCTTCAGGTACTATTGGCTCGAAGCGCCCAACGAACATCCCTATCCAGTGCAAAAACTTCCGGGATTTGAGAAAGCATGGCTGTCGTCGCCTGGAATAACATCTCTTGCACATCTCAAATGGGGAATGTACCGTTTGTTTACTGACGGCCTTCTTTATTTCGGAGATGTGCGTACGGCATATCGGAAATTGCGAAGCCTGTCGCGTGACGAATTGGTCGAGTATTTTGCACGCAAGCGGATTGACACCGATAATATCAAGGCTCGCGGGCCGGCGCTTCCTCTGAAGGAGATTGCCAAAGACGACCGCTATCTTATTTCGGAAATGGCTTGTAAATCCTTCGGAGATCGGCCGGGCAGCCCTGGTGAAATGCGCGAAGCGCTTCTTCAATCATATCGCGCGCATGTTGCAAGAGGTGGCAAATCAATCACCTGGAAGGAATTGATCAGCAACAAATTGCAGGATAACTTTGCCTATCGACAACAGGAGTTCATATTCTCGGCCGATGATATCCTGAATGAAGTAATCACGTCTGAAAGCGACTTCAAATCAAATATTGAGGGTGTCGCCAGCAGGTTTTTTCAAGCAAGGGAATCTGCGCTAACTAATACTCGTTATTATCTTTCGATGGTCAGTGAGTTAGACGTTTATGTGGCGACAAGCATGAGAAACCGAAATGACTTTCGAACGATGGCCAATTTCTGCGAAAAGGTTTTTGGTGATGACAAACTTGATGGACTGCAGATTCGCTATTTCGATCCAACGTTGAGCGCAGCATCCGGCCATGAAGACAAAGGACTAATTGAGTGCCTGATGGTCAAATGTTCCAAAGTTCTCGTCTATTGTGCAGGCGAGAAGGAAAGCTACGGCAAGGATGCTGAAGCAGCAATGGCGCTCAGTATGGGGAAGCCAGTGATCTTCCATTGCGACCATCAGCAGCGTAGTCGGTTCTACAAGGAAGTTCATCCATTGAGCCGCCTGATTGAGTTTGAGACCGGCGTCGCAGTTGGTGCTATGGTCACAGACTCTATTTCTGATGTCTCTACCCTGATTCACAGACTGTTCGAAAACCAGATGGAGTATCGGCTAGAGCAGCCGAAGCCGGGGTATTTACGACTGAAGGAAGCTCTTACCGATTCAGTGATTCGCATACAAACGAGCGACCGAATGTTGGCGGAGACCTTTTGGAACCACTATCACAATCGCGATTCCAGGCTTTTGTCCAATTGACTGCTGTCGTTTTTGTGATTCTTTGCCTCTTGACACTGATCAAAACATGAACCTCAAAACCACCATCACTTTGCTCATCCTGGCCGCCGGCGTTGGCGTGTTGGTGTGGAAGGGCGCGGACCTGGCGCCGAAGGCCGGGCTTGCGCCGACGCCGATGCCGGAGGCCAAGGGGGAATCGACCGACGACCTCGCGGACATCAAGGCCGGCGACATCGTCGCCATCCGCGTGGATGTGCCGGGGCAGGCGCCAGTCTACTTCAAGGCCGCCGAGGCCGGCAAGCCGCTCGAGATGGAAGGCAACTGGCCGGTGCGGCGCAATGAGGTTGAGGAGTTGGTCGGCACGGTGATCGGGCTCAAGTCGCGGTTCCAGCCGGTGCCGCTCGTGCTCGAAGACAAGATGCAGCCGAATCTAAGCCAATATGGGCTCACGCCGGGGCAGGATCCGGTCGTCGTCACCGTCGACCTGAAGAACAACGTGAAGCGCACACTCGTGTTCGGCCAGGCGCCGGCGATCAAAGGCGAGAATTCGTTCACGCGGGCCGCGTTTGTCCGCGTCGACAATCAAGAAGAAGTCCTGCGCCTCGGGCCCGACGTGTTGCCCGTGCTCAAGCGGCCGGCTGACTTCTATCGCAAGAGGCAATTGTTCCCGGATGCCGCCCGCGTCAAGGTGGCCGACTCCGAACGGCTGCGCGGCGACGCGACGGCTCAGTTCCTCCTCGGCGACGCGGTGACCGGCATCACGGTCGACGGGCCGCAGGGCAAGTACGTGCTCAAGCGGACCGGGCCGAGCCCGCAGCCGCAACCGCCGGCGGGCAAGGGCGGCGGCGAAGCAGTCGTCGTCGCCGGCCGGCTCGCCGATGCGTGGGAGATTGTTGAACCAATCCACGATCGGGCCGATCCGACAAAGTTGAAGGGCGTCCTCGCGGCCATCCCGGACCTGTGGGTCGAACAGTTCTTGTTCAACCCGGACCTCGCCTCCGTGTTCGGCTCGCTGCTGCCGGCCGGCGTCGGCGAGACGCCGCTCTCGGGCGTTGCACGCGTTGCCACCGGAGCGGCGCTGTTGGCCAACGCCCGGCAGGACTCGGCATTCTTGGAGCTGGCCGGCCTCAAGACCGGTGCGACGAAGATTACGTTGACGCTGCAAGACGGCTCGACGCGCTCGCTGTTGCTCGGCAAGACGACGCACGTCAACACTCGTGTCGATCCGCAACAGCCGCCGCCGTTCCCGATGGCCCCCCCGCCGCCGCCCAAGATCATTGAGGAGAAGTTCTACTACGCGAAGCTCGCCGACAACCCGCTTATATTCGAGGTAAAGGGCGAAAAGCTCTCAGACCTGCTCTTCGACGCCAAGCCGCCCGAGCCGAAGGATCCGCTCGCCAAGTTCGAACCCCCGGTGCCGGGCAAGCCGATCGACCAGCTCCGCGATCCGAACCCCGTGCGCTTCGAGAGCGAGCAAGCCGTCAGCGTCACCATCACGAAGGCGGGCAAGACGGTTGAACTCAAGAAGACCAAGGCTGACCCGAAGGCCGAGAGCGAGTCCGCCCGTAAGGACCGCTGGGACCTCGTGGCCCCGTTCACAGGTCTTGCTGAGACGAAACAGGTGACCGATCTGCTCGAAGCTCTGGAAAAACTCTCCGCCAAGAAAAACGAGATCATCGATCTGCCAAATCTGAACTTCTTCAGCGGCATCAGCAAGGCCGTTCTCGCCGAGGCGGGTCTCGGCCGCGAAGAAGCGACGACGGTGACGATCTCGTTCGACCCGGCCACCGGCATCCCGTCGCGGACGGTGAAGATCGGCAAGCGCGACGAGGTCGGCAAGAAGATGTACGTCCTCGGCCCGGAGCCGACCCGGCTCAACATGGTCGAGGACAACGCGTTCACTCTGGTGAATCGCGACGCTCGGGCCTATCGCTCGCTTAAGCTGTTCGATCTCGGTGACGACCGCGTCGACTCGATCGCCGTGCAGGGCGAAAAGGCGAAATTCCGGCTCGAAGAAAATATCGGCACAACGGCTCGCACCTATGTGTTGACCGAGCCGGTCAAGGCCGAAGCGGATCAGGACAAGGCCAAGAACCTGCTGCGCGATCTGGCGGAATTGCAGGCGACCGAGTACCTGCCCGACCCGCCGTCGCCCGCCGTCACCGAGGCGATGAACGCCTTCCTCGGCGGCCTCGGGCCCGTCGTCGTGAAGCTCGCCGGTGGCGCCGACGGGCTCGACAAGCCGACGGCCGTGGTCACATTGAACTTCGCCGGCCCGAAGCCGATGGCCCCGCGAACGCTAACCGTCGGCAAGGCCCGCGACGGGAAGCCCGAGTACTTCGCACGCCTCGACGGTTCGCCGAGCGTGTTCGGCATCAAGAAGGAAGTGGCCGACGCCCTGGCCGGCGGGTCGCTGGCGCTGATGCCGTTGCAACTCTGGAATGGCAATCCCGATGGCCTGACCGCGGTCGAGATCAAACGCGGCAACGAAGCCCCCTACGCGATCAGCCAGCCGGGCGGCGCCTGGAAGATCACGGCCCCCTTCGATTCCGCGGCCGACATCGGTGCGGTCAATCCGCTCGCCACGGCGCTCGCGGCCATGCGTGCGGAGAAGTACGTCGCGCACTCGGTGGCGAACCTGGCCGAGTACGGCTTCGACATGCCCGCCCTCCGCATCAAGTTCACGCTGACCGAACGCAAAGTGGCCAAGCCCGGTGATGAGCCGAAGGAAGAGACCAAGGAACGCGTGCTGATCGTCGGCAAGGCGGAAGGCGAAGGCAAGCCCGGCCGCTTCGCCCGTCTCGATGGCGACAACTCGGCGGTGTTCTTGATCGCCGACGCGAGCTTCCAGGAACTCGACAAGCCGGCGCTGGAACTGCTCAACAAGAAGCTCCTCACGGTCGCATCGACGGCCGTCAACAAGATCGAACTGACCGGTCCGGACGGGCCGTTGACGCTGCAAAAGGAAGGTAACGACTGGAAGCCGGTCGGGGCGACGTTCCCGGTCGATGTGCCGACGGTGAGCAATGTCCTCCGCATTCTGTCGAACCTGACCGCCCTCAAATTCGCCGACTACGGCGACACCATCGACTGGGCCAAGTACGGCCTCGACGCGAACTCGAAGCCGGCGACCGTCAGCGTGACCGCGGGCATGGAGACACACAAGCTCGAAGTCGGCAAGGTCGCCGAGGGGACGCCAAACGACCGCTACGCCCGCGTTGATGGCGGCAAGGCCGTCGCGGTGTTGCCCGTCACGGTCGCCCGCGATCTGAGCAAGGGCAAGCTCGACCTTGTTGAGCGCACCATCTTCAAGTTCGACCCGATCGACCTGCAAGCGATCCGCCGCACGATGAATGGTCAGGAGTTCGAGGCGACGCTCGGCGGAACCAACTGGGAAATCACGAAGCCCGCAAAGATCCCGGCCGATCAGCCGGGCCTCGAAGAATTGGCTGACCGCCTGTCGACCCTGCGGGCCGAGCGCGTCGCCGATGTCGAGGGCAAGGACCTTGCGAAGTACGGCCTCGCCACTCCGGCCGCGGTGCTCAAGCTCGAAATGCTCGGCAAGGGCGGCAAGCCGGTCGAGAAGGCCCTCAAGATCGGCGCCCCAGCCGACCCGATGAAGCCGGACGGCGAACGCTTCGCTCAGGCCGACAGGGCAACGACGGTCGTCGTGCTCAACGCGAACATTTCGAAGCGCCTGCTCGCCGAACCGGCCAAGTTCCGCGATCGCAGCCTGGCGACCTTCGTGACGGCCGACAAGATCGTCATCACCCGCGACGGCAAGGACATCACCTTCACCAAGGCCGGGGGCAACTGGAAGATGACGCAGCCGATCGGCGCCGACGCCGAGGACGAAGCCCTGCGCGAGTTGCACGACGCCCTCGCACGTCTGCGGGCTGAGGAGATCGTTGTCGAAAAGGCCGGCGACGTGAAGCAATACGGCCTCGACAAGCCCGAACGCTGGCGCGTCTTCAACGGCGACAAGGAAGTGCTCAACCTGCTCGTCGGCACTCGCGAAAAGATCGGCGAGCCCGGCAAGCAGAAAGACGGCTTCCGCTCGTACGCCAAGCTCGACAAGGGCGACCTCGTCGTTCTGCTCGACATGTCGCTGACGGCGAAGCTCGCGGCCGAGTATCGCAAACGGGCATTGTGGGAACCGCTCGACGTGGCCCAGGCGACGACGATCGAAGTCGACACGCCGGACGGCCCCGGCTCATTCAAGTTGATGAAGGGCCCGATCGGCTGGATCGACCCGATGAACCCGGCCGAGCGCATCAGCATGGAAACGGTGACCGATTTCCTCGACACCTTCGCCGGCCTCAAGGCCGAGCGCTTCGTCGAGCACGACGCCAAGGACGCCAAGCTCTTTGGCCTGGAGCCGCCGCGCAAGACGATCACGGTCACCACGATGAGCGGCCAAAAACGCACTCTCTTCCTCGGCCGCGTCGACGAATCGAAACGCGTCTACGCCCGGCCCGGCGACGGCAAGGGGGCGACGGTCGTGGTGGTGCTGAGCGAGGCGGATACGGCCCGTGTGAATAAGGACCGTGGCGGGTTCCTGGTGGCGGCGAAGAAAGAGGAGCCGGAGGCGAAGAAGGCCGAGCCGAAGAAGGAACCTGAACCCAAGAAGGAAGACGCCAAGAAGGACGAACCGAAAAAGGTTGACCCGAAGAAGGAGTGATCCCTGCGATTAGCGAAGCCGCTCCCACATCAATATCGCCGTCACCGTCTTCGCGTCCTTGATCGTCCCGTCCATCGCCATGCGGAGGGCGTCATCCCAGCGCACCGTCTTCGGCTCCAGCTCCTCGTCGGCTTCCGGGGTGGCGGTTCCTTGGGTCAGGTCCTGGGCGACGAAGATGTGCAGCTTCTCGTCGAGCACGCCGGGGGAGGCGTAGAAGTAGCCGAGGTTTTTCCAGGTCTTGGCGGTGTAGCCGGTCTCTTCCGCCAGTTCGCGTTTGGCGGCGTCCTCGATCGGTTCGTTCGGTTCGAGCGTGCCGGCCGGGACTTCCCAGAGCGTTTCGCCGACGACGAAGCGGTAGTTGCGCAGCAGGCAGATGTGGTCGCGGTCGATCACGGGCAGGATCACGACGGCGCCGGGGTGCAGGATCAGGTCGCGGCGGATCGGCTCGCCGTTCGGGCCGGTGCTCGTGTCGACGGCGACCTTGATCTTGCGGCCTTCGTGGATGATCTGGCGTGCCATTTCTTATTCCGTGGGGCGCTACGCCGCAAGCGGCGGCACTAGGGCTGTGGGGTCTTATCATAAGTTGCGACCGCGTTAATTTGCAAACTCCACCGCGAGGTCGCCATGCAATTGCTTTCGCTCGCTTTGCTCGTTGCCTTTCCCTGGCCGGCGCAGAAGCCGGCGTTTGATCGCAAGGAGGACGTGATTTATGGCCGCAAGTTTGGCATGGCCCTGACCATGGACGTCTATGTGCCAAAGGCCGAGAAGAATGGGGCCGGCATCGTTTACGCGGTCAGTGGCGGGTGGTTCTCAGCGAAGCAGTTTGTGCCGCCGGCATTTTACGATGAGTTTCTGCGGCGCGGCTACGTGGTCTTCGCGGTCTATCACGGCAGCAATCCGCGGTTCACGATCCCCGAGGCGATCGAGGATATGAATCGCGCTGTTCGCTATATTCGCAAGAATGCGAAGAATTATGGCGTCGATCCCGAACGACTCGGGATGGCCGGCGCTTCCGCGGGTGGGCATCTTTCGTTGATGATGGGCTGTCCGCCGCGTGAGGGCAAAAAGGACGCGCCGGATCCCGTTGACCGTGAGACAGCCAAGGTCGCCGCCGTCGCCTGCTTCTTCCCGCCGACCGATTTCCTGAACTACGGCAAGCCGGGCGTCGAGGCGATCGGCAACAACATTCTCGCCAACTTCAAGGCGCCCTTCGACTTCGTGGAATTCGATCCGAAAAGTCGATCGTTCGAAAAAATCACCGACAAAGAGAAAGTGCGGGCGATCGCCAAGCAGATTTCACCGGTTTACCACGTTAGCGCGAAGTCGGCGCCGACGTTGATCTTTCATGGCGACGCCGATGAGTTGGTGCCGATTCAGCAGGCGGAACTGGTGATCGAACGCATGAAGGCCGAGAAGGTGCCGTGCGAGTTGGTGGTCAAGGCGAAGGCCGGGCATGGATGGGGCGATTTGTTGAAGGATTTCAATGTGTTGGCGGATTGGTTTGATAAGTATTTGGTGAAGAAATAGGCGCCGCCGCTTGCGGCGTAGCGCGGGCGCGCTACGCCGCAAGCGGCGATTCAGATCTTCCACTTCGCGCGGGGTTCGATCGAAACGAGTTTCTGCGCCTCGGCGTCGTCGAACTTCTCCTTGACCGGGTCCCAGTGCAACGGCTTGCGGAGCCGGTAGCCGATGTTGGTCAGGTGGCAGACGGTCGCCGAGCGGTGGCCGACTTCGGGTGGGCAGATCGTTTGCTTGCGGGAGCGTACGCATTCGACCCAGTTGCGCTTGTGGTTGTTCGACGCGTAGCAATGCCATTCCTTTTCGCCGATCGGGGTCTTCACGATCTCGATCGGGTCGCTCGTGATGCCGCCGCGTGAGGCCTTGATCGTGCCGTTCTCGCCGACGAACACGCAGTCGGCCTCGCCACCGTGGAACATCTCGACGCCGTTGGCGTAGACGAAACGCAGGCCGGTCTCGCCTTTTTCTGGTGGGTGGATTTCAACCGGGCCGGAGCCATCCATGTCGAGCGCCCATTGGGCGATATCGAAGTGGTGTGCGCCCATGTCGGCCACGCCGCCGCCGCCGAACTCGCGATAGTTACGCCAGGCGGGGAAATGGTTGTGGATCCCCTTCGGACAAAGGATCTCGTTGTATTCGCGCTCCTGCGCCGGCCCGAGCCAGGTATCCCAGTCGGTCCCTTCGGGAATCGGCTGGCCTAGCAAGTCGCATGGCTTGGCCGGCCCGCCGACGCCGATGCGGATCGTCTTCAATTTGCCGATACGGCCATTGCGAACCAATTCGACCGCGAGGCGGAAGTGGTTGCCGAACTCGCTGCGCTGCTGGCTGCCGACCTGGAAGATCACGTCGTTCTTCTTGACCGCATCGACCAACCGGCGACCCTCGCCGATGTCGTGCGTCAGCGGTTTTTCGCAATAGATGTCCTTCTTGGCCTGGGCCGCGAGGATACACGGGATCGTGTGCCAGTGATCCGGCGTCGCGATCACGACGGCGTCGATGTCTTTGCGTTCGATGATTTTGCGGAAGTCGGTGTAGGCGTCGCAGCCCTTGTATTCGCCCTTCTTGTCGGCCCCGTACTTCTTCTCGACCATCTCCTTGGCGTGCTCGCGGCGCTCGGCGACGACGTCGCAGACGGCGAGCACTTGAATGTCCTTCATGCCGAGAAACCCGCCGAGGTGGCCGCGGTTCATGACACCGACGCCGATGAAGCCGAGCGTGAGGCGTTCGCTCGCGGGCGTCTTCTTGGGTTCGCCGGCAAGCAGCGGACTCGCCAGGCCAAGGGCCAATGGCGACGCGGCCCCGGCTTGCAGAAACTGGCGGCGGGAGAGGTTCATCGGCGGTTTCTCGAAGTGGCGGGCGTGGGGAAAGCGTATTCGATGTCTGCGGCAAACGCCAGCGCCAATGCCCAGCGGCGTCGATAAACTACACGTTCTGCCGGTCATCCTGCCAGGACCCTATCCATGCTGCGTGTTGCAATTCTGTTTGTGTTTGCCATGCCCTTGGCTGCCGCTGACTGGCCGCAATTCCGCGGGCCGACGGGTGATGGTCATTACACGGGCCCGGCCCTTCCCACCGAATGGGGAACGGACAAAAACGTCGCATGGAAGACGGCCATCCCCGGCAAAGGTTGGTCGTCGCCCATCGTGTGGAAGGGCAAGATCTATTTGACGACGGCCGAGGCAAAGGGAGACGATCAATCGCTGCGTGCGGTTTGCCTCGACGTGGCAACCGGCAAGATCGACTGGAGCAATGAAGTCCTAGTCGCGACCAAGGACCTGACCAAGAAGATGCATGGCAAGAACAGCCTGGCGAGTCCAACGCCGGTCACCGATGGCGAAAACATCTACGTTCACTTTGGCCACATGGGAACCGCCGCCGTCAATCTGCGCGGCAAAGTCCAATGGACGCGGACAGGTATTTATTCGAACCCGCAGCACGGCAACGGCGGGTCGCCGATCTTGGTGGATGGCTTGCTGGTATTTAGCGTCGACGCGCACGATAAGCAGGCCGTCGTTGCACTCGACACGAAGGATGGCAAGACAAAATGGGACACGCCTCGTGGCGGCAAGCCGGGCCGGCCGTTCTCGTTTGGCACGCCGACGGTCGCGGAAGTTGGCGGCAAGAAACAGATTCTCAGTGAAGGCAGCGATTTCTTTGCCGGTTACGATCCGAAGACGGGCAAGGAAATCTGGCACACCAAGTTCACCGGTTACTCCGTGATCCCGAAGCCGGTCGTCGGCAATGGCATGGTGTACTTCTCGACGAGCTTCGACCAGGCATCGATGAAGGCGATCAAGCTCGGCGGCACCGGCGACGTTACCAGTTCACACACGGCGTGGACGCTCTCCGGCAAAGGCGCGGCGCCGCATACACCGTCACCCATTCTTGAGGGCGGCGAACTTTATCTGGTGTCTGACAAGGGCGTATTCTCGTGCGTCGATGCGAAGTCTGGCACGGTCGTCTGGGAAGAGAAGCTGAAGGGTGGCTACTCCGCGTCGCCGATCATCGCGAACGGCAACATTTATGTCACGAGCGAGGAAGGAAAGGGAACGCTCTTGAGGGCCGGCCGCAAGAAAGAAATCCTGGGTGAGTTCGACATGAAGGAGCCGACCTTTGCTTCCTTCGCGGCCGTCGATGGGGCGATGTACGTCCGCACCGAGACGCAGCTTTACAAGTTTGCGAAATGACCGCATGACGAGCCGAAGAGATTAGGATTGAGATTGCGATTAGGATTAGGATTGGAGGCCGACTCGCGATCCTAATCCTAATCGCAATCTCAATCCTAATCTTCTTCGTTCAAGCCGCGTTCCACGACAAGCATTGAGTCGACCGGTATAGTGAATGTTTCGTCCCGCGAAACTACCGCGGCGAGGGAGAGGTAATGTCGGAACGGTACATCTTCCAGATCGAGAACCTGACCAAGACGTACGACCGGAAGGAAGTCCTCAAGGACATCTGGCTGGCGTTCTATCCGGGGGCGAAGATCGGCGTGCTCGGCTCCAATGGGGCCGGCAAGAGTACGCTGATGCGCATCATGGCCCTGCAGGACACGGACTTCATCGGTACCGCACGCCCGGAAGCGGGAATCTCCATTGTTTATGTGCCTCAGGAGCCCAAGCTCCACGAGGGTAAGACAGTTTTGGAGAACATCGAAGAAGCGGTCGCACCGATCCGTGACCTCATCAAGCAGCAAGAGGAACTCGGCGACAAGATGGCGACGGCCTCGCCCGAAGAGTTCGACAACTTGATGGCGAAGATGGACCGCGTACAGACGCAAATCGACGCGACCAACGCCTACGACGTCGATCGGCAACTCGACATCGCGATGGACGCCATGCGCCTGCCGCCCGCCGACGCAATTGTCGATCGTCTTTCGGGTGGCGAACGCCGGCGGGTCGCACTTTGCAAGGCCCTTTTGCAAAAGCCCGACCTGCTCCTGCTCGACGAGCCGACGAACCATCTCGATGCCGAGTCGGTGTTCTGGCTGGAGCGGTTCCTGGAGGATTACAAGGGTACCGTCGTGGCCGTCACGCACGATCGCTACTTCCTCGACAACGTCGCCAAGTGGATTCTGGAACTCGATAACGGCCGCGGCTATCCCTACGAGGGGAACTATTCGACGTTCCTTGAAAAGAAGAAGTCGCGGCTGGCGTTAACCGAGAAGACGGAGTCCGCTCGGCAGAAGACGCTGGCCCGCGAATTGGAGTGGGTGCGGACGAGCCCGAAGGGTCGGCTGGCGAAAAGTAAGGCTCGTTTGCAGGCTTATGAGAAATTAGCAGCTCAAGAGTACGAAGAAAAGGATGACGACATCCTGATGCAGATTCCGCCGGGCCCGCCGCTCGGCAATCTGGTGGTGCGGGCCGAAGGGGTTTCCAAGGCGTTTGGCGACAACCTGCTCTTTGAGAACATGACCTTCGATTTGCCGCGCGGCGGCATCGTCGGCGTGATCGGTCCGAACGGCGCCGGCAAGACAACGCTGTTCAAGATGATCGTTGGCCAGGAGAAGCCGGACACAGGGACGCTCAAGGTCGGTGAAACGGTGAAGGTCGCCTACGTCGACCAGAGCCGGGATTCGCTGAACGATGACGCCACGGTCTTCGAGGAGATCACGGGCGGGACCGACTACATCATGCTCGGCAAGAAGAAGGTCGCGAGTCGGGGCTATGTGTCGCGGTTCAATTTCCGCGGGCCGGATCAACAGCGGCGCGTGGGCGATTGCTCTGGTGGCGAGCGCAACCGCGTGCATCTGGCGAAGCTGCTCCGCTCCGGCGGAAACTTGCTATTGCTGGACGAACCGACGAACGATCTCGACGTGGATACGCTGCGGTCACTGGAAGAAGCGATTTCGAGTTTCGGCGGCTGTGCGGTGGTCATCAGCCACGATCGCTGGTTCCTTGACCGCGTAGCGACGCACATCCTGGCGTTCGAGGGCGAGAGCCGGGTCTACTTCCACGAAGGTAACTTTGAGTCGTACGAAGAAGCCAAGAAGGTCCGCCTCGGCCACGACGCGGACCAGCCGCATCGGTTGAAGTTTAAGAAGCTGACACACTAACCAGGC
>DATANR010000177.1:0-10720 GCA_036266155.1 Gemmataceae bacterium | reverse complement strand
GTCTCATCTGCCAAGGGGCCGGCGAGGTTTCGGTTGGCCAGTACTGTTACCTGGTTCCCGCGTGACTCCAAGGCAGTCTGCACGGCCCGGGTGTAGCTGTAGTTGTGCCCGCCAAGATTGCGCAGGCCAGAATCGACGATCAAGACGCGGGAAACCTTCACCGTCACATCACACTCGCGATTTTCCGCGGACGCGGGGCCGGCCGGAGCATAAGGAACTTATTCAGGGTGATAGAAGAGTACACTGGTACCCGTACGTTCGAAGCTGAAAGGGACTTGTGTTAGGTCAGCGAGAGCCGCACGGATGTTCGGCTGCGCTGTTGGGTCGGCCAGGAGCAACAGAAACCCTCCGCCCCCAGCACCGAGCAGCTTGCCCCCGGCCGCCCCCGCGGCCAACGCTTTTTGATAGTACCCATCAATGACCGCACTTGTTGTTCGCCGCGAGAAACCCCGTTTCAGCATCCACGCCCTGTGAAGGAGTACCCCAAAGCGGGTGACCGGATGGGGCCCGACAAGGATCTCGATCCCTTCACTGGCCATCTCGCTCAGACAATTGAGCGACTCGGTCAGCGCGCCTACCCGAGTCTGTTCGAGTTGCTCCTCTATGACCTCATGGGCACTGCGCTGAATGCCCGTGTAGAAGAGCATCAGGTGAGCCTGAAATTCGGCGGCTCTCTCAGCTCGCAGGGGCACCGGGCGGGCGGACACGCGGCCGTCAGTTCCAAACTCGAGTTGAACCAAGCCGCCTTGCGCACAGGTGTACTGGTCCTGGACGCCGACCCGCTCCCGGATCATTTTTTGCTCGACATGGACCGCCTCTTCCGCGAGCCGCAGTTTGCTCACATGGTCGCCCCGGAAGACGTGCAGGGCGTTCAGTAGTCCGACGGTAAACGAAGACGAAGAGCCGAGGCCCGTCCGCGCCGGCAGATCACCGACGTAATGAATCTCGAGCCCTTGATTCAGATTCAGAAATCGCAAGCATTCGCGCACAGCCGGGTGTTCGATGTGGTCGATCGAATTGACGAGTTCAGTCCGCGAATAGCTAATCCGCAGAGTATAATCGAACAAAGGGGCCAGGCGTTTGACAGTGATGAACGAGTACTTGTCGATCGTCACGCCGAGCGTCTGCCCGCCGTACCGTTGGAAATGATCGGGATAATCCGATCCACCGCCAAGAAAACTCAACCGGACCGGCGTTTTGGTGATGATCACGAAGGCCGAGCCCCCAGAGCAATCTCGATCAGTTGGGCAGCGGCATCAAGGTCGTCTGCCACAAAATCGGGCTTAGCAACCAGGCCGTCCGCCCTTCCCCCGTAGCCGGTGCGGACCAGGATGGTTGCGGCTCCGATCGATCGACCGAGTTCGATGTCGCATGGTTTGTCACCAATGACAAACGCGGCGGCTAGATTAGCTCCAAAGTCGGCGGCTGCCTGTCGGGCCATCCCCGGCAATGGCTTACGGCACCCGCACCCCTCATCCGGCCGGTGCGGGCAAACATAGATGCCGGCCAGTTTGGCCCCCCCTTCGGCCAACATGTCGCACAGTCGATCGTGGATCGTCTTGAGCCGATCGGGTCCGAACATGCCCCGTCCGATGGCTGATTGGTTCGTCACGATCACGACCGAGAGTCCCAGTTGATTGAGCCGTCGAATTCCGGAGGTTGCCCCGGGCAACAACAACAGTTCCTCCGGTGAGGAGAGGTAGTGTCGCTCGACGTTAATCGTCCCGTCGCGGTCAATCAGGACAAGGCGACTCACTTGGCCACCCCCAGGCCGCCACAAAATCGTCGGCTGTCGCGTAGCTCTCGGCGGTACCGATATCCAAAAACGGGCCGCGAACCGGTGATGCGTACAAGCCCTTTCCGACGAGGGTCGGAAACACCTCGTTTTCCAGCGAGACCGCCTGCGCGGTAGGAATTGCCTCAATGACATCTCGCCCAAGCAGGTAGGCGCCGGCGTTTATGAATCCTGGTCCGGTTCTTCCCTTCTCGCCAAACGCAATCACTGCGGAGTCTGGCCCAAGCTCAACGGCCCCGAAGCGGATGCGATCCGGCACCTCGGCTAAGACCATTGTGGCCCGGGCTTGATGCATGAGGTGCTTATGGATGAGACGGACCAAATCAAAGCGGACGAGCGAATCTCCGTTCAAGACCAACACCGGATCGGACCGGAACTGTCCGGAAGCGTTTCGGATGGCTCCGCCGGTACCAAGGGGCTCAGACTCCAGCGAATAACCGACGCCTTGCCCGCAGTATCGGACCACGGCATCTGCCCCCATGCCGGTTGCCAACACAATGTCCCGAATGCCCAGTCCTCGCAGCAACGCTAGTTGGTAGTCGATAAACGGCCGTCCACCGACCGTCGCCAGGACTTTCGGCTTTGAACCGATCACCGACCGGAGTCGTGTCCCAGCACCGCCGCACAAGACCAGTGCCGTCAACTTCTCGGGCGTGGTCATACGTTGTGGAAGGTGCCGCGACCAATCAAACGGTACCCTTTGATCAACTCGTCAATGCCCTGATCCAGCGACCGCCGGGCCTCAAATCCGGCTTCGCGGAGTCGCTGGTTTGAAACGACATAGTTTCTCTTGTCGGGGTCACTACCGATTGGAGCGAAGTGGACGTAAAAGCGCGGCACGCGTTCTCGAATCTTGAGGGCCAGTTCCTCCTTCGAGAGGTTGGCGCTGTCGAGTCCTACGTTGAAGCAGCGGCCAATCATATTAAGTGAATGGGCGATACAGTGCAGGAAACAGTCCGCGACGTCGCGGATATGCACGAAGTTCCGCTTGAAGTCCTTTTCGAAAATCACCAGATACCCGTCCGTGACGGCCGCGTACACAAAGTGGTTTACCAGTAGATCGAGCCGCATCCGCGGGGACGTGCCGAATACGGTGGCAAGCCGGAGGGTAATTGAGTTCGAACTGGAGAGCACCTCGTCCTCAGCTTGGGCCTTCGTCTCGCCGTACAGTGAGACCGGTTCGAGCGGCGTGTCCTCGGTACAGAACACGTCCCCTGACTTCGTTCCATACCCGCTATTGGTCGTTGGGTAGACGAGGAGTTGAGATGGGCTACGGAGGCGGTTCACCATGCGGACGGCGTCGATATTGACCGAAGTGGTCAGCAGCGGATCGCGGACGCACGCCGGGGCACCGACGACGGCCGCCAACGGGATGATGACATCCACGTCTTTCAAGAGCCGTCGAATGAGGGCCTCGTCACGAGCGTCCCCGCGCACGAAGTCGAATACTGCGTTCGCGCAATGGTGGAAAAGCGAGGCGGTCCCGAAAGTCAAGTTGTCCAGACAACACACCCGATGGCCGGCCGCGAGCAGATGTTCGCACAGAACCGACCCGAGATACCCAGCTCCACCAGTCACGAGTATTCGCAATGACATTTGCCTGGCCCCTTGAAGCGAGAAAGACTTACTTCGTGACTCTGCTCAGTAACTTCGTTTCGGTAGATCCGTAATATCCACCCGACCCCACGCGTGGGAGCATTATGGCGCTTTGGTCGGCTTCAGGTAGACGGAGACCCAACTTGACGCCTCCTTATCACTCGCGTTCTGTCAGTTGCTTAGAACGTATTGCCGTTGAACCGACTGAGTCTTTCTTGCAATGCCATAAGAACAAAAACCGAACGTCCACCAAACCGCGTGCTCCAAAAGGGCTGCATCACGAAAAAGCAAAGAGCGAAGCAGCAAATAGGGGAAACGGAACCGCACCGCACCCGAAACAAGGTACTTAGCCTCCACAACTTCTGCATCGTACATCTTAAACAAACGGAATAGGCTTTGTGGGCTATAGGGGCGCCCTACGTGCGTTGGGTCGTCGTAAAAATTCAGCGATCGGCATTCGTGGTGCTTGAAGGGCATTGATGGCAAATGGAGGCTACGGTCCGAAGGGCATTCGAGGTACAGCATTCCCCCAACCTTCAACACCCGGAAGATCTCATCCATCATTCGGAGCGGTTGAGTTAAATGTTCGATCACATGGCCCGAAACGACGGCGTCGAAAGATTGGTCGGGGAAGGGCAAGGGGGACTGATTTACATCCGTGACCGCGAAGCTGTAATCGGGTGGAATTGCTTCTGCCGGTTGTTGGATATCAACTCCGAAATGCATGAACTCTGTGATACCTATCCCATTGCACTGTTTTGCAAAACTGAAATTCCAACACCCGATATCGAGCACTTTTGCCTGCCGGGGGAGCTGTCTTGCAAAGTGATACTTGGGGTGTGTTCGCATACAGCTTCAACTTGATAGATAGGCGAAGCAAGACTCAGATAGTTATAGCCTGCTCAAACCAAATTCGTGCGACACGGGACGGAACAGTCCAACTCGACGAACCCTCGGTAAACAGCCGGGTACGGTAATATGAGGCCATGCCCCGCTTGGGAGAGTACGCGAATCGAAGCAAGGTCGCCTAAATCCAGGTGTGAATGCGAGGATTGAACATACAAGCCGAACTTGTATTCGCCCTCGACGAGGTTGAGACACCGGATATCGACCTGAAGGGTCAATACCTCCTCCTGCGCAATCCGGTAGGGACCAGACGGATCGCGCAAGTCGATTATTGCGACTCGCGTGTTCGTGGATGAAAACAGCAGAATGCACAACCCGTGGATGCTGCCGCTCTTGACACCACGGAAGCTGACCGTAATCGAAGTAGCGCCGCCGCTGGGTACTGCCGCAGGAGTTGCCGCCAGATTCTCCAATAATAAGTAGTCGAATATCGGCCGCCTTACATCCAAACACGGTGACGGCTCGTACATTTTTGAAAGATAGGCAGGTATAATCGTCTCAACAGGTCCTTGCTCAACCACCGTACCAGCATTAAGGTGCAGTATCGAGTTACACAGGCTTTGAACGGCGCCTATATTGTGCGAGACGAACAGAACGGTCCGGCCACCTTTCGCAACCTCACCTATTTTCCCCAAGCACTTCTTCTGAAATTCGAAATCACCCACTGCTAACACTTCATCCACGATCAAGATTTCGGGCTCCAAGTGTGCCGCCACGGCAAAAGCCAGTCGCATGTACATGCCACTGCTGTAGCGCTTGACCGGCGTATCCAGGAACTTTTCCACTTCCGCGAAGGCGACGATCTCATCGAACTTTCGCTTAATCTCCGCGCGTGTCATTCCCAGAATTGACCCGTTGAGGTAGATGTTCTCGCGGCCGGTCAATTCAGCGTGGAAGCCGGTGCCGACTTCCAAAAGGCTCGCGACGCGGCCGTCAATTTCGATCCGGCCGCAGGTCGGCTCGGTGATGCGGCTCAGGATCTTCAGCAGCGTACTCTTCCCGGCCCCGTTGCGGCCAATGATCCCGACCACTTCGCCACGCTTAACTTCGAATGAAACGTCGCGCAGGGCCCAGAATTCTTCCGTCGTAGCCCGCGAGGTTCGTTCCCGGCCGATCAAGCGGCGACCCATCCGCGTCATGCCGCCGGCGAGTGTGTCGCGGAGCGTCGCGTATTTTTCGCGCTCCGCCAAGTGGCGAATTTCATATTTCTTGCTCAAGTTTTCGACGCGGATCACCGTCGCCGTTGCGCTCACACTCATACTCAGATTACGTCCGCAAACGTACGCTCGGTCTTGCGAAAATGGCGAATGCCGCCCAGGAGTAGCAGGGCCACGGCCGTCACGGTGACACTAATCGCGAAGGGCATCATTTCGTCCGCCTTACCAAGTAAGGACCAGCGGAAACCCTCGATCAATCCGACAACTGGATTCAAGGCGTACCACATTCGGTATTGTTCCGGCACAGCCGACAGACTAAACCCCACCGGCGATATGTAGACGCCGAACTGGAGGACGAATGGGATTGCGTGGCGAAAATCACGGTACTTCACATTCAGGGCCGACATCCAAATGCCAACCGCTAGCGAGGCCAACACAGCCAATATGACAAAGACTGGGAAGAACGCCAGCCGCCAAGTTGGCGCATGATCGTAATAGGCCATCAATATGAACAGGAGCGGCAACGTAATCAGGAAATCGACAAGGCTAACAGCGACCGAACTGACCGGGACTAGCAGGCGCGGAAAATAAACTTTCGAGATCAGGCCGACGTTAGTGACTAGGCTTTCGCTTGCGGCCGAAAAGCCGGTGGCAAATAGCTGCCAGGCGAGCATCCCGGACAGCACGAGCAAGGAATAGGGCACACCACCCGAGTCAAGGTTGGCGACCGTGCCAAAAACGATAACTAGCACGGCCATTGTCGCAAGTGGGCGCACCAGGGCCCAGGCGACACCGATGAACGTCTGCTTATAGCGGACGGTGACGTCACGCCAGGCCAGGAAGTACATCAACTCACGGAACCGCCAGAGGTCGCGCCAGTATTGGCGCTCGCTACGGCCAGCCTCGATGATCACTTTCGCCAGGAGCGTGTCTCCGAAGTTGGCCGAAGTGGCCAAGCCTTAACGGCGGTAATCCACGGTCTGAGCGAAACGGGCCGTCGGGCGTTCGACGAACCCATAGAACGCCAAGCTCACAGCCAGGCTCGCGACTACACCGGCGACAAAGAGCCCGGCCGTCACGGCAAGGGAGCCGTGATCCAGAAACACCGCCCAGTTCACAATGCGGATGCCAACGATGCCATGAACGAGATACACGCTATACGAGCGACTGCCGAGGGCGGCGAGCCAGCGCGTGACGGCCGCGTTCGGAAAGCGAAGCCCGTTGCCCAGGGCGAGCAACAGCAGGCCACAGGCAACTGCCTTGACGCACCAAACGTGCTCGAGATACAGCCCGGTGAATAAGGTG
Organism: Gemmataceae bacterium; assembly: GCA_036266155.1. Taxonomy (GTDB): domain Bacteria; phylum Planctomycetota; class Planctomycetia; order Gemmatales; family Gemmataceae; genus SIAJ01. The sequence continues at coordinate 3,961 of DATANR010000177.1, read as the reverse complement.
GAGCCGAGCGCCAGAAACACTAGGCCGGCGGACATTAGGCCCAAGCTGTGCCAATAAAGCAAGCATCCAAGCGCCAAGGCCCAGGCCATCCGCGGGAGTTGCCACTGCTCACCACTGGGTGTGAACTGGAGTGCCAACGACCCCAGAAGGATAGCAGAAGTCAGAGCGATCATGAGCCGATGCGTAAGCGCCTGGAAGCGGTCAGGTGTGCCGACAATGACAATTCGCCGGACCACCCAAAAGGCTAACGCCCAGAGGAAGTAAAACTGAATCAGAGTCGCCATCGACCAGAGGGGGTAGGACATGGCGAAGTGGTCGCCGACGACGTCTTGCACGAACAATAGGACGGGAAGGGTGTAGCCAACGCCCGGCGGATTGTTGTCGCGATCGAAGGTCCAGTGCACACTCCAGATCAGGCCAACCTGTAAAAAAACGACGACCCAGTAGGGCACGGCCAGCCGGACCATCCGCCGGGTCAGGAAGCGGCGAACCGAAAAATGGTTCACCTCACTCGGGCGAAACATGTGGACAAGGAAGTACCCGGCCAGAACAAAAAAGCTCTCCACGCCGAGCCGACCATACCGCAACAACTGGTCTAGCCAGGGGCCGACATGGCGTGCGAGGCACTCGTGTACCGGACCGCTGTACAAGTGAAAGACGACAATGCCAAGGCAGACATAGCCGCGAAACGCGTTAACGGACTGGACGTCTGCATGAACCTTGGGAACAACGGCGGGCAGCGCAATTCCACGAGGCCTGTCGCTGGAAAGGCGGAGATCGTGATCACTGGGCGGATCAAGCGTGCTAACTGAATCACTCACTGATTGCCCAAAACAAGATGCCAACAACTTCTCGTGGGGGATACCGACCGTTAACAGACCCCTCAACACATGGAGCCCGATTGGTGCAAATGCATTGCACTCAATTCAACAGTCGAAATTCGATTGTTTGGAACATTCCCGACCGGAATCTCGATCGCCTCAATCACCATCCGTACCTTGTAAAGTTCGACCCCCGCCGTCCCGCATTCTTGACCAATCTCTTCGAGCCGTTGCAGCGTGAACTTCGGGCTCGAGACGTACACGGCATCGACCCGCTGCTCCCGGACGATCTTCGTGAACGACCCATTGCCGCCGAAGACGCGCAAGCCGTGAATGACCAATCCCTTCTTGCGCGGGTCGTCATCAACAAAGCCAATCGGCTCACAGCACAGATCCGGGTTGTTGCGCACTTCGCGCAAGAGCAACTCGCCGCCATCACCAGCCCCGTAAATCAATACTCGCCGTCGTTCAGCGACGACCCGCGTCGGCAACAGCCGACGTAGGAACACGAACCCGGCCCGGCTCCCCGCAAGCAAGAGCAGCAGTAGTAGGGCATCGAGTACGAACACGACCCGGGACAACCCCTCGAACCGCTCCAGGAAGACAAACGCCAGGATGCTCACAACGGACCCGACGGCCACCGCCTGGGTGTGCACCACCAGGTCGTGAATGCTCACATAGCGCCACATCCCCCGGTAGACTCCGACTCCCAGGAAAACAATCAATTTGAGCACGACCAGGATTGGCAGCGTTCGCAAGAACAGGGGCAGAGCCCCGGCGGGTTCCAGCGGCCCGAACACCAGAAGATGCGCCGAGTAGTAGGCCAAGCCAATCAGGGTCACATCAAGGACGACCTCGAACACCCGGCGCTTGTACGACAGATCGATGAGGAAGGCCCCGACGCCGCGCGCCACAGGGACCTGTGGCCCGCTATCCGGATACACCTTGACGCCCGACAGATGGATGCCGAGCGCCGTCAGGCCCAGGACCAGCACAACAACAACGGCAATGCCGATTTCGGCAGATACCTGACGCACCAGGATGGCCGTCAGCCCAGAAACGGCGGCCAAGGCATAGAGCAGACAGACGGCCCGGCGCTCACTCAGGCCCATGGCCACAAGCCGATGCGACGAATGGTCTCGTCCGCCCTGGGAAACCGACCGCCCCGCCAGCTTGCGCAGGATCGTGACCAGGGTGGTATCGAAGATCGGAATGACCAACAACAGGGCTGGAACCGCCAGGACTGGCAGCAGGCCGGACACCCGGCCGCCCGACACATTGAGGAGCGCCGCCGCGGCGAGGAAAAAGCCAATAAAGAGCGACCCGCAATCGCCCATGAAGATGGACGCTGGGTTGGAGTTAAAGACCAGGAAGCCAACCAGCGTAGCGCCGAATCCGGCCAATACCAGTCCTTCGGCCACGTCCCCGTTCAGAAAGAACGTGGTCGCCAGAACGCTGGCGGCAATCGTTCCAATTCCCGCCGCCAGGCCATCCATGTTGTCGAGCAGATTCACCGCGTTGGTGATCCCGACCAGCCAGACGAGCGTCATGGCCATGTTGGCCACTGGCCACGGCGTCCAGGGCAGCGTGAGCCCGGCGAGGATAACGACCACGGCGGGTACAATCTGGCCAACGAGTTTCTGATATGGCTTAAGCGGGCGGATATCGTCGATCAGCCCCACAGTAAACATCAGGGCACTGGCCGCGAGTACGATCCAGCCGTGGCCCATCTCCGGCAAGAACGTCACCACGGCGAGTGCAAACGCCGCGAAAATCGCCACTCCGCCCAAGAGGGCCGTCGGCTGCTTGGCCCAACGGTCGCCGCGCGGGCGCGTGACCATGCCGGTGCGCCGCGCGACGGCGCGAACGAGGGGCGTGATGCCGAGGGCGGCAACGAAGGCGAAGGCAACACCGATGAGTGCGATCGTATCCATGAGCCGGGCCAGCAAGTCGGGGTGGGTCAATCCAGGGTGCGCTTGCGATCAACTCGCGGCAGCGAGTGCGGCCGTACGCTTCGTGGGGCGGTCGGTTGTCCGCATCGCGTCGATGACTTTGCGGACAATGCCGCGCAGATCGACGGTCGGCTGGAAGCCGACCAGAGCCCGAACTTTGGCGGTGTCCGGCACCCGGCGGGGCATGTCTTCGAAGCCATCCTCGTACGCTTCGCTGTACGGGAGGTAAACGATCTCGGAGTGTGAGCCGGTCAAATCGCGAACAACTTCGGCGAGTTCCAGGATCGACACCTCTTCCGACGATCCGATGTTGAAGACTTGGCCGACTGCTTCCGGACGCTCCATGAGTTTGATGATGGCGCCAATGACGTCGCCGACGTAGCCAAAGCACCGCGTCTGCTGACCGTCCCCATAGACAGTGATCGGCCGGCCCGCCAGCGCCTGCTTCACCATCGTCGGCACCACCATCCCGTATTGTCCGGTCTGGCGTGGGCCCACGGTGTTGAAGAAACGCGCCACGACCACCGGGAGTTTCTTCTCGCGCCAGTAAGCCAAGGCCAGAAACTCATCGAGAAGCTTGGAACAGGCATAGCTCCAGCGACCCTTGGCACTGGCCCCCAAGACCAGCGGATCTTCTTCGTTGAAGGGCACCTTGGTCGACAGGCCGTACACCTCGGACGTCGAAGCCACGAAGACCTTCTTCTTCTTTTTGGCTGCCTGAGCCAGCACAACCTCGGTCCCGTGTACGTTGGTTTCGATCGTTCGCACCGGGCTCTCGACGATCAGCTTGACACCGACAGCGGCGGCCAGGTGATAGACGATGTCGCACTCATCGATTAGTTCGGCGACGACCGAGCGCTTGTGCACACTATCTATCGTGTACTGGAATCGCGGGTGGTCTTTTAGATGACGGATGTTGTCCATGCTGCCCGTGGACAGGTCGTCCAGTACCTGCACCTCGTCGCCACGCGCAAGGCATGCGTCGGACAAGTGTGACCCAATAAAACCGGCACCACCTGTGACTAAGACTCGCATGTTCTAAATCCCTCAAGAACCAGATCCGCAAGTTGACATCGCTTTTCAATGTGCCGCTAGCGCCCATACAAAGCCAATTCAAAGGAAAACTATGGGCTCAAGGCTGGTACACGCGTACAGTCACAACTCCGAACAAAGAGATAAACCGGATAT
>DATANR010000176.1:0-6938 GCA_036266155.1 Gemmataceae bacterium | reverse complement strand
CTGGGCGAACGTTCAACTGCGGGGCGGCGTTGTCGAGATCGATGTCGCAGCCCTGCGTGAAACAGGATGGGAAGAACCAAGCGGGCCGGAACGCTGGACGCCGCCGGCCGCGACAGGGACCGGGGTCATTGACTTCACCGGCCTCGAGACCTTCGAAGTGAAAGTCATCTACGATAATGGTGACGCCGAACTCATCGCGGCATTGGAACTTGTCAGCCCCGCAAATAAGGATCGGCCGGCAAACCGTAGGGCGTTTGCGCTCAAATGCGCCAATTACCTAGAACAGGGCACTTCTGTCATTATCGTGGACGTTGTCACGGGTCGATCACGATCGCTGCACGAAGAACTCTTATCGATCTTGGAGCTGAACTCGACTGAGATTCTTTCAACAGAAAGTAGCCTGTCCGCGATCGCGTATCGGTCTCTCCGCGAAAATGCTCACACCAATATCGAGTGGTGCGCACAAATGCTTGTCGTGGGCAAGGCAATGCCGAAAGTGCCCATGTGGATTGGGACCGATGTGTCGGTGCCCGTTGACCTCGAAGCGACTTACATGAAGACTTTCGAATACATTCGTGTGCCATCCCCGTCTGCCGAACGGAACGGCACATGATGCCAATCATGCCCACTTGATCGAACTCTCTCCCTTCGCCAAATCAAAACACACGCTCACCCCCTCCTTCTCCTTCACCCACATCCCCGGCTTCAAATCAAGCGGTTTCGCCACCTCCGTCAGCGGCGTCGGCTTGCCGTTGACCACCACCTTCACGCCGGCCGCCGGACGAGCATTCGTCTTCACCGTGAAGCCCGGGCAAGCATACGGTGCCTTGAACTTCACGCCGGACTCGTCCTTGTCGATCTTCGTCAGTTCCTTGGCGACCCAGTAGCGGGCGATCTCGCTGTTCTTCATCCAGATCAAGTTGTCGTAATGGTCGCCGAGCCGCTTCACGACCTCCTTGAAGATGTTGAAGCCGATGCGGTCGCCGTTGTAGTAGACGCCGGGCCAGTGGCAGACGATGATCGCCGGCTCGCCAGCCGCGATCACCTGCGGTAATCGGCCGCCCTTGCCGTCGGCGGTGATGAGCAGGTCGGCCGAGCCGCGCGTGAGGCCGTCCCAGCCGCCGAACCAGTCGCCGGTACAGCCGATGATCGAAACGACGCATTCCGGCCTGTCCGTATCGATGCCCGCCGCGAACTCCACCCGTGGGGCGACGCTCTGCTTCGGGTCGGTAAACAGGTGCCGGAAATAATGCGGGATCTCGGCATTGAACACGTTGCGGACGGCCTGGAAGGTACCCCGTGCGAGGGCGTCGCGATTCTTGTTGCCGAAGCCGCCAGGCGTGGTGATGCCTTCGCACGTCAGGCCCGCATTCTTTTGCACTTTCAGTGCGAATGCCATGTAGGCTGCCAACTCGTCGGCTGACTTGTTCTGACTCCATTCCCAGTTTTCGAGGTGTTTGTCATCGCGTTCATCGAAAGCCCGGCCGGTCTTTGGATTGATGACCCAGGTGTGCGTCACCATTTCCGGATGAATATCCCAGTTCGGCATCATGAACTCGCGGACCAGCTTCAGGCTGTCGCGCAGCTCCTGCTTCGACCAGCCCGGCATGTCCCGGTCGATCCAGCCGACGCACGCGGGGTAGGGAATGCACGAGTACTTCCCTTTGATGCCGCGCTCACCGCACCACTCGCCGAACTCGCGGACAAAGGCGTCCGGGATCTCACGCGGCAGCTTCTTCCAGTCCTGCTTGTAATTCTGCGGGAACACCTCGGCGAAGTGTGGGATGCAGAAGTGAGCCAAATTCACCAGGCACGTCGAGTCGTCGATGATGAGGCTGACTGGATTGCGTCCCCGTGGATTGAGGACGGTGACGCCGTCGGCCTGTTTGGGCCGCTCGCCTTTGAACTGGGCGAAGGCAGGGACAGTGCCGAGCGCCGTGCCGGCCACGGTAAAGGCGGAAGAACGGAGAAAGTCGCGGCGGGAGAGAGGGTTCATGTTCAATAATCCAAAAGAGGCTGGTTGCTCCATGCAAGGCTCAATCACTCCTTGGGCTTCGGCGGCGGCGGGATCTTGGGCGGCGGCTGGTCGCGGGGGCCGTAGAAGTTGTATGGCCACTCGTTGATCCAGTGGAAGCCGCGGCTCTTGAGCAAGAACTTGTCATCGCCGACGTGGCGGACGAGCATCCGCACCTGCTTCTTGCCAAACTTGCCGTCCGCAAACATCTGCACTTCGCCATCCATCAGATACAATTCGGCAAACACTTTGGTGAACTGAATCGTCCCCGTCGGCGGCTGGCCGGGCGCGGCGCCAAAGCTCGACAAGACAATGGTGTGGCTCTCGTCGTCGACGGACGCCAAATATGTCATCTTGCCGCCCGTCATCGTGGTCGCCATCAACATGGTCCCGCGGAAGTTATTGACGATGACAAAGCGCTGCCAGCGACCCGCATCCGTGGTCAACGGCGGCCGGACGTTGCCATCGAGCGTGAATTCCGCAACGTCCCACAATCCGCTCATCGGCGGCTGTGGCGCTTTGTCGCCGTAAACCTTGCTCTGCTTCACGGCACCGTAGAAGGTCACCGTGAGGAACGTGCCGACGACAAGGGTGCGCAAAGCGAACGCGCTCCAGTTCAGCCACTTCCACCGAGAGAGCGTGGTCATGCCGCGCGGCGTCGTGCGCTGGCCCAGCACGAACACGCGGAATAGCCACGGCCAATCGGGCGACATCACGAATAGGCTGGCGAGCACTAGGTGCATCGAGAACAGCTTCACCGGTACGTCGTAGCAAAAATTCAACGCAGCCACGTGCACCATCACGCCACAGGAGACGAGCGCTCCGAGCAGCGTGGTTCGCCGAAAGCACAAGAGGAAACCGCCGAGCACTTCGCCGCCGCCGGTGAACCAGTTGTATCCTTCGGATGCGCCCATGAACGTCCACAGCAGATGCATCGGCGACGATTCGCCATACGTGTGCAAGAGGCCGTCCGCGCTCGCCGATGGGAACTGGAGCTTGATCACCTTGAACGAACCGTAGATGACCATGTAGTACGCAAGATAAAAGCGGACGTAAATGTGCAACGCTTCATGCAAATACGGATAGGCCGGCTGCTCGCGCTGTCGAAATCTCCACCAGAGCGACGCGGTCAGTGTCCAGAGAAGAGTCAGCGTTGCGGACACGAACGCGATCGCGAAGATTTGCACGTAGTTCCACGTCGTGTCGCCGCTGCCGAGCGGCCGGTACTCGAGTTCCTTTTTGAAAACCTGTTTTCCGACCCACAGCACCGACCAATCCATGCCGTCCTTGTAGGGCTTGGTGATGTACTTCTCGAAGAACGGCTCCGACGGTTCGTCATTCATCAACTCTTCCATCGTCGGCTCGTGACTTCTCGTCAGCATGCGCACGCTGGCGATGAGGCCCGACAATTCGCCGATGGGGAAGGGCAGGATGTACAGGATGAAATAACAGAAGAAGAACCGGAATGCGATGCGCTCAACCAGGTTCCAGCGCGGCCGCGGATCGAGCAGGACGGGCGGCGCAGCCGACGTGGGGACGGATGCCAGGCTCATGACGGCTCCGGAAAACCGCGGTTGTGGGATCGAGAGAGTCGTATCGCGAACGAGCGCCGGCGAGTGGTCTGCCGTCATCGTATGAAATGCATCATCCGGGCGAATGGCCTTGTGCGAATGCCTGGCGGGCAAACTCCAGGTCGCCGTAAATGTTCAGGAGCTTATCCAGGCGTACGAGGCGCATCAAGTCAACCACCATTCCCTGCACCGCGGCCAGCTTCACTTCGCCACCGCGTTTGCGAAGCCGCGTTTGCAGCGCGACCAGGGAGCCGATGCCGGCGCTCGATACATAGCCCACGTATCGGCAATCGATGATGAACTTGGTCAGCCCCTTTGCCAAATGAGCCTCCACGGCCCGATTGAACTGATCGGTCGTCGCGGTCTCCAGGCTGCCGTGTAGGATGATCGCCAGGATGTCGTTGTCGACCAAACGGGTTTCGACGGTCAACTCAGAGGGCATCGATCCGTCTCCGTACCAGGGATACGCGGAGCTTGGCCGTCAGCATGCAGGACCAGGACTGCCTGTCAAATAGATGGACTCGAAGTCATGAACCATATCGTCCGCGTTCAGTTCGATAGCCGCGCCGAATTGTACGCCAGTCGATTGCAGGACAAGCTGAAGAAGCCGTCGGCCCCTCCTACCACGTGGCGGCCCATCGCTCCCGGCTCAGAAGAATCAATGCCGTGTAGCGGTAGCGCACGGTCTTCTCTTCGCCGGCGCCAAGGCTGACCGTCCAAACGATCTCGTTCGACGGGTTCACCGCCCGCAGTCCTTCCTCGTAAGCCTGCACCTTCGCGTCGACGTCCGTCTGCAGAACTTTCCCCTTGATATCGCGGCGCAGAATGACCTTGCTCGGCTGCTTCCGCTGGTTGGTCACCGTCAACTCGCCGTCGATCGTCGCGCGGCGGTACTCGTTCATGCCGATGCGGATGATCTCGCCCTTCTCGATCTTGGCTTCCTTGTCGACCTTGGCATCCTTCTCTGCCGGCTTCTTGACCAACTCTTCGCTCTCCTTGCCGCGGGTGCGCATGTCCTGCGATCGCGCGAACCGAAGCGAGGACGCCTCGCCGACCAGCGCCCGTGAGCAGGTCCGCTGGCTCTTGAACTGGTCCCGGTCCATCACCATCGCCGGCGCGGTGCCCATCGGGAATGCGAACGGGTTTTTGAATTGCAACACATCCCACGTCTCTTCCGTGATCGACCCGTTTTCGTCGCTCGCCACGTTCCACTCGACGAGTCGCTCGTAGCCCACCTTCGCGCGGCCGACGCGGAGCGACAGAGACTCGCCCGACTTCAGATTGCGTTTGCCGATCGACGTAAATTGCATTTCGTTGCCGTCCACGCCCGGCAAGCCGTCCGACTGCAATGCCGAGAGGAATTTTTCGAGGTTCTGCTTCGGCGACAGGGGCGAGATTACGTTGGAGAACTCGATCGCCGGCGTGCCGGTCATCAGTTTGATCTCGGATTCCTTCAGGTCGGCGAACTCGTTGCGCACGGCGGCGGCCATCTCGATCGTGAGGTTGTTGCCGTCGCCGATCTCGACGAGGTAACTCGGCGCCCAACTGAAGCCATGCGTCAGATACGACAGGACGATGGCGGGCTTCTTGTCCGTCTTGTCGACGGTCAAGACCAGTACGGGCCGCTGCTGCTTGATCGTGCCTTCCTTGGTCTTGCCCGCGCCCTTGACGTCGATGGACGTGATCTCGGCCGGGTTGATGTAGGTCGAGCCGGTGGCGGTTTTGACAGTCACAAAGCTCGATTGGCTGCGGGACGTCGGCTCGACGGTACCGGCAATCCCGTCCGCCTTATCCTTCAGGTGAATGACGACGTTCTTGCCGGCGAGTTCATCTTGGAGTCCGGCGACCGGCCGCGGCGTGTCGAAGTCGAGCAGCTTCAGCGCCGATTCCACATCACAGTTGCTCTTGATCCAGAAGGAACCATGAACGGGGTTGGGGGCAATGTCGAGGCGATAGGCGCCCGGACCTGGCACGTCGATCTCCTGCTGCACGAGGGCGAGTCCGTTCTTGAACACGCCGACGGAGGTGATTGTGCTTTTGGCCAGCGGCTCCGGCGTGGGTTCCGCTCCCGTCAGGAGATCGGCGATAAGCAGGCCGAACAGGGCCGCAAACAGCACCTGGCGCATGTTGGTCACTCCGCGAATGCGTAGGGAGGGACATGAAGGGATGAGCTACGCCCGATTCTAGGGCGGGGTGGAACGGCATGCCACGAGCAGGTTACCTAATTGCGACTGGCATGCAAATCTAAGGTCAAACCGCCGGAGCCCGAAGGGCGACGCGACGGCGCCCCGCGCGGCGTTGTTACGAATTCCAGTCCGCTCCGCCCTCGCGTCGCGCTTCGGGCTCCGCGGCTGGTTGTGCCCAACGCTCCGAGATCCTTAGCAGGGCTGCGACAACGTCGACTGGCTATCCACGGCAATTCCCGATTCCACTTGTCATCGTGTCCGTTGCAAAAACATCCTCAAGACGTGAGAGCCAGCGGTCATTGATGTAATTAGCGGTCCGATACCACTCATCGATTGTGTCTTCCTCGGGATCGAATGAACCGAAGATGTCGTTCAGATATTCAGAGTATTTTTGGTTTGCCAAATAGCAGTTCCATTGTGTGAATTCGGAGACCCACCCAAACAAGTCGGCCGCTGATGTCCCACAGCAGCAAGAAGGGAATCTTACATGCGGGACACTTGGCCCCGCGATGATAGGGCTTTCCACCCCACCAATCATCGTTGGTTGGGCGATCACTGACCTTCCCTCGAAATCGCTTTCGTATCAGTGGCCTCGGTTCCATTGGTCCGGCCCGTGCGTGGCCGGGGTCGTTGGACTGAGGGCGAAGTCGGCATTTCGACGCGCCAACGCGCGGGATCGCGGCACGGCGCTGCTGCACGCTGTAACCGGGCCCCATTCCAGCACGCCTATCATTTCAGTGTCAAGAACCTTCAGACAAGGTTCGAAAATACTCGCTCTCCAGCGATTACTCGCATGGGCACTTTTCTCACGTTCAAATCGATTTTCGAAGCACTGCGATGTCGTCCATTGCCCCGCAACCGGCACCAGCCTCATTCTAAAAGACGGCCTTTCATTGCGCACGAATTTGTTTTCGTGTGTGTTTCACAAGAGACTATTTCCAAAGGAGTTATGGCGACGAATCGGCAGAGATTGCCAAACCCCTATATGTGTCTGGCAATCTCTGTTGGCAATCTTTGAAATCTGCAGTGAAACGAAACGCATTTGGAAGCTTCAGTTCTAAACAAGTGTGTAAGCGTTCGATGATCGAGCGCGGAATATTTTCCACACCGTGTCGTCTTCCTCTCAATGAGCCCGCGACAACTTGGCGAACTGATCGACCGCCTCGG
>DATANR010000175.1:0-4846 GCA_036266155.1 Gemmataceae bacterium | reverse complement strand
CTCGGTCGTCGGCAACTGCCCCAGTCGATCGATATCGGTGTATAAAGAAGACATCGGAGCCTCCTCTCCATGCTGGACTTAGGGCAATTTCATCATGGCAGGAGACTCCGATTTCAGCTGCGCGAGTTGAACGGTATTGGTTCCTGGCGCTAGAATTTTGCACTCGGCGATTTCGACCCATCTCGTCTGTTGGTAATAGCATGCGCCCAAAAACGCAAGCAGAGATTGCCAACCCCCCATATGTATTTGGCAACCTCTGTTGGCAATCTCTCCTTTTTGGGGTGAAACGAATTCGTTTGGGAGTGTGCCCCTTCCCGAAGGAAACGAATCCTGGCGTCAACTTGACACTTGCGCCGGCCACGCGTTTAACATCCCGGCACGTCCCATGACACGGAGTCCCACGTGAGCAGCACGCACGAGCATCTCGAACACGCGGAGCACGCCGAGCATGCGGCCCACTCGTCATTCGATCGACGGGTCGCGGTGACGGTCGCGATCACCGCCGCCCTGCTGGCCGGCGTCGCAATGCTCGGGCACCGTAAGCACAACGACACGCTGATCCACAAGACGGTCAAGGGTCAGTTGGAGGTGAAGGAATCGAACACCTGGGCTCAATATCAAGCCAAGCGCCTGCGACAGGCGATGGCCCAACTACAGATTCAGACCCTCAGCCGGTTGCCGCGCGACAAGGGCGGCGATGCGGACCACGATCCGGACATCGCCAAGCTCAAGGCGGAAGTGGCCCGCTACGACGGCGAACTGAAGGAACTCAAGGAGAAGGCGGAAGGCGTGCAAAAGGAAGTCGCGGCCGCGAACGCCGCGGCGGATCACGCACACCACCAAGCCGACTGGCTCGACTACGCACATCTGGCCGTAGAGCTTGGCCTCGTCGTCTGCTCGCTCGGCATTCTGACCAAGCGGAAGCTTTTCTGGCTCGTCGGCATGGTCGTGACGGTCGTCGGCGTCAGTCTGGCGATCTACGCGCTGACGATGTCGGAGCATCACGCTGACTCGCCGGGCCATGCTGAAGAGTCGAAAGAAGCGAAGCCATCGAGCGGGGGGCATTGACGCCGGCCCGGCGTTCCTGGTATTACGCGTCGAGTGGGTAATCCTCCCGTCCAAAGTCGTCGCCGAGCCCGGCTGCAATTCGCCGCCGGGTTCGCCGTTGCCGTGCTTGTCCTTCTCGCGATCGGCGAAGGCGGCCTGCGCATTGCCCCGCCGCGGACGGTGCAGCCGTACCTAGTCGACGACGATCGCCTCGGTCCCTTCAAGTCCGATCCGCATTACGGCGTGCAGTACCGTTCGTGGGACTCGTTCCGCGACGACTACAAGGACGGCTTGAAGCCGCACGAGATTCTCTTTACGCCGAACCCGCCCAAGTCCTGGGCCATGTTCGGCAGCTCGTTCGTCCACGCCGACGGGATGCTCGCGGATACGACGCGCAAGTACATCACGAATCGCCACGTGTTCAATTTGGGCCGAAACGAGTTTCTGTATGTGCGTGCCGCACAGATCGAGCTGTTACTCGAAAATGGCCTGCGACCGGAGCGCATCGTCTTCACGATGCAGCCGCTCGATGCCGCGGTGTTCGCGCATCAGACCGTGAGCATGGTCCACGCCGGCCCGAATGGGGCGCAGTCATTCGACCCGCGACTACCGAGTGTCGGTGCCGGACTTATTCGCAACAGCCGGCTCGCGCTCGCCGGCTGGGTGCGTGCCGATCTTCAGCATGCGGTGCCGTTCTATAAGCCGGCCGAGCTCGTCGATCGCGTGCATCCTGTCATTCATTCCGAACTCGAGGCCCTGCTTCAACGCATTGGCGAGGTGACGGCCAAGCACCATGTGCCGGTCACGGTGTTGTTGTTGCCGAACTTTGAGCAAATCACGCGGGGCGCCGGCTTCGCGTTTCAAGTCGATGCGACTGCGCTTGCCATCGCCGCCGGCCTCGATGTGTGCGACATCCGCGCTCCGTTCGTGAACTTTGCCGACAAGCCGGCTCTGTTCATTCCCGACAAACATTTCTCGGCGATCGGCAACCGCATCGTGCTCGCCGAGTTGCTGAAGCACTTCCATGCCGTCGGCACGGCGACCGACGTTCAGCTCCCGGAGGGCTTTCCGGGATGAGCTTTGAAGACCGCCCCTTTCTTATCCTGTTCGCGATCACGTACGTGTTGTGGTGGATCGTCCGCAAGCAAGAGCGCGCGGCCGTCACGCTCTTGCTCGCGGCCAGCCTCGTCTTCTATGGGCACAAGCACTGGCAACTGTTGCCGATCCTGTTGACGTATTGCGTGCTCGACTGGGCCGTCGCGCTGCGGATTGAACGCAGCCAACGGCCGCGGCTTTGGGTCGCGATTGGTGTCACGTTCAACCTCGCGGTGCTCGCCTTCTATAAGTACACGCCGCTCGTGGCGACGACGTTCTTCGGTTATCAATCGACCGACTTCACCGGCTGGGCGATCCCGTTCGGCATCTCGTTTTACGCGTTCACTGGCGTCGCGTATCTCGTCGACGTGTATCGCCGCGTGCTCTCGGCTGAGATGAACCTGGTGCGATATACGCTCTCGGCCGCGTTCTTCCCGCACCTGGTGGCCGGTCCGATCCTGCGGCCACACGAGTTCCTCGACTACGTGCGCCCCGGCAAGCTCGCGACCGACCCGAAGGATGTGCCCGAAGCAATGTGGCTGATCGCACGCGGATTCTTCAAGAAGCTCGTGGTTGCGAACCGCATCGGGTTGGCAATCGACCCCTTCTTCGCGCACGTCAACGACCCGACGACCGCGGGCGCCTGGGCATTGCCGTACGTCTACCTGTACGCATTGCAAATCTACTTCGACTTCTCGGCTTACACCGATCTCGCGCGCGGCATCGGCCTGCTCTTCGGCTATCGCTGGCCAGAGAACTTTGACTTGCCTTACCTAGCGACGAACATCGCGGCCTTCTGGCGGCGCTGGCACATGACGCTGTCACGATTCCTGCGCGACTACCTCTACATCCCGCTCGGCGGCAATCGCCATGGGCCGATCCGCACGAACGTGAACCTGATGATCACCATGCTGCTCGGCGGCCTTTGGCACGGAGCGAACTGGTCGTTCCTCGTCTGGGGCGGACTGCACGGCTCGTTCTTGATCGTCCACAAGGCATGGGCAAGCACGCCGATTGCACGCTGGTTAAATGGAACGACGGGGGTCGCGCGCACCATCTGGATTGGCATCGCGGGGGTGTTGACGTTCCACGCCGTCTGCCTGGCGTGGTGCTTCTTCCGTCTCACGGTATTCGCGGAAAGCATCGAGTGCGTCCGCAAGTGCGTGGCCTTCGACCCGACGCGAATGTGGTCGGGAACTTATACGGACCCATCGGTGTTGATGGGGATCGGCTCGTATGCACTCATCTTGTTCGTGGCGCTTGCGGCCAAGACGCGCGGCGAACCGACGCCGTTTCGCAGCGGCCTCGCGTGGGGACTGCGCGTGGCGACGCTACTGTTGGCCGTGCTGCTCGCCCCTCCGGACGTCGGGCAGCCGTTTATCTATTTTCAGTTCTGATGACCGGTTGATCGCTCTTGCCCGCGTCGATCGCCCGTGCTAATATTCCAACATCATCGTTCGGCGACATGAGTCGGCACCCTCGCCGCCAATCGGTCGCCGTTAACCTTCCCAGCCTCAACCCTCCGGCATCTTCGCCTGCGGTTGTCACCCGCCGGCCCCCGCATTGCCATGTTCGCAAAATTCCTGAACAAGAACCGGCACCACCCCGACTACGACGAGGACTTCTTCAAGGACACGCGCATGTCCTTCGGAGACCACCTCGACGAGCTGCGCACGCGCATGTGGCGCGCGATCAAGGGGCTCGGCCTGTTCCTGATCATCGGCTTCATTCTCGACGGCATTGGCGAACGGCTGAATCAGCCGTGGATCGGTATCGGCCGGCCGATGCTCAAGATCATCATCGACCCGGTCGAGGAGCAAGTGAAGCAGTGGTATCACGACCGAGCGCAGCGCATTAAGAAAGATGTAGACTCGTCCGACAAGGACGACCAAAAGAACAAAACGGTCGAGGTTCGAACCAAACTTCCCGTGCAGCCGCTTCTTGATTCTTTTGACGGATTAAAGCTCAAGAACCCCGAACAGACTCATATCGAATTCGTAGAACAGGTACCCGCGGCGGACTTGTCAGGTGGCGCCGAAGAAGGTCGTTTTGTCACCAATTCCGAGCATTACTTGAAGGGCATGGGCGTCATGGAAGCGTTCATGGTCTACTTCAAGATGTCGCTCTTGTGCGGCGTCGTGCTTGCTTGCCCGTGGATCTTCTACCAGATGTGGGCGTTCATCGGCGCCGGGCTCTATCCGCACGAAAAGAAGCTCATTCACGTGTACTTGCCGTTCAGCATCGGCCTGTTCATGGGCGGCTGCATTCTCTGTCAGTTCGTGGTGATGCCGCGTGCGGTGGATGCGATGCTCGGCTTCTACAAATGGATCGACGTCGACCCAGACCTCCGCCTCAACGAGTGGCTCAGCTTCGCGCTCTTGATGCCCCTCGTGTTCGGCATCTCGTTCCAAACGCCGCTGGTGATGATGTTCCTGAACAAGATCGGCGTGGTCACGTACCAGACGCACGTCAAGACGTGGCGCTACGCCCTATTCGGCCTCGCCGTGCTGACGGCCCTGATCTGCCCGTCCACGGATGTGTTCTCGTGGCTCAGCCTGTTCATCCCGACGTTTGGGCTCTACTTGGTCGGCGTCTTGATCTGTTACCTGCAACCGCATGCGAGCCTGCTCGGTGGGCCCGCGGAAGAAGAGGAAGTTGAAGTGGGTGTATGACGTATCGCGGACAGACGCGAGCGTCGAGGGGG
>DATANR010000174.1:0-10486 GCA_036266155.1 Gemmataceae bacterium | reverse complement strand
AGCGGCCCGATAGTGACACCATCGGGCCGCTTACGCGGCTCCGCTCGCCGTCGCTATCCTATTTTCGTGCCGGACTTCACGCGCCAACAACTCGACGCCATCGACGCGCGCTCCTCGTCCGTCGTCCTCTCGTCCGGAGCGGGATGCGGAAAGACGACGGTCCTGACCCAGCGCTATCTCTCGCATTTGCAGCGCGACGGCGTCAGCGTCGGGCAAATTGTTGCAATCACATTCACAGATCGAGCCGCCCGGCAGATGCGCGGCAAGATCCGCGATGCGGTTTCGCGTGAACTTGCGAAGAACCCGACGGACTCGGCATGGGCCGATCATCTGCGCGATCTCGAAACCGCGCCGATTCAAACGATCCACTCGTTCTGCGGCGACTTGTTGCGGCAATTCGCCGTCACCGCCGGCCTCGATCCACATTTTGAAGTGCTGGAAGAAGTCCTTGCGGACACGCTGCGAGCCGATGCCCTGCGCGACACGCTGCAAAATTTGCTGACCGCCGAAGTTCCGGCCGGCCAGGACCTGCGTGAACTGATCGTCTTGTACGGTTGGCATGCCGTCGTCGGAGCGGTGCAGAGCCTCATCAAGGAACGTGACACAACCGCGTGGACCATTTGGCTCAAGAAATCGCCAACCGCCATTGCGAATGAGTGGAGCGGTCCGACGCGCACGGCCTTGCTTCCCACTTGGATTGAGTATTTGCTCGCGGCGGCGCCGAAGATCGTTCACCTCATCAACCTGTTCGAAACAACCGAATGCGTCGGTCCCGTCATGCGCCAGAACGTGCGCCAGATTCTGGACGGCTTGCCAAAGCTGGCTGAGGCCACGGACCTCGCGGCCGCGGTCGACGAACTGTGCGAAACCGCAAAGGTTGGCAAGGAGAAAGCGGAAGCTTGGCCTAGCGCTGAGGCCTACGAGACCATCAAAGGCGCGATGAGCGAGTTTCGCAAAGACCTGCCCGAGAAACTGGCGCTGTGGATGGAGGAACCTGACGGAGTCGAAGAAGCGGCGATCATTGGCCAGCGCTTCACACGGGTGGCGCTGACGGTAGTCGAAGCATATCAAGCGTCCAAGTCCCGCGCGGGCGTCGTCGACTTTCAGGACCTGCTCGTCCTCGCCCGCGATCTGTTGCGCGACCATAAAGCAGTTCGCGAATCGCTGCAAAAACGCTACCGCTTCCTGTTGCTCGACGAAATGCAGGACACGGACCCGGTCCAGATGGAGCTGGTCGAAATGTTGCGCGGCGTGAGCATTGAGGGCAACAAGTTGTTTGCGGTCGGCGACGCCAAGCAGTCGATCTACCGATTTCGCGGCGCCGAGGTCGCGCTCTTCGAACGACTGCGACAGTCCGTGCCAGTGACCGGGCAACTATCGCTGACAAAGAACTACCGTTCGCAGCCGGGGATTCTGCACTTCGTCAACGCCTTGTGCTCGCGGCGTTTTCCCGAATACGAACCGCTGGACACGCACGTCCCGGCCGTCGGCATCGAGCCGTGTGTAGAGTTCCTCTGGTCGGTTCCAGCCGCTGAAGTTGATCGTGAGTCCGCGGCCGAGATTCGCGCCCGCGAGGCCGACGCGATTGCCCGTCACATCGTCGAACTGATCGCGTCGCCGACTCCGCGCATCTTCGTTGACAACGGCCCGCCCCGAAAAGTGGACCTCGGCGACGTCGTGCTCCTGTTTCGCTCGATGAGCAACGTGTCGCTTTACGAGGCAGCACTGCGTCACCACGGGCTGGACTACTACCTCGTCGGCGGGCGGGCTTTCTTCGCGCAGCAAGAGATTTACGACCTGCTCAACGTGCTGCGCACGCTGGAAAACCCGGATGATTCACTCGCGTTGGCGGGAACTTTGCGGTCGCCGTTGGGCTGCCTCGCCGACGATAGCCTCGTCCTGTTGGCGATGCAGCCCGAGGGCTTGTGGGCCGGCTTGTTCGATTCGGAACGTACGGCCAGCCTTGCCGCCGACCAGCGACCGCGTGCCGAACGCATCGCCAAATTGCTGACCAAGTGGCGCACATTGAAGGATCGCTTGCCAATCGCTCGGCTCATTGGCGTCATCTTTGCCGACACGGGTTACGACGCGGCCATGCAATTCGAGTTTCTCGGCGACCGCAAACTGGCCAACCTGTGGAAGCTGATCGACCTCGCCCGCACGTTCGACAGTTCTGGCCGATTTGGCCTGGCCGAGTTCATTGCTCAACTCGGTAATCTGGTAACCAATCAACCACGCGAGGAGCAGGCCGCCACGCAGCCGGAGAATGCGGACGTTGTCAAGATCATGAGCATTCATCAGGCGAAGGGCCTGGAATTTCCCGTGGTTTTTGTGCCCGACCTGGCCGCCCGCGGTCTGGGCGGACGGGCGGCGACCGCACGCTGGAGCCGCGAACTGGGGGGCTGCATCGCCCGGCCGCCGAATGAGGACCCGCCCCTGTTCACCGACTTCGCGCACGAACTCGGCCAGAAGGCGGAGGCGGTAGCGGATTGGCACGAAGACTTGCGCGTGCTGTACGTGGCCTGTACGCGAGCACGCGATCTTCTCGTGTTGTCTGCCGGATTGCCCGAAGCGTTGCCGACGGTCTCCCAAGCAGACAGCCCGGTGCCGACCAAAGCGCCGAATTCATGGATGCTGGCGCTGGGCGAACGCTACCACCTAGCAACAGGGAAATGTCTCGATCAATCGATTGCGGCCGCGGAGCGACCAACGGTCCGAGTGCGTGTGGTTGAGCCCGTTGCCGCGTTGCCATCGAAACCGACTGGCGAAGATGCCGAGCCTCCCGAATTCAGCCGTTGGAACATCGCACCAATTCGGCCGAAGCGGTGGCCGGCAATCGTGCCCGTGACGGCTCTCGAGCAACTCGACGAACAGGGCGAATTCCGTGTGGCCCTTCGACAATGGAACCTGACCTGGTTGCCCGAAGGCTCCGAACGGTTGTCTCTGTTTGCAGGATCCCCCTGGGCATCCCGCCTGCGAGGAGCCGACAGACTGTTACGCAATGTCGAGTACGTTGCGCCTTGGCCCGTCGAAGGCACGAGCGCGGATCGCCCGTGCCTTCGGGGCACCATCGACTTCCTCTGGAAGGAATCAGATGGCTGGCATTTGCTCACGCTCGACTGCGGCGAAGGTCGCCTCCCGGCCGTTCGCGTGCTGGAAGCGTGGGTCGTCGGCAAGCAATTTGACGAACAACCCATTAGCGCGGCGACCTATGACGTGCGGACCGGCAGGACCAGCGCGCTCGAGATTGACGGAATGGACCAACCAACCGCATGGGCGGCACTTGAGGAACGACTGAAACAGGTCTACCCAGTCCCCGATTGAACAAAGCCGGCTGGTTGCAACCCCCGGCAATCGCTCTTATCCTGACGATACCCGCCGTTTTGGAGTCGTCATGTCTTCTCCCACCGCCAATATCGAAAGCGTCCTCAAGGAAACCCGCAAGTTTGCACCGCCGGCCGAGTTCTCTGCCGGCGCGCACATCAAATCGCAAGCTGAGTACGAGCAGATCTGGCAACGGGCCAAAGACGACCCGGAAGGCTTCTGGGCCGAGCAGGCCGCGCGCAAGCTGCACTGGTTCCGGCCGTGGCACAAGGTGCTCGATTGGAAGCCGCCGCACGCCAAGTGGTTTATCGGCGGCACCACGAATGCGGCTTACAACTGCCTTGACCGACATCTGGAGGGGCCACGGAAAAACAAGGCCGCGATCATTTGGGAAGGTGAGCCCGGCGACACGCGGGTCTTGACATTTCACCAACTTCACCGCGAGACGTGCAAGTTCGCGAATGTGCTGAAGTCGCTCGGTGTCGTGAAGGGCGACCGGGTCACGATCTACATGCCGATGATCCCGGAAGCGGCGATTGCGATGCTCGCCTGCGCCCGCATCGGCGCGACGCACTCCGTGATCTTCGGTGGCTTCTCGGCCGAGGCCGTCGCCGATCGCAACAATGATGCGAAATCAAAACTCATCATCACCGCGGACGGCGGCTGGCGGCGCGGAAAGGTCGTGCCGCTCAAGGCGAACGTTGATGTCGCGCTGACCAAATCGCCGACCGTGGAAAAGTGCGTCGTCGTCAATCGCTGCAATCAAGTCGTCGAGATGAAGCCCGGCCGCGATGTCTGGTATCACGAACTGATGAACGACGCCTCGCCGAACTGCCCGGCGGAACAACTCGACAGCGAGCACCCGCTTTATGTGCTCTACACATCTGGTTCGACGGGCAAGCCGAAGGGGATTCAACACTCGACGGCCGGCTACATGCTCGGGGCTGCCCTCACTCACGAGTGGGTGTTCGACATCAAGGACGAAGATGTCTACTGGTGTACGGCCGACATCGGCTGGGTGACGGGGCACAGTTACATCGTCTATGGTCCGCTGGCCAATGGCACGACGACCGTGATGTACGAAGGCGCTCCGGACTATCCGAAGCAGGATCGCTTTTGGGCGATCATCGAGAAGTACGGCGTCAACGTCTTTTACACGGCCCCGACGGCGATTCGTGCGTTCATCAAGTGGGGCGACCAGTGGCCGAACGGCCGCGATCTATCGAGCCTGCGGCTACTTGGCTCGGTCGGCGAGCCGATCAATCCCGAAGCGTGGATGTGGTATCACGAGGTGATTGGCAAAGGCCGCTGCCCGATCGTCGACACGTGGTGGCAGACTGAGACCGGCGTGATCATGATCTCGCCGATTCCCGGCGCGATCGCCACCAAGCCCGGTAGCGCCACGCGACCATTTCCCGGTATCGTTCCGGCCGTCGTGGACAAGCAGGGTTATCGGGTCAGTGCCAACGAGGGCGGCTTCCTGGTGATTCGCCATCCGTGGCCAGCGATGCTGCGAACGATCTTCAATGACGATGAGCGCTACAAGCAGCAGTACTGGAGCCAGGTTCCCGGTAGTTACTTCACGGCCGATGGCGCACGCCAGGACCAGGACGGTTACTACTGGGTCATGGGCCGTGTCGACGATGTGCTCAACGTTTCCGGCCATCGCTTGAGCACGATGGAGGTCGAAAGCGCTCTGGTCGGTCACCCGAAGGTCGCGGAGGCCGCGGTCGTCGGCAGGCCCGACGATCTCAAGGGCGAGGGCATCGCCGCCTTCGTGACGCTCAAGACCGGCCACGAGGGGACGGACGTGTTGAAGAAGGAGCTTCGCGACCATGTGACGCGGGAGATCGGCGCGCTGGCCCGGCCGGACGACATCCGCTTCACGGCGACGCTGCCCAAGACTCGCTCTGGCAAGATCATGCGCCGTCTGCTCCGTGATATTGCCGCCGGTCGGGCGACGACGCAAGACACGACGACGCTGGAAGACATCGGCGTGCTGGCGAAGTTGCGGGAGGATGAAGAGTAACTAAACGACGTCGCGCTGTGAAGCCGCCGCCCATCGACGCTGCCGTAGAATGCTTTGTAGCACGATGATTTTTCAGTTCCCCGATCTCGAAACGTTTCGCCTGGCTGTGACCGGTGCGCAAGTGCCTCCCGAGGTGAGTGCCGCGCCGGCCGAGGTTGCATTCGACGCGACGGGCCGGCCGTCCATCCGACCGGCGAACGATCTGTCGCCGCGGGCCATGCTCAATGCGTTCAATGAATTGGGCGTGAAGCAGACCAATGATCACGTCGCTGAAAATACGTTCAATGTCGTTTGCTGGCCGCAGGTTCTGCCGCTGACAAAGACGGCCAAGGCCCCCGAGATCACGTCGACGACGCCCGTGCTGTTCGAGATGCCGGCCGATGAGATGCGCGTTTTTGTCACGGAGATGCTGCGCCTCGGCAACGATCGCCAGAGCTATCGCACGCTGGCCGCGCACAACGGGACCGGCAGCCGCGTGTTGCTCAAGGTGATCGGCCCGCCGTACTACACGCTGCTCCGGGCGATCGACAAGGCGACGCACGAGAGTGGGACGGTCACGGCCTACTTGGAGGCCGCGCCGCGCGTTTGGGTCGAGCTGGGATACGAGCACCCAATGGCCAGTCGAATCGCGCCGGCGGCCGGGCAGGCCTTGCTGCTGCGGCCCGAGCGCAATTGGCTGACCATCAAGGCCGGCCCATTCGAAGACGTCTACAAAGCGATCGAATTCAAGCTCCCGGCCGCGCCGGTCGAGTGGCACGAAGCGCAGCTCAAGAGCAAACTTGCCGTCCCACTCAAGCTGGCGCCGGGGAACGCGGCCGACCCAGTGGAGTTGTGGGTGCTCACGGCGAACGCTGTCGATCAGCTCGACGCGTTGGTTCGCGACGCGGACGAACGGCTTCTAGCGCGCTTGCTGTTCGCGGTCGGCCGTGCGGGCGGACAGACAACCATTGTCTTGCGCACTCGGCCATCGAAACTGTCGCCGCCAGTGTTGGCGTTCGATAATGCGCTGGGTTTCAAGCCGTATTGGAAGCTGCCCAACCTCTTTCTGCCCGCGGGCAAGCGGCTGACGCCGACGCTGCGGCGCGACATGGTGCGCAAGCTGCTCGCGGACGACCCGGCACAGATCGTTTGGCTCATGCCGCATGCCGACGGAAAGTTCACGCCCACCACCTTGCCGGACGACGTGTTTCGGCCGCTCGCGGATTGGGTGGACTATCTCATCGATCACGAACACGCGGCGCTCGAGGCGTGGATCGCGTCGACACGGTTCGACTTCGATTCTTTCATTTGCCGCGACGACCTTTCTGACGTCCCGCCGCCGCCGGCCGACAAATCGCGGAAGGGGAAGAAGGGCGGTCACGACGACCTCGACAAGCCGGTGAAGCCGCTAGCTCCAGCCAAGGGTGCGCCCAAGAAGGCCGGACCTGACGAAGTGACGAACTTGCAGGTTGTGGAAGTCGCCCCGCCGAGCGAGCTGAAGATTCGTCTCCGAGAACTCGAAGCGACTTTTAAGGATATCGCCGGGCCGCTCGACGATCCGAGTCGTGTCGAACTATGGCCGCGGCTCGCACGCCTCAATGCCGCGCTCAGAGATAAGTCCGAAGCGGCGATTTGCTGGACGAATACCTTCTGGGACATGCCCGAACCATCGGCCGAGGACACTTGGCAATGGTTGCAAGCCGAGGACCCGGAAGCGCGACGGACACCGACCGCCGCCGAATGGGACGCGGCCCTGTCGGTCAAGTTGCCATCGCCCGAAGCGGTTCGCAGTCTGGTCGCGCGTGTGCT
This sequence comes from Gemmataceae bacterium, assembly GCA_036266155.1. Classification (GTDB taxonomy): domain Bacteria; phylum Planctomycetota; class Planctomycetia; order Gemmatales; family Gemmataceae; genus SIAJ01. The sequence goes on along the minus strand of DATANR010000174.1, from coordinate 3,345 downwards.
GTACGCGTCCCGGTTGCGGCCGTCGGCGGCATCGTTTGTGAGCCGCCTGCCGCGAATCCGCGAATACCTGGAACGCCACGAGAACATGCTCGGCGTCCGTGCCGTGTGGCTCACCTGGTGGCACCTGGCCGGCCTCGGCGGGCCGACGACGGACGTCAAAGCGGTCGCCCACGTCCGCGACCGGTTGCTGCAACGCCTCCTCGACGAAGGACTGAACAAGGAGCGCGACCTGCCGGTGTTCCTGCGCGTCGCGGGCGCGGAGGATAGCGAGCGGAGCAGAGAAGTGCGCAGCCGCGCTAAACGCCTGTATCAACTCGTGGTGAAGTGGCATGACGGGAAAGATGTCAAGATCAACGAGCCCTACGTGGACTTGATGTTCGCATTTGGGATGGCCAAGCTAGGCGAGACCACTGCGGCCCGCGACCTAATGAACGCCGCAACCGCAAAGATCCACCAATCGGCAGGATCAAATGGTCTGCCGCACCCCGCGCACGAGTTTCTTCTCAAAGCGTATCTTTGGCGCATTGAAAATGCATTGCAAGCCAAACCACACTCCGGTCCTCTGCCAACGGATCTGATGACGCGATTGGAATCGGTCGACAAAGACCGTTCAAAGGACAGTTCGCAAAGGTCGATCTATGTGAATTCGCAATACATCCCGGATTTGACTGTAAGCTACATTGTCGATCGCCTACGAGAACAATCCTGGATATTGGAGCCACAATCGAAACCGGACCCCTATCGGGACAGCAAGCGCAACGCAACCGAAGTCCAAAAAATACTCGCCCGTCTTCCGGACGAGAAAGATCCCCGGCGGATTGCCCAAACGATTGATCAGTTGGTCGGCTCGCCAATGTCGATGGAACTTCGAGTCATCGTGTTTGCCTACGGCGTCGAACTCGGCCCGCGCATCAGCGAAGACTTCACACTGAGTCTCATTCAGCAGGTGCCACGTGTCCTGATTGATTCATTCGAACAACATAGCAAGCAATTGCCTGCGCCTAGCTTTGGTGAATGGCATCGCAAGTTGCTTGAACGTTCTTTGTTCTTGGCGGCACACTTCGATCGTGCTCCGCTGGTCAAGCTCTTATTGGACAACTTCTTTGTCGTTTTGAAGAGCCGGCCTGAAGAAGAGAGATACGACGCGATTAGCTCGGTTTCCAGAGAGGGTATGAGGAGCCTTCGCAAGCTCGGTCTCAAAGACGAAATCAATCGGTTCCTCACGCAAATCAGCAAACTGATCGTCCAGGGCAAATCTTTGTCGCAACTCCGGACGGCCGCCGGCAAGCGGTGGCCAGAAGTGCTCGCGGCGCTCTTGTCCCTGGCCGAAGGTTGGTTGTATTTTGGCGGCGTGCTCCAAGCACAACCATTTCTCGACGAGGCCCGGACGACTATCTTTGAGAACGGCAAAGTCGCCAAGAACCAGAGCATCGTTGCAATCAAAATCACCAAGTTGATACAGGCTTACGTATCAGCTCTGAGTCAAGGACCTCTTCAGGATGCATTGAATCGGCTTGACGAGTTGTTTGACAAGATGGAGCGCCTGCCGAATACTTTTACGACTTCGTCGTTCTTTTCGCGTCTGCATCTGAATATCGTTGAGGAAGTGATCCGCTCTCTCGTGAGCGAGAGTTCAACACTCGGGAGCCAAGCCCGGCGCTGGCTCGACGATGATGAGTATCTCGTCCGGCGGCGAATTCACGCGGACATGCGCAAGCTGCTCGCATCACACGGACTCTGAGTTGGTCGCCATTTGCCAGTTCTCAATCCACTCCAACATTTCACATTCCTTTCGCGGAAAACCCGCGAACTTGGCATAGCTTTTGGTGAATAATCACGGAGGGATCCGCACATGCTCGATGCATTGATTATTTCCGATCTACATTTAGGAAGCGACAACTGCCAGGCACGGTCGTTGATTTGCTTCCTGGAGGATCTGCACGAAGACCGCACGGAGAGCCGGCAACTCATCCTCAATGGCGACGTCTTCGATTCCATCGACTTTCGTCGGCTGAAGAAGCATCACTGGAAGGTCCTGTCGCTGATTCGCAAGCTGTCCGACACGATTGAGATCGTTTGGATCAACGGCAACCACGACGGGCCGGCCGAGTTCATCTCGCATCTGCTCGGCGTCGAGATTCGCGACGAGATGATCCTGGAAAGCGGCGACCGGCGCATCCTGCTGCATCACGGGCATCGCTTCGATAACTTTCTCGACGACCATCCAATTCTCACGGCCATTGGCGACTTCACCTATCGCGTGCTGCAATGGGTCGATTCGTCGCACACCTTCGCCCGTGCTGCCAAGCGCAAGAGCAAGACGTTCCTCCGCTGCGTCGCCAAGATCGAATCGCGTTCGCTGGAGTATGCCAAGAAACTTGGCTGCGATGCCGTCTGTTGCGGCCACACGCACGTCCCCTTCGCCAACGAAACAGGCGCGATTGCCTATTACAACAGCGGCTGTTGGACGGAGAAGCCGTGTCATTACCTGACGGTTCTTGACGGCCGCGTCGAAGTTCGTCAATACGAAATGGCTGATGCCCCCGACACCGTTCTGGTCGCCTGACCCGCAAACCGGCACAATGGCGGAATCGAATTCCGCCGTGCCGATATGCCTGAACCACTCGTCCGAACCCGCGAGTTGCACAAGAGCTATGGGTCGGTTTCCGTCCTGCGCGGCGTCACGCTCGAAGTACAAGCCGGCGAGCGCTTGGCCGTGCTCGGCAAGTCCGGGTCCGGAAAATCGACGCTGTTGCACCTGCTCGGTGGGCTCGATGGGCCCTCATCGGGCGAATTGATCGTCGCAGGCCGCGACCTCGGGCGGCTAACGCGCAACGAGCGGGCCGACTTCCGGCGTTCGACCGTCGGCATCATATTTCAGGCGTTTCACCTAGTGGCCATGCGCACGGCCGTCGAAAATGTGGAGTTGCCGATGATGTTCGCCGCCGTTCCGGCGCGCGAGCGACGACGCCAGGCGACCATCGCCCTCGAAGCGGTCGGTCTCGGCCATCGGCTTACCCATCGGCCCGCCGAGCTTTCGGGCGGCGAACGTCAGCGCGTCGCCGTCGCCCGTGCGCTCGTGAATCGACCGCGGCTCCTGCTCGCGGATGAGCCGACCGGCAATCTCGACACAACCACGGGCGCGGAAGTCATGACGCAGATCTTGCAACAGGTGAAGGAACTCGACGCCGCGCTGGTGCTCGTGACGCACGACGAAGAACTCGCCGCCCGCTCGAGCGACCGGGTGTTGCACATGCAGGATGGGGTGGTGGTTGCCAGTTCGTAGCGGCAAGGCGAGCGTCGAGGCGTAAGCCCGACGTGCGAGGTGAGCGGCCGACACGTCGG
>DATANR010000173.1:0-19891 GCA_036266155.1 Gemmataceae bacterium | reverse complement strand
GTTGCGTAGCGATTCACTTGGCCGCAGCTCCTGGCAGCCGGGTACACGACTCACGTTCGGCTACCGCATGGAGAACGGTTGGAACTTCTCCGTCAGCTGGCTGCACCTGATGTCCGCCAACTACACCGGCGGCGCCGGCATGCAAGGGCCGAACTTCTCGAACCCGGGCGGTTTGGGTCAGAACACCTTCCTGTTCGCACCCGTTTATAACTTCTCGCACCTGTGGGTCGGCCAGAACCCGTTCCCGCCGATTCCGTTCTTCGTCAACCCGACGAGCGGCATCTGGGACGGCGCGACGGATATGACGATCAAGTTCTCGCAACGGTTCGACAACTGGGACCTCGCCGGCAAGTTCCCGGTGTTCGAAACCGAGAATTCACGCAGCTACGCGATCGCTGGCGGCCGGTTCTCGTGGTTCTGGGAACGGTTCGAGTGGCGGACGGTCAAGCCATCGCTCATCACCGATGGCGTGTCGTTCCAGTTCCAGGAATCGCCGGACAGCGCTGCCCGCTACGAAAACACGTTGTCGCAGCGCATGTACGGTCCGATGATCGGCTCCGGTCATGAAGTGATGCTGTTCTCGGGCCACTCGGGCGCGTTCGGCGCCAGCTTCGAATGCACGGGCTCCGTGTTGGTGGACATCACCAAGAAGCGGGCCAAGTACATCCGCGAGGATGAGGTCACCGAGGCCAAGCGTGCTCAGAACGACAACGCTATCGTCCCGAACCTGGACCTCTCGTTTAACCTGACCTGGCAGCCGATCGATGGCTTGACATTCCGGGCGGGAGTGAACTGGTTCAATTACTTCAACACGTTTGCCATGCAGGACCCGGTTAGCTTCAACCTTGGGGCGATTGATCCGCCGTACACGAAGCTGTTCTACCGGTATGTGGCGGGCTGTAACTTCGGCTTTGCCTACACCTGGTAAAACGACCAAACCCGCATCCCCAAACGGCCGCGGTTCGGTTCTTGAAGCAAATGCTTCAAGGATTGAACCGCGGCCGTCGTTCGTTCTTTGATTGCCGACAATCACGCCGGGCCTATAAATGCCCTACGTCGCGGCGCCGGGATGGCCCGCGGGTCGAGCAAAGCAAACCAGCCGAAGGGGATACAGCATGGCCGAGGAGCGTGGGGGCACAAACCCCGCCTGGAAGTCGCAACCGGCCTCCTGGACCAAACTGTTCGGCACCTTCCTGGTGGCACTGGACCCATTCAAGCTGCTCGTCGCGGCGGCAGGAATTCTTGTCACCGCCCTTGGCTGGTGGCTGCTGTCCGTGATTTTCTATTCCGCCTGGAACGTTCCCAATCTGGACACCATTCGCCTCAAAGCCAATAAGGACTTGAGCGAGGCCGACCGCGAGAGTTGGGCCCAGGCCGAGTACGCCAAGTCGCTCGACACCTGGGCGCTGATGCACGAGTTGGCCGGGCCGACCGAGCGTTCCGTCCCGCTCTATGCCGAGTACTATCAGAAGCGACATCCCGAAGGGTCGCCGCGAAATCCGCGTTTGACCCTGGGCTATGGCGGCAAATATCGCACCATGCCCTGGGCCGAGAATCGTGGCCCGAATCCCTACTTGTTGACGCGGACAATGGTAGGCGGCTCCGGTCCCGAGCGCCGGTATGTGCTCGGGCAGTTCGGTACCTACCAGGCGCCGAATTTGATTGAGCCATTGCTCAAGTTTCTGACGCCGGTCTACTACCTCACCGACGCACGCGCGACGTTTTGGGTCTACGTCTACCTGCTGCTTTTGATTATTTGGCTGCTCGTCGTGTGGGCGTTCTTTGGCGGCGTTATTACGCGAATGGCGGTCTTGCAGCTTTCCGGCAAGGAAGGCGGCGGCGTTCGTGAAGCGATCGCGTACGTGAAGCGCCGGTATCTGTCGTACTTCCTGTCGCCGGCGGTGCCGATTCTGTTGATCGGCTTCCTGGTTTTCTGTTGCATGCTGTTTGGCATCATCCACTGGATTCCCGGTCTGGGCGACTTCTGGGACGGCTTGCTCTGGCCGCTGCCTTTGCTCGCCGGACTGGTCATCACGCTGTTGCTCATCGGCATGGTCGGCTATCCGATGATGTACACGACGCTGAGCGCCGAGGGATCCGACACGTTTGACGCGTTGAGCCGATCTTACAACTACGTCTATGAGTCGCCGTGGCACTACATCTGGTACTCGATCGTCGCCATCATTTATGGGGCGGTATTGACCTTGTTCGTCGTGACGGCGGGGTCGCTTACCACCTACTTCGCCAAGTGGGGTGTCAGCAAGTTCCCGGCCTGGGGCGCCGATCGGTCGCCCGAATATCTCTTCGTGTACTCACCAGAATCGCTCGGCTGGCGCAAGCTGTTGACTGACGGCAGCCCGGCGGCGATCAACGACATGGGTGAGCCGATCAACCCGGCCGCTTACGAAAAGTACATGAAGGAGTACGCGTGGTACAACGAGGCTGGGGCCGCGATGACCAGCTTCTGGATTCACCTTGTCTTCTTGATGGTGATCGGCTTCAGCTACAGCTACTTCTGGACGGCATCGACGCAAATCTACTTGCTTATGCGCAAGCGCGTCGATGAGACGGAACTCGACGAAGTGTACGTGGAGGAAGAGGCGCCGGCGGCCCCCGTGATGCCATCGTCGGCGCCCGCAGCAGCCCCGGTTCCCACGCCGACTGGGCCGCTGTCGGTGCCCGTCGATCCGCCAACGCTCAAGCAGCCGGAGCCGGCCACGGCGCCGTCGCAATCCACCGTGCCGCCGGCAGACACGCCGCCGGGTGGAAGCAAGCCGGGGGCATAGCGTTGTGCGTATTTCCTCGCCATGGGACTAATGGGGCGAATGGGATCAACAGGTCCTATTCGCCCCATTAGTCCCACGGACATTTCGCGATCAGCCCTTGGTAGGATACCATGCCGCGACCCATCATCCTCTTCACCAATGGCTTCACCGATCAGCCGCTCGATGAACTGGCCGGAAAGGCCGCCGAATGGGGCTATGCCGGCCTTGAACTTGCTTGTTGGGGTGACCACTTCGAAGTGCAACGTGCGCTGAGCGAGTCGGACTATATTTCATCGCGAATCGACCTGCTCGCCCGTCACGATCTGCAAGCTCCGGTTCTCAGTAATCATCGCACCGGCCAGGCCGTCTGCGATCCGATCGATGTCCGGCACAAGGGACTATTGCCCGATTACGTCTGGGGCGATGGGAAGCCGAATGGCGTGCGGCAGCGTGCCGCCGAGGAGATGGCGGCCACTTTCCGGGCGGCACAGCAACTCGGAGCGCCCGTCGTTAGCGGATTCACTGGCTCGCCACTCTGGTCTTACGTCGCGGGTTATCCCGGGCCGACGCCGGAAATCGTTGCTGCGGGCTTTCAAGATTTCGTCAAGCACTGGACTCCCGTGCTCGACGTTGCACGCGACGTGGGCGTCAAGTTCGCTTTTGAGGTTCATCCGGGCCAAATCGCGTTTGATCTCTATTCGGCTGAAGCGACGCTCGATGCTCTTCACGGCCGACCCGAATTCGGCTTCACGTTCGATCCAAGCCACTTGCACTGGCAAGGCGTTGATCCGATTGAGTTTGTTCGCCGCTTTGGCGACCGCATCTATCACGTCCACATCAAGGACGCAGTGCTGACGCTTAATGGTCGCTCCAGCGTGCTCAACGGATACCTCGTCAGCGGCGACCCGAGGCGCGGTTGGCAGTTCCGCTGTCCGGGCCGCGGGGGCATCGATTGGGAGAACGTCATCCGTGCACTAAACGACGCCGGATATGTCGGCGCGCTGAGCGTCGAATATCATGATCGCGGGATGGACGCGGAATACGGCGCCCGCGAGGCGTGCGAGTTCGTGAAGCGTCTCGGCTTCGATCCCGCGACCCCGCCCGGCGGTCAAGCGTTTAAGTGAGCAGGCCATGCCCCATCACGACTGGAACGTTGCGGAAGAACTGAAGCGCGTCTGGACCGACCGCCTAGTCACCGCCAAGGCCGACCAGCCGGAGTTGAAGCGCTTTGAGGGCAAGGTCGGCCGCGTGGTGACGGTCAATTGGTCGGGCAAGGCGATCGTCGACTTCTGCGATGGGGCGTGGTACGACATCCCGGCGAGCGAGGACTATCTCACGCCGCTCGCGACCGACGATCCCAATCGAGCGAAGTACGATGCGACGGCGAGTAGTGCGCAGGCACGACCGGAGCGGAAGTCGTAGCTATTTCACTTCGAGCCTGTACTCGGGCGTACCGAAGCGGTCCTTGGATTCAACGAACTGGAACTGTTTGCCAAACACAAGCGACTTGAGCCATCCATCGCGTCGACGAGTCGCGACGTAGCCCTCGCGCGTATGCCGGAAGATATCGAAACGTGCCGGTGATTTGCGGGCGTCCACGAGCCAGTATTCCGGGATGCCTGCCTTCCAGTAAGCGTGGAGAAGAAGTTCGGTGTCCTTGGTCACGGACCGGCGGCTAACCACTTCCAGAACCATGTCAAGGGTCCCTTGAATTTCAACGTAGCCCCCCTTTCTCCCTTCGATAAACTTGACTCGGCCTTCCTCCCGAGAGGCATGCAAGATGAAAATGGCGTCCGGGTTGACCGAAATGTCGGCTTCCTCATTCGAGTACAGGGCTCCATCCGCGCGGACCCGGCCCAAGTTCTTCTTGATAGCAAGGTTGGCAAGCACTCGCACGAATTCAGTTTTTACGTCGACATGAGTGAAAATCTGTTCGTTGCTCATATCCACCCAAACCTCGCCCCCGATCCAGTAGACCTTCGCGTCCTCCGGAACGTCGAGCGAATGGACCCACCGGCGAAACGTGTCGAGATCGATCACACGAGCCGGAATCTCGATTTCGCCTACCTCGGTAAACACAACGGACATGCTCTTCCCCTGAACCAAAGCCCGACGCGATTCTATCATACCGGGCCGGGTCATGCCGCGACGACCGGCTCCGTGTCGATGTATTCGTAAAACACATTCCGCTGCCGCGGCACATAGCCCGCCTCGCGGATCGAGCGCTTTATTTGCTCCAGTGTCAGGTAATGCACCGTGCCCGCCGATGCCACAACATTCTCTTCGATCATGAGCGAGCCCATGTCGTTGGCGCCGTAGAAGAGGGCCACCTGGCCGACCTTGGCACCCTGTGTCACCCACGACGACTGAATGTTCGGAATGTTGTCGAGGTAGAGCCGGGCGATCGCTTGCGTCCGCAAATATTCAAACGAACCGACCTGCGGGAAGTGATCCATCTTGTGGCCCGGCTGCATCGTCCAGCAGATGAACGCCGTGAAGCCGCCAGTCTCGTCTTGCAGTTGCCGCAAGCAGTCGAGATGCTCGATGCGTTCCGGGATCGTCTCGATGTGCCCGAACATCATGGTGCACGTCGATCGGCCGCCGAGCTTGTGCCAGACGCGATTCACCTCGAGCCATTCGTCCGTCAGGGCTTTGCCCTTCGTCAACTCCTTGCGTACGCGATCGACCAGGATCTCGCCGCCTCCGCCAGGCAAGCTGCCCATGCCCGCGGCCTTCAGTCGCCCAAGCACCTCCTCCAGCGGCAGCTTGTTGATCTTGTGAAAGTGCCAGATCTCCGGCGGGCTGAAGGCGTGCAAGTTCAATTTGGGATAGCGCGTTTTCAGGTCACGGAGCAGTTCTTCGTACCATTCGAGTTTGAGCGACGGGTGCATGCCGCCCTGCATCAGGATTTGATCGCCGCCGAGGGCCAGCGTCTCGTCGATCTTCTGATACAGCTCTTTGCGCGGCAACACATACGCATCGGCATCGGCCGACTTGCGGTAGAACGCACAGAAGTCGCAGACGGCAGCGCAGACGTTCGTGTAGTTGATGTTGCGGTCGATGTTGTAGGTGCGATACGGCTCCGGATGCAGCCGTTGCGTCACCGCGTGTGCTGCCCGCCCGAGCGCGTGCAGGTCGCGGCAGTTGAACAATTCGACGCCTTCGTCGAATATGAGCCGCCGGCCGTCAACGGCTTTCGACAAGATTTGCTGCACGGTAGAAGTCAAGTTCCACTCCCTCCGGGGCCAGTCCCAGATCGCGGGCGAGATCGTAGAAATGGGCCAGCCCCGCTTGTTCTTTCGGGCCCAGGTCGAAGCTCAGAATGTTGCTCAGGTAGCGCCGACAGAATCCCGCATCGAGGCCCAACTTGGCTGCTTCACGTTGGGCAATCGTGCCGACACGTGCCAGTCCTTGATCGCGGGCCTGCTGCAAGGCCCGATCAACGCCACGCAAGTCGATTCCCTCGCGGACGGCCCACACGGCATACACGAAGGGCAAGCCCGTCCACTCGAACCACTCCTGTCCGAGATCGTAAGCGTGATCGAAGCCCGGTAAACATGCCTTCATCGCTCGGTCGCCGATGAGCAGCACGGCATCGGTCGTCATGTCGTCGGCCGCGACGCCCATCGGGAGCTGGATCGTCTGCGGACGTATACCGTAGCGCTTTTCGAGCAGGATGCGCGTCAACGCGGCGCTCGTTCGCGAGCCTTCATCCATCGCGACGGACCGGATCTCCGGCCACGGCACCCGGCTGAAGAGCGTCACGCTCAACACCGGCCCGCGCGACGCGATCGAGACGCCGGGCACGATCGAATAGTTGCCTGCCCGGAAGAACTCGATGACGGGAATGAGCCCAACGTCCAGGTCGCCGGCCGCCAGGCGATCGGCGAGCCGGCTCGGCAGATCGAGCTGCAGTTCAGCCTGTGGCGCGAACGACGCGAGCCCCTCGATGAGCGGCTTGGTGTTCAGATAGTTGACCGCTCCGACGCGGATGGCGCGAGGCATGTGCGGCGCTCCGGGTGCGGGTCGGTCAGGCATCCGGAAATCTTACGAGCCCGCCCGACCCACGCCAGTAACCGCAGATTTCGAAGACAGTTAACCACAGAGGCACCGAGAAGAGAAATGCACAAGGCAGGATTGGCACCAGTGGTAATAACCCACTGACACCAACCCTGCCCTTGGTTCAACTCTGCCCTTTTCTTCTCTGTGTCTCGGTGTCTCTGTGGTGAAATCGCACTACTTGCAGCACTTACCGAAGTTGCACAGATGCTGGTAGTAGCTCGACTTCCAATCGCAACCTGGCGGGCAAGTCGAGCATTCGTTGGCACACGGGTCACAGCACACCGGTTCGCAGATCGGAACCATGCGACAAGTCGTATACGTGTGGCAATACGGCTCCATCGTGCAGGTCGTGCGCGGGACGCACCGGGTCTTCTGCTCCTGCACCATCTTGCAGGTGGTGTAGGGCACGCAGCAGACCTTTTCTTCGGGCACCCAGTTCGTCTTACAGCATCGCACCGTCTTGTAGCACGTCTGCGTTTCCATCCGGCAGGTCGTATACGGCACCTGGCAAACGTGCTCTTCCGCCACCTTGTAGCAGTGCTTGCGGCACTCGTAGCGGCAGTGCTGCTCCTGCACCATGCGGCAGGTCGTGTACGCGACGCGTTTGCAGTGCGTCTCGCTCACGGTGTAGCAATGCTTGCGGCACTCGTAGCGAACGTGTTGCTCGGGCACGAGTCGGCACGTTGTGTACGGGACGTTCTGCACGTGCTTCTCGCAGTAGGTGTAACACTGCCGGCGCGTCTCGCAGCGGTAGCGGCACTCCTTCTCGATCCGGCACGTCGTGTACGGCACATAGCAAACCTTTTGCTCGCACACGTTGTAGCAGCGCTTCCGCGTCTCGTAACGGCAGTGTTGCTCCGTCACCGTGCGGCACGTCGTGTAGGTCTTGTAGCAGACCTTTTCTTCCGGCACGGTGTAGCAGTGCTTGCGGGTTTCGTAGCGCACGCACTGCTCAGGAACCATCGTGCACGTCGTGTACGGCACTTGGCGAACATGCTCCTCGCAAACCATGTGACAACGGGTCCGCGTCTCGTTGCGGTAGCACGTCTCCTGCACTTGCCGGCAGGTCGTGTAGCACTTGTCCTGATAAACCGTGTAGCACTCGGTCCGGCAGCACGGAACTTGAACGGTGTACGTGTACGGCTTGCACACCGGGGTGCAGCACGTCACGGTCTTGCACTCTTCCTTCGGGACCCAAACCTTCTTGCAAGTCCACGTGCCAGGACACTGAACCTGCTGCTGAATTACCTTGCCCGGGCAGCAGACGCAGCAACCAGAGACCGGGTCAAACTGGTAGGTCGCGGGCTGCTGGCAGCATTGCGTGACGACCGGGCCGGGGCAGTATTCGCGGGTTTCCTGCCAGTCGCCGCCGCATACCTTGACCTGATGCGTCGTCTGGACCATCTCGGTCTTGTATGCCGTTCGGCATTCGGTCCGATAGTCGACGACCTGACGCGTGCAAGTGACGGGAACCTTACAGGTGTGTTGTTCCTGAACCGTGCGGCAGGTCGTGTACGGCACACAGACCGTGTAGCACTCGGTCACGGGCCGTTGCGTCATGTACCGTTCTTCACGGCAATGCTGCTGATAGACCGGCTTGCAGACCGTGTACGGGATCGCGACCTGGTAGCACTGCACCATCGGATGATGGACGGTGTAGCGATAAGCACAGGTGTGTTGTTCGTAGATTGGCTTGCAAACGGTGTACGGCACCGCAACCTGGTAGCATTCCACGACGGGCCGTGAAACCGTGTAGCGATGCTCGCGAACGTGTTGCTCGTAGACAGGCTTGCATACCGTGTACGGGACTTGAACCTGATATTCCTGCACGCAGGTCCGCGGGACGTTGTAGCAGACCTGCTTGCAATGTTGTTCGTAAACCGGCTTGCACACCGTGTACGGCACCGCGACCTGATACTCTTGCACGACCGGCCGGCAGACCGTGTAAGGCACGTCCTTGTAGCACGTTTCATAGACGGGCCGGCAGACCGTGTACGGCACGGCGACCTGGTATTCCTGCACGCAATTGCGGTAAGTCACATAGCGGTGTTCGCGGCAATGTTGTTCGTAGACGGGCTTGCACACCGTATACGCCTGCTGCACGTCGTACCATTCGGTGCACGGCTTGCAGACAGTGTAACGATGCTCGCGATAGTGCGTCTCGTACACCGGCCGACAGCAGGTGTAGCACTCCTGCTCCATCACCGTGTGATAAACGGGACGATAACAGACTTGCGAATGCGTTTCGGTGACCGGCTGATACCGGATGCGATTGGTGACCGTTGGCATGCAGCCCGCGTTGGAGCTGCACACGGCCGGCGATGAATACGAACAGACGCCGCAATACGCGGCCCTTGCTTCGCTCCCGGCCAACAGGCCGACGAGCAGGCCGACTGGCCAAGCCCAAAACGATTTCATGACGTGCGCGCCCTGGTCCCGGAGCATTCCGTGGTGATGCCATCCTGGCGCGATTCCTTCGGACATGGCAATATGCCTGCGCTTACGCAAGCTGGGGGGGAAGGAAACTGGCGAAAAGGTGAAGGGTCGGGTAAAGTCTGCCGGCGCCGTCGGCACAATCGATGGGACTAATACGACTGATGGGACATATACGTCCGATCCGTCCCCTACGTCCCATGGTTTGAAGTAAAATACCCCCCATGAGCACCGTCCTCGATCGCGAAGAGTACGTCGAACAAGCCTACTTCTTCCGCACCTTCCGCGAGCGGATCGCCCAGAACCTGCCGACGCAGGATGTCCTCGCCATGCTCGATCAGGAAATCCTCTCGACGACCCGCCTACCGATGGCCGTTCAATTTCTCGCCACGGAAACCCGGCATAGCGGTTTGCTCGCCACCGGGTTCGAGCGCCTGACGCACTACTTCAATCCATTCCAGGCGTTCGTGGTTCGCCAAGCCGAGGAGGAGACCCGTAAGTTCGCGATGGACACCGCTCTGCTCGTCCTCGAACGCGAAGCGACCTATCGGGCCGGCACGCCGACCAAGCCGGGCCTGTTCATCTATCAATTTGAAACGATCGCCCGCAACCGCCTCGGCTACATGGATGGCCTCATCGCGATGGGCGACGACCCGTTTTTCGATGCCGATTGGCGAGCCTACATGGAGACGGTCCGCCGATCGGTCGGCGTCGTCGATTTCGCCGATTTGGTCTACTATCGCTCCGACTTCGCGGTGATGGAGCAGCGGCGGAAGAACTCGTCGTTCGAACCGTCCGTGCCGATGCTCTTCGCCGAAAAGGAAGGCAAGATCGCCAAGGCCAGCCGCGGCCACGACCCGCTTTTCCTGTTCGCGGCCCTGCAACGGCAGCTCAACTACCCGGAAGTCCCGCGCTCGGTCGTCCGCGACGATGCGTCAACGAAACTGAAGATCATGGAAGACAAGCTGCGCACTCTGGAAGCGCGCCTGAAACTACTCGAAAACGAAAGCCGCAACGGGCCGATCGACCTGACCCAGTTCGGCAAGCCAGATTTGTTGAAGGATGATGAGGAGTAAGGGCGAGCGGAGCGGCGTGAGCCGCCCGATGGTGGGCACTATCGGGCGGCTGACGCCGCTCCGCTCGCCTGCTCGCCCCTATTGCAAATTCACCACCTGCCCATCCGCCATCGCTGCGAGGCGGCCGAGCGTCGTCAAATCAACCGAATCCTTGATCAGTCGCACCGATCCATCCGCGAACGCGAACTGCACGCCGCCGGGGTGCATGCTGCCGGCGTAGGCCCAGCTTTCGAGCACGCCGCGATGCCTGGAAGGAAGCGTGCTCCAGTTTGTGCTCCATCGATTCAATCCGCTGCCCCAGATCGTCGGGTCGATGCCGATCTGCACCCAGGAGCGATAGGCCCAGGCGGAACAGGTGCCGTTCGTCCAGGCCGTGCCGTCGTAATTCGTCATCGTCTGTTCGCCAATGGCGAGCGTGTTGCTCGTGCCGTCGGCGATGTCCGAGAGCTTGGTCATGCTGTTCTCGCCGAAGACACGGCGCTGATCGCCCGGCGTGATGCCGCGGTTGCAGGCGTTGCAATAAAAGTCGTACTCGGAGACGATGAAGTCGTAATTCGTCTTCGCACCATTGCCGCCCGCGCCGCAGCCATAGGCACCGCCGGCGCCGAGCCTGATGTCGCCGATGCTGTCCGAGGGGCAGCGAAATGCCAGGGGCGTCTGCGTGGCGACATAGGCGTTGACGGCCGGGTTGCCCTGGACCGTGCCGGACGTGTTGCCGACGTACCCGCAACAATAGCCGGTGTTTTGCGGGCTCATGGCTTGATTCTGATCGACGCGGTCGAATAAGTTCTGCTGTTCGAGGTACGGCAGCAAAAGCACGAGGCCGTTCAGATTATAGATCTTGGCGTCGCCCGTGTTGTAGTTGTTGATGCACCAGCCATAGCCCTTGCCGGCCGGCGGCAGGACGCCGACGGCGCTCTCGTAATTGTGGCAAGCCAGCACGATCTGCTTGAGATTGTTGGCGCACTTCATGCGATTGGCCGCCTCGCGAATCTTCTGGACGGCGGGAAGCAGTAGGCCAATCAGGATCGCAATGATGGCGATCACGACGAGGAGTTCGATGAGCGTAAACGCGGCACGAGGTCGGCGATGGGACATGGGACGGTCCAGCGGAGCTTCGGAAGGGACACTCAGTTGTACTCTGGCGATGCTGCGCGTTGCAAGACAAAAGATCGGGCAATGTGGCATAGGGGACCGATAGGACTCATGACGTAAGTTGGCCCTATTTGTCCCCTCGGGCCCATGAGTCCTATCCCCGAGTGATTGCTATCAAACCCCCATGACCCGCCTTGCCGACTTCGATCTGGCCATCGTTGCCGTCTACATTGCCGGCATGACCTTGATGGGATCGTACTTCACGCGGAAACAGAAGGACCTGCGCGTCTATTTCGTTGGCGGGCGCAACGTCGGCTGGTTCATGATCCTGATGTCGATCGTCGCGACGGAGACGAGTGCCGTCACCTTTCTGAGCGTCCCCGGTCTCGGCTATGCCGGCAACCTGACGTTTCTGCAACTGGCGCTTGGCTACATCGTCGGCCGCTGCCTGGTGGCCTGGTTCCTGTTGCCGCAGTACATGCGCGGCGACTTGTTCTCCGCTTACGAAGTCCTGCGTCTTCGATTCAACCCGACCGTGCAGCGCGTCGCCTCTGGGCTGTTCCTCGTGACGCGGACGATTGCCGACGGGCTGCGCCTCTTTCTCACCGCCTTGCTCCTGCAATATGTCGGCTGGGGCGTCGAGACGGCCATTCTCGTCGTGGGTGTGGTGACGATCGTTTACACCTATCTCGGCGGCATGAAGGCGATCATCTGGACTGATCTGGTGCAGTTCCTCATCAAGATCGCCGGCGCGACGCTCGCCGCCGTATTCGTATTGCGCTTGCTGCCCGGCGGTTGGGACGCGTTCGTCGCCGCGGGTGATGTGGCCGGCAAATTCAAGATGATCGACGTGGGCTTCGATCCGTCAAGTGACGCCAACATCTGGGCCGGCGTCATCGGCGGGGCCGTGTTCTCAATGGCCAGCCACGGGGCGGATCAGCTCATGGTACAGCGGTATCTATGCGCCCGGTCGCTCGGCCAGGCTCGCATCGCCCTGGTCCTGAGCGGGTTCGTCATCTTTGCTCAGTTCTTGTTGTTTCTGGGCATTGGCGTGGGCATGTCAGTGCTTCAACACGACGGCCTGTTTCCGGAAGCGATCGGCGCGCGGGCCGACGAAGTGTTCGCCCGCTTCATCATCACGCAGTTGCCCGTTGGAGTGGTTGGCCTGCTGGTCGCGGCCGTGCTGGCGGCCGCCATGTCGACCTTGTCGTCGTCGCTCAACAGCTCGGCGAATGCGGTCATTACGGACTTCTATCGTCCGCTCCGTCCCAATCACTCGGAACAATGGTACGTGCGCTGTTCGCGCATGCTGACCGCGGTCTGGGGAGTGGCGCAGATGGGCGTGGCCTTCGTCGCGGCTCAGTCCGGCAGCGACGTCAGCGTCGTGAAGAAAGTGCTCGCAGTCGCGGGCTTCACCACGGGCCTCTTGCTCGGACTGTTCGTGCTTGGCAGTCTGCGTCGGCCGGTCCGATCGGGTGCGGCCCTTGTCGGACTGACCTGCGGCTTCGTTGCGGTCCTCGCCGTTTGGCTGCCGTCACAGTTTCAGGCCAAGCCGCTGCTAGCCTGGCCGTGGTTCGCACCGCTCGGGGCAGGAACGACGGTCATGGTGGGACTCATCGTGAATCGCCTGTTCACGCCGGCTGCGAAGTAGCCGCCCTCACCAGGTGCGGCTCTCGGCCACGGCCCCGTCCGGTCCCTCGACACGCACAACGTGCGGGCCCGGGCCGGAGTGCTCGACGACTGTCGTGCCATTCGGTCCGCGCACAACCACCAAACTGTAACCCGGAAGCCGGCCCGCGAGCATACCGAGCACGACCGCAAGCAGTGCCAATTGCAACAGTCGCCAGGTGCGCTTGCTCATTGTTCGATCTCCGGATGCCTGTTGTTGATTGGTTAGACACCGTTATCGCCAAAATTGACCGTCAGATTTTCGTCGCCCATGCATTTCATTGCATTGCACGCGGAAACGAATTGAGGATTTGCAACGCATTTCGCCTCTGCAACGCAAAGCGACCCGATGCAACGTATTTCAGATTCGGGTCAAAACTGAATGAGGAACAGGCGGGAATTCCAGTAGTCTGGCCGAAGTTTGTAGTCGATCCACATCAGAGGAGCGAACACGGCGCGGAGGGTCTGGCTCTCGGACCGGAACTTTGGGCCGATCCAAACTGTTGGACTGGCTGTAGTATCCAGCAAAGCAAAGTACGTTCCGACGTACACAGCGATCAGAATGGCAAGGACGACAACAGCCCACCGTACCCGCGACATGGCTGGTTCTCCCGAATCTCCCCACATTCTGACCGGGCGGGCCAGCGGGAAAGGTCTTGTGCACGGTTATGATTTGCGAGTTTCGATTAAATGCTTTTTGATCATTGCGGCAATCGGAGCCAATGCGGGAACGGACAGGGGAGGCAGGCTGCTATTGTGAATATGATCGATTTGGTTTTCGTGTATCCTTGGACGCCAAGAGCAAACCACATTGCCTCTTAGTCCAGATTCGACTGGCACAGGGACCAAGTATGTTGGGTCGATGGTGTCATTGCTGGACAAGATGACCACGCGCATGTATCCGTTATTCTCAGCAATAGTTTCTGGCTCATCCCAGACAATTGCGAAATGGGGGCCAGCGCGACGTTGTCCTGTAGAGTCGATAACCTCCGAAAGGTACACAATCCGACCGCGACAGAGTTCGTCGGCCTCGCCTTCGGATATGGGCATGGCCGTCTTATTTCCATGATTCCATGACTAGATCGCGCGGCGGTGAGTCGAACATTCCGGCAGGGGTTTCGCCTTCATCATCCAGCTCGTTTGCGAACGCAAGGTCTTCTTCAAATTTCTTGTCCACACTCGCCGCGTAATCCGAATCGACCAGATATCGGAGTGTCGTCGATGGAATTAGAATCGCTTCGCCCTTGACTGCCGTCAGTGCCAACCCTCCGCCGTTAGGAGCAGTTTCTGCGTCCAACCACTTTATTTTGCGAAACGGTATTCCGAGTCGTCGAACCGATAGCTTGTATTCGTTGCCATCAGCAAATTGCAATCGAATGTACGCTGGGGGCACAAACCGTGCTCGTAGCAAATAGTCAGGCTCGCGTGTCAGCTGCACAAGTTCATCGTAAGGCATTGGCAGGGCGAACGCCACTTTTAATATCTGGTTCCATTTATGTTTGCTTGCGGTCGTTTCTTGCAAATCGCTTTTGACGTTGGGGACGGCGGAATGACGCTTCGCCCTGATCTTTGGCGGCAGTTGCAGTTCAGCGAGATTCATTTTGATTGGCCTTTTTGATTTTCTCGGCAACCTGCTCTGGTGATCCCGAGACGACCTGAAATGGCGTCTTTCCAACAAGTCGGCCGTCTGCCGTTGCCAACTCCAGCCAGTACATTCCCTCTCCTGACCATCGAAGCCGAAGGGGCGCAATCGCATTCGTGCCGCCCTGTGCCGTTACCTCTGGGCGATTTTTTAGAATCCCCACAGGGCTCCTTTTCCCTCGCCGATCAATGCAGGAAACGACCAAATCGACGGGATCACTGTCGATTCGCTTAATCGCGACGAAGGTCTGAATCCCTCCTAGTTCGATGTAATCGTTTTTCTTTCTCGCCGGGTCTTCAGGAACACCGACCGTATCAACGATACGTATGATGGATGCCGTACCATCAGTGCTTATGATGACTCTCTCGCATAAAAGAAACGCTACGCAAGTTGGCAACTTGCCGCTTTCCGGCGGCGTCTTGCCTTTCACTGACTTTTTTATTTTAGCCACGATTTCCGGTCCTGATGGGGACGGTCCCATTCTCTAGAAACGCGACAGGACGGCCAGCGTCTTCCAGTTCCTGACGAGCGACCGCGCGAAGTCGTTCGCGCACCCATGCGGACAAATCCAAACCGGCGAGGTTCGCCGCATCTCGGAAAGCGATCTTCTCGACCTCTTCGATTCGCATGTCGAATCGAATGCCCTTGATCTTGTCCGAACCCTTTGGCGGCCTTCCGAGTCGTTTCTTACTTGGCGCTTTCATGGAATTAAATGTACAGACAAAATCCAGAAAAAGCAATAGATTCCTCTTGCATGTACGGTTATTGTCTGTACATTAAAGGAGACAAGGAAACCCAGCACATAAGGGTCATCTCGATGAACGCTCGTGAAGAACGCGGCCTGATTATCGCGGCGTTGTGCAAGCTAAAGAACGACAACGACGGCCAATGGGTTGTTCCTTCCCAGTCAGGCGGAGATCGCCTGTACCGGGTCAACCCGATGGCCGGAACTTGCACTTGTCCCGACCATCAGGAAACAGGCTTCAAGTGCAAGCATGTTTACGCGGTCGAATTCACGATGAAGCGAGAGACGAAGCCCGATGGCACGGTCATCGAAACGAAGTCCGTCACCTTCACGGAAAAGAAGGTCTATAAGCAAGACTGGCCCGCTTACAATGTCGCGCAGGCGACGGAAAAGCGCCGGTTCCAGGTTCTCTCGCAAGAACTCTGCCGGACGGTTACCGAACCGGAGTTGCCGCCGCAACGCGGCCCGAAGCCGCATACCTACCGCGATTCGTTGTTCGCGATGGTGTTCAAGGTTTACGTCGGCTTCTCCGCTCGCCGGTTTGAAACGGACTTACACGAAGCGCACGAGCGCGGCCATACGTCGCGACCGATCCCCGGCATGAAGGTAACGTCGTTCCACGAGAACGAAGCCTTCACGCCGATCCTGATGGAGTTGATTGCCCGGAGCGCCGCCCCGCTCGCCAGCGTGGAAACCGAATTCGCCGTCGATTCGTCGGGGTTCTCGAACAGCAAGTTTGAGCGGTGGTTCGATGAAAAGTACGGCGTCACGAAGCGGACGTGCCAGTGGGTCAAGGTCCACTGCGCCGTTGGCGTGAAAACAAATGTCGTAACCGCCGTGCGGATTCTTGAACAGCACACCGGCGACGCGCCGCAGTTCAAGCCGTTGGTGCAAGAAACCGCCAAGCGGTTCACAGTCAATGAAGTGTCCGGCGACAAGGCATACACGAGCAACGAGAACTTTGAAGCGGTCGCCGACGTTGGAGGGACCGGCTACCTCGCGTTCAAGGCGAACACCAGAGGCGGAGTCGGGGGCCTGTTTGAAAAGATGTTCCACTACTTCCAATTCCAGAAGGAAGAGTACACCGCCCATTACCATAAGCGGTCCAACGTGGAGTCCAGTTTTTCGGCAATCAAGCGGGTGTTTGGCGATTCGGTGCGATCCAAGACGGACGCCGCGATGAAGAACGAAGTCCTCTGTAAGATTCTGGCGCACAACCTTTGCTGTCTGATCCACGAGCAAGAGAAGTTGGGGATCGCTCCGATATTCTGGAAGGATGAGCAGATTCACGCTGTCGCGGTTTGAAGTTGCGACCGGTCGCCCAACCGGTCATACTGTTGCGATGGATCAATCGCACCAACCCTCAGACAAGACGGACCCCCTTGAGCCTTGGCTTTGGAAAGCCCATTTCGTTTTCTTGGCTGCCGTCGTCTTGCCGTTCCTGATCGGATTCGGATTGTTCCTCACTGAGCTTATCTCCTTTCGCCGCCCATAGGTCTGCAACGAATTAGACGCGATGCAACGCATTAAACCGTTTTCCGGAAATGCGTTGCAAAGCCAACGAATTGAACACTCCCCGAGCGCAAAAACCGTACGCGCGACGCCAATTCACGGGGTTCCTTGCGCTAGAATTTTGGCTCTTCGAATCTGCGCACATGTTATTCTCTGTCAAACAGATACGTCAAAATTCGCGACCAGAGATTGCCAACAGGTGGGAGGGAGTTGGCAATCTTTGATGGCAATCTCTCCCTTCGATTCGCAACGAGATGAGTTTGAGGTTGGCAAATTCATTGCAAAGCCGCGCGGCGGCGAACCCGCAGCCACCAGAGCAGGGTAACAAGGACAGCAGCCCCCACGGCGGCGCCCACTAACCATTCGAGGAAGCGCCGGAAAAACGCGCGATACGGGGCCACCGCCTCGCGATAGGGTTGCTGCACGAGGACGACCAACTCGGTGTCAGGCACCGCCGCGAATCCCGCAAGCCAGCGGCCTTCAAACTCGGGATGGTGGGCTGCCACGGGATCCGCGTAGTCATCGTCGGCCGCGAGGTTGGCACGGATCGGCAACGCGACCGATGGTTCGCGGGCCGCGTAGCCCGGGTGAACGAGAACCACGTACTCCGTCGGCTTCATGTTCGGGCCTGGGTCACGCGGCGCGAGGAGAACCGCCTTACGCCGTTCGTCGTGCAAGCCGCCGAGACCGAGGTCCGCGTCCGTCGGAATCGTGGCGCCGAGGACCCAGGCTTTGCCGCCCGGCGCGACGTGGAAGCCCATGGAAACCGCCAGCTTGTCGAGCCCGTCGTTCTTCGATGTGAACACGCGGGAAAAGTGAATCCGCTCCGACCCAACGCCTTTGACCCGTTCGACGGCGCCGCGCACGTAATCGCGATCGCTGACATTGACGCCAACCACCTTGTGGCGTTGCGGCCATTCGGCCACGATGACGCCGTCCGGGTCCACAACAAAAACAGTGGCGAACGTCGTCGCGTCCTTGCCAAAGGTTCGCTCGCTAAGGCGGGCGCGGAGCAAGCGCTCGACGGCGGCCCAGTCGGAATGCGCACAGGCATTATTCAACGACGGTTCGTCGGCCGCGCTTTCGACGGCATCACCAAATTCACGTAGACGACCCATCAACGTGCTGGCGACGTGCCGGGCGGCGAATTCGTTGCCGCGACAAACCTCGGACCGGAGGCGGGCTTCCTGATCGTGGGCCATGCGAAAAGCCGCGGCCAAACCGGCCACGACGAGAACGGCAAAGAACCCCGCGGCCGCGGCCGTCGTCGGATGCCGGCGCGACCACTTGAGCAGGCGTTCGAACGGTCCCGATCGCCGCGCTCGAACGGGTTCGTCCGCGAGCCAGCGTTCCAGGTCCAGGGCAAGAGCGCTGGCCGATTCATAGCGCCGATCTGGATCTTTCGCCAACGCCTTCATGCAAATCGCGTCGAGATCGCGACTGAGTTGTGCATTGGTCGAGCGAGGTGGCAGTGGATCGGTCGACTGGATCGCCGCACAGACCTGGCTGCGGTCCGTTCCACCGAATGGCCGGAAGCCGGTGAGGGCTTCATAGAGGATGACGCCGAGCGCCCAGACGTCGATGGCAGTAGTCAACGCCGCGCCGCGAATTGCTTCCGGCGCCATCCAGGGAACGGAACCGGCGAGCGGTCCGCCGGCCGCGGCTCCGGCCGCGTCGAGCCGCGTCGACAAGCCGAAGTCCGCGACGTGCGGCTCGCCAGATTCGTCGATGAGAATGTTGCCGGGCTTCAGGTCGCGGTGCAGCAAGCGCCGCTGATGGGCATAGTGGACGGCGCGAGCCACCTTGGCGACGAGCGTTGCTGCCGCACGTGGGTTCTTGCGATAGCGCGAAATCAGGGCGTCGAGGCTCCCGCCTTGAATCAGCGCCATCGTATAGAACGGTCGCCCATCTTGTTCGCCGACATGGTACACCGGCACAATGTTCGGATGGCTCAGGCCGGAGGCGTTTTCAACTTCATGCCGAAAGCGCGAGATCGCATCGGCGCCCGCAAGATGGCCGACGGGCAACTGTTTCAACGCGACGACGAGATTGCTGCCGATCGGCCGGGCCTTGTAGACGATGCCCATCGCCCCACGGCCAACTTCGCTGAGCAACTCGTACTCGCCAAAGCGATTGATCGACGTGGCTGGGGCGTCGTCGGGTGACCCGAATAGCGTCGTCGCATCCAGATCGGCCGCGGCCTCGAGACCCAGAAAGGAACCGAAGCGGCCGAGGTCGGTGAAGAAGTCGGTCAGTTCGTTGGCGTGCTCGGGGTGGCGCTTGATCCACTCGACGGGCACCGGATTCTTGCCCGCTTCCATAGCGCCGAGGTACTCAGCGATGATGCGATCGAGCGGGTTGTCGCCGGTCATGACCGCCTCCCATCGAGACGTTCACGCAACTCCTTGAGCCCCCGGCGCAGGAGCCCGGCGACGGACGCGGTGGATCGGTTCAATTGTTCGGCGATCTGGACCAGACTCAGCCCCTGGCAGTGCTTCATGAGGATGGCCCGACGCTGATCGTCCGGCAAGGCGGCGACGGCAGCCGCCATCGCGCTACCTCGTTCCCATGCTTCAGCCGCCTGACTTGGACTCGTCTGCTCGGTAGCGAGCCAGGCATCGAGCCGCGCACAACTGGCGCTGAGGTCGTCCTCCAGCGATCGCTCCATGCCGACGTCGCGCTTGTCCTGCCCATACGCACGCAGTTCGTTGGCCAGTGTCCGTGTCAGGATTTGCCTTAACCAACCGACGAGTTCTTCCGGGGTCGTTCCATGAAACTGGGCCCGAGATTGATGAGCGCGCAGCATCGTTTGTTGCACGGCATCACTCGCATCCAGCTTGGCAGCCAGCCAGGGGCGTGCGGCCATCTGCAGGCGAGCGAGCGCGATCAAATA
>DATANR010000172.1:0-5621 GCA_036266155.1 Gemmataceae bacterium | reverse complement strand
AGTTCCATCGGCGGGCGGATCGCTTTGCCCGTCGCTGCGTCGTTGCGCCCGAACATGACGCTGCCGATCTCCACGGCCCGGATGCCGGCATGACGGTAAAGCGCACACAGCAGGGCCTGGCCGGGGAATTGTTCCGACGGGATGTGCGGTAGAAACGAGCCGGCATCAATATAGATTGCGTGTCCGCCCGGCGGCTCGATGATCGGCACTCCGGCTTCTTGCAGACCGTCACCAAGATATGCGACACTGCGGATGCGGTACTCCAAGTAGTCTTCGTGCAACACTTCGCGGAAGCCCTGGGCCATCGCTTCCAGATCGCGGCCGGCGAGACCGCCGTAGGTGACGAACCCTTCTGTCAGGATGAGCAAATTGTTCGCCCGCTCCGCCAGCCGATCGTCGCGCATCAACAGCACGCCGCCGATGTTGACAAGGCCGTCCTTCTTGGCACTGATCGTCGCGCCATCAGCAAGGTCGAACATTTCGCGAACGATCGCTGGCACGGAGCGATTGCCCTGGCCCGGCTCGCGCATCTTGATCAGGTAAGCGTTCTCAGCGAACCGGCAGGCGTCGAGGAACAGCGGGATGCCGTGCGCGTCACAGACGCTTCGCACTTCGCGCAAGTTAGCCAGGCTCACCGGTTGGCCGCCGCCGCTGTTGTTCGTCACGGTGACCATGCAGAGCGGGATGTGTTCGGCACCGACGCGGGCAATAAGGTCATTCAGGCCCGCAACGTCCATATTGCCTTTGAACCGGTGACGATTCTGCGGCTGCTTGCCCTCCGCGATCACGAGGTCAACCGCCGTCGCTCCGGAATGCTCGACGTTCGCCCGCGTGGTGTCGAAGTGCGTGTTGTTCGGCACAAACTTCCCCGGCCCGCCGACCAACTCGAACAAGATGCGTTCGCTCGCCCGGCCCTGATGCGTCGGCAGCACGTGCGGCATGCCGGTGAGTTCTTTCATCACCGTTTCGAAGTGGAACCAACTCTTGGCGCCCGCATACGACTCGTCGCCGCGCAACATGCCGGCCCATTGCTCGCTCGACATGGCCGACGTGCCGCTGTCGGTGAGCAAATCCACGAGGACCGCATCGGCCGGGATCAGGAACGGATTGAAATGTGCTGCGCGCAACAGTTGATCGCGTTCCTCGGGCGTGGTCATTCGGATCGGCTCGACCATCTTGATGCGGAACGGCTCGATGATCGTTTTCATCGCGGACACTCACGAGAATTGCGGTAAGTTGTTTGTACACCCTGTTCCGCTTTCGGAGCAACCGCATGATTCGTCCCGCGACGCCGGCCGATACACCGGCCCTTCTAGAAATGGCCGCGGCCACAGGAGTGTTCAAGCCTTTCGAAGTAGACACGCTCAAGGAAGTGCTCGACGACTTCCACAGCCACGGCGCTGACCAGGGACATCGCTGCTATGTGCTCGAAGAGGACGGCGAGCGACTTGGCTTCGAATACCACTCGGCCGAGCCGATGACCGAGGGGACGTGGACGCTCTGGTGGATCGTTGTCCGACCGAACACGCAGGGCAAGGGGATCGGCGGCAAGTTAATTCGCTGGGCCGAGGAAGATGCCAAGACGCTCGGCGCGCGAGTGATCTTTCTCCAGACCTCCAGCCTGCCGCACTCCGACCTGACCCGCAGATTTTACCTGAAACAGGGTTACGACCAGGAAGCACGCCTGCGCGACTTTTATGCCGCGGGCGACGATCAAATCGTTTTTCGTAAAGCGCTCTAAATCGAAAGCCCACGGACGCACGTCCGTGGGCTTTTGGGTAAAATGCGAAGCTGCGGCACTTCCACATATCAACAACCGTCGATCCTTTTTCTTGCCCGGCTTTCCGCGCTTGCCGGGCTTCCGCGCCAGATGCGAAATCGTGCGGATTCTTCGGATTTTCACGAGCATTTCCTGGCCCCGTGACCCGTAGAATCCGGGCGAGCGTCAGTTGCGGCAAAGTTTTCGCAAGCCAACTGACAGGCCAACCGGCCACGCGGTTGGCAACACTTCCTCCGGCCCTCCGTCAAGGACCGACGGCTCCGGGTACGACGTTACTGTTGGCTGACGCGGTCGGGCCTGGGGTGTCATGGAAGGCACCCGGCCTGGCTCGCGAAGGCCCCGTGAAACCGACCTAACGGGCGTTGTCCGACTCAGCCTCCCAAGTTGTCTTAATTGACTGATCCGGGAAAGGCATGTCGTCCGATGAACTGGTGTGTCGGAATCAATGTGAATTGTGGGGCCGTTCGACCCCCCGTCATCCAGGTCCCCCGACCTGTGTGGCCCGAACGAGTCCCGGTGTAGACCTGCCCCGCATTGCGGGGCCCCCGGCAACCGTCGCGGTCAGTGGCCCCGCGACGACTGCCCCAGGCGGCCCCCCAGTGGCGCGGACCTTCCGGCGGAGGTTCGGCGCGACGGCGAGGCGTGAGCGAAATCTGGAGTGCCTGCCAATGAAAAAGGTGTTCACGACGGGCCAGGTCGCGAAGATCTGTAAAGTCGCGCCCCGGACCGTGTCCAAGTGGTTCGATAGCGGCCGTCTCCGTGGTTACCGCATCCCCGGTAGCCAGGATCGGCGCATCCCCCGCGAGCAGCTTATCCGGTTCCTCAAAGAACACGGTATGCCGCTGGGCGAGTTGGAAGAAGAAGAGTGGCACAAGGTCCTCGTGATCGGGGCCGAGAAGCTCTTCATCGAACGTCTCCGGGAAATCCTCCCCGAAGACGAAGACTTCAAGTACGAGATCGCGCAGAGCGGGTTCGAGGCCGGCATCATGGCCGAGTCCTTCCACCCGGACACGATTGTCATCGATCTGGCGCTTGGCCGCTCCGAGGCCATCCAGATCACTTCAAATCTCCGCAAGAACGCGGCCTACGAGACGACCCTGATCGTCGGGCTGGCGAGCGAAGACGAAGCTGCCCCGGAAAAGCTGACCGAATACGGTTTCAGCGAGGTGTTCAAGAAGCCGTTCGACGTGGCCTTGCTGGCCGAACGGGTTCGGACGCTGGCTGACGCCAAGCGGGACGACCTGTAAGCGATTGCAGGCGCTCCGTAGTGATCCTGCCGCGCGGCTTTGTGCCTCTTCCGAAGGACTCGGGAGGCTGGGGCCGCGCGGCTTTTTTGCGCTTCGATTCAGCTTGATGGGACGTGTCTATCACCGAATCCGCAGCACACGGCATGTCTCTTGATAGCTGGTCTCCAACGGAAGCATTACGCGAAGATCGGCGTTGAGCCAGATGGGCAACGTCGGTAACGATTCGCCGATGGTCATTGGATAAAACCAGGCGTCGAGGCGCAGTCGGCCCTTCGGTGATCGACGGCCACGAACGGTGACGGCGTAAATGCAGGGCGGAGTCGGCGCGAGTTGCGGGTCGATTCCTCCGAAGAGGTTCAACAGTTCGGCGTAAATGTTCGCGCGACGAACGGTGACGAGATCGACAATCGACACGCACACATCCTGCTGCAAGAGCGCTCCCACCTTGCCCATGAATAGCTCGCGGGCTTCGGGGCGGTCCTTGTTCGACGGGCTGACAATCTCGATCGCCGCGACGAGTTGCCGGCCACGTTCCGTGTCGTAGATGCGGACCTCGTATTCGTCCTGGTCGCCCACTTCGGCTTCCAACGTGAAAGTGGGAGCGAGAACCACACTCGTTGCAGTCCCACCTGGACTCGATTCCGGAGCATCCGGGTCACGAGACTCCAAATCGTAGGTGCTTACATCTACTTCAAATGGCGACCCGAGGTGCACCTTGGGTGCAGCCCGGTATCCGGCCGGAAGGATGTGCGTCAAGTCTCTGACGATTTCCATTGGCCAACCGCCATGAACTTCGTCCCAAGAATGCGTATCATTCACAGGCGAGCGAAAGTGATCGCGGAGCGGCATGAGAGCCTCCTCATTCCGCGATCTTATGATGAGACGCGACCGCACACAACGGGACTGCACGGCCCATCCCCTCTCCTTGCGGGCA
Organism: Gemmataceae bacterium; assembly: GCA_036266155.1. Lineage (GTDB taxonomy): Bacteria > Planctomycetota > Planctomycetia > Gemmatales > Gemmataceae > SIAJ01. The sequence goes on along the minus strand of DATANR010000172.1, from coordinate 1,660 downwards.
AAGCGCTTGCGCATAAATCTCCAGCCATTGGCCAACCGCGGGCCGGTCCTTATCGCAGATGGCTTGCCGATTGCCCGGACAAATCCCTATTCTTAACCATTCACGAACATTTCATCGATAACTCGGGGATCATCCGTGGATCAGGTGATTGATCTAAAAGCGCTCCTGGTCGAGCGCGAGGACTGCGACGCCGGGACCATCCAAAAGCTCCGCGAGGGGCTGTCTCAGGGTGGCACACAGTTCAAAGCCTTGAAGGACGTCAACGATAGTCTGCGCAAGCGGCTCGAGAACGCGCCGCCGACGTTGGCCAAGAAGCTCCATCTCAAGCTCGGCATCACCAACTACTTCCTCGGCCACATGGCCGATGCCGTCGGTCATCTGAAGGAAGTCGAAGCGCCGCTCGGGTTCTTTTACCTGGGCAAAGCCCTCGTCAACCGGCATCACTACGACGAGGCGCTCCGGGCCTTCGATAAGGCCGAGAAGTCCGGGTACTCCGCTCCACAGGTTCAACTTCAGCGGGCTGGCATCCACCGCACCAAGGGTGAATTGAAAGAAGCGGTCAACATTCTCGGCAAGCTCGAAGAGCTGAGCAAGTACAGCGCGGAGTTCCACTACCAACTCGCCGGTGTCGCCCAAGCCGAGGGCGACAAGGTGCGTTCCATTCAGGCGCTTGAAAAGGCCGTGGAACTGGAGCCCGGCCACACGGGGGCCCTATTTCAACTCGGCTATCTGAACGACCTCGCCGGCAACGACGACGAGGCGATCGGATACTACGAGCGCTGCCTCAAGTATCCGCCCGTCAACAAGGGCGTACTGAACAATCTTGGCGTCCTTTACGAAGACAACGACAAATACGACAAGGCCGCCGATTGCTACGCCAAGCTGCTGAAGGCCGATCCGAACGACGATCGCGCTCGCCTGTTCTTGAAGGACGCTCAGGCGTCGATCACGCAGTACTACAACCCGGATGAGGAACAGACGAACCAGGCTTTCCGTCAGGTGATGGAGGTGCCGGTCACCGATTTCGAGTTGTCCGTGCGCAGCCGCAATTGCCTGAAGAAGATGGGCATTCGCACGCTCGGCGACCTGACTCGCATCAATGAGCAGAGCCTGCTCGCAAGCAAGAATTTTGGCGAGACGTCGCTCGAAGAGATTCGGGCGATCATGAGCGCCAAGGGCTTGCGCGTCGGTCAGTCGCTCGAACAAGGGGCGGCGTACACGGAACAGCGTTATCGTCCGCCGACGACACTGACGCCGGAAGAGCAGGCAATCCTGAATCGCCCAGTCTCGGAATTGAACCTGTCGGTCCGCGCCCGCAAGTGCATGAATCGGCTCAACCTCAACACCATCGGCGAACTCGTGTCGCGCACCGGCGACGAGTTGATGGAGGCCAAGAATTTTGGCGTCACGTCGCTGAACGAGGTGAAAGAAAAGTTGACGGCGCTCGGGTTAAAGTTGCGGGGAGATTAAGTTCAGAAACCCAGTTCAACGTTTAGCGTGCGACCCAACGGGTCGCACGTTTCGTTGTGTGCCAGGCATGTTGTGGTTGAGGAGGTGGAAGTCCTCCGCGGGCCGTGGTGAGCGGAACCGCAAGGCGAGGCAAGGGTGTCCGTCGCGAGGCGGAATCTGAAGGAAGCCGAAGCCCCCAGTCGGGAGCCGA
>DATANR010000171.1:0-2488 GCA_036266155.1 Gemmataceae bacterium | reverse complement strand
TGCGCCCTTTGGCCAAGGTGGCTCGTTAAAGCCGGGTCCCGCGAGAGCACGCAATGGCGACAAACAAGCCGGTCGGGGACAAGGCCCGTAAGGGAGCGATGAAGAAGCGTTCGCAGCCTGAGCAGCTCGAGATCGCGCGGCTCAAGGGCGAGGGGATTAATACCAACCCTCCGATTGGGTGACTCTCGGGGGATTCCCGAATCGCCGGTGACATGATTCAAGTTGGCAAACGAGGGGTGTTTGCCATGGGCCAAGCGGTGCCGATTAGGACGGACTACACGGCCAGTAAGGTTCGGCGGTTTGCGAAGTGCGCGAAGGATGGGGCGCAAGCGCGAAGGCTTCTGGCGCTTGCGGCGGTGCTGGACGGGGTTTCGCGTGAAGAAGCAGCGAAGCTCGGCGGGATGGATCGCCAGACATTGCGTGACTGGGTAATCCGGTTCAACGAGCAAGGGCCGGACGGTCTCATCAACATTCCTTCGCCTGGCGCGCCGCCCAAGCTCCACGACATGCACAAAGCCTTTCTCCGCCGGATCGTGGACGAGGGCCCGATCCCTGCGGTCCACGGCGTGGTGCGCTGGCGGGCCAGCGATCTGATCATGCGGCTACATGAGGAGTTCGGGCTCTCGGTGTCGGACGACACCATCTATCGCGCCTTGAAGGACCTGGGCTTCTCGCATGTGAGTGCCCGGCCGAAGGCCTACAAGCAGGACGCAGACGCCATGGCGGCGTTCAAAAAACGTATGGCCCGCCCCGTCTGCAAGTGATTTCGTCGAGTACGCCGTGATCGGTCTGCTTCAACGTATCCGGCCTCGGGCCCAAGCCCCGGCCAAGATGGAGATACGCGCGTCCCGGTCCTCATAAACTTCTCGGCGTCGAGCGCCGTTTTTTAAACCAGGTTTCCAGAACGCCGTTCGACTGTCAGGCCATCTCGCTTCCACCGCTCGCAAACATCGTCAGCTCTTCAACGCCTCATGTGCGCGGCCCAGCCGATGATTAAACCACCAGGGGCGCTTCCTGGGCGGCAAACCTTTGGCCGCTTCGCAGTACGGCCCAGCAGATGCGCGCTAGCTTATTGGCAAACGCTACGACCGCGACATTCTGATGGACACGGCTGAGCAGACTCTTCGCCCATCGGCCAAGTGCGGTGTCCTTTTCCGCAACATAGGGCAGTGCCGCTCGTGCTCCATGGATCAGCAACTTGCGCAGGTACTTGTTTCCTCGCTTGCTGATCCCCATGAGTCGAGGCTTGCCGCCGGTCGTCGACTGCCGCGGAACCAAGCCCAGCCATGCCGCAAGATCGCGACCATGTTCGAAAGTCTCGGCCTTGCCAACGGCTGCAATCAGAGCCGTCGAAGTCGTCACGCCGACACCAGGAATCGTTACCAGCCGCCGAGCATCTTCGTTCTCTTTCGCCCAGCGTACGAACTCGGCATCAAATTCTCCGATTCGCCGATCAAGTTCTTGCCATTGGGCGCGAATGTCGGCAACTAGCATGCGCATCCGCGCGCTTAGCCCCTCTCCATTATGCTCGTTCATCAAGATGACCAAGTATTGCTCGAGCTTGCGCTTGCCCTGTGGAACGACAATGCCGCGGTCCAGCAGGATTGCGCGCAACTGATTGATCAGGGCCGTTCGTTCACCGACCAGCCGTTCTCTCGATCGGTGGAGTGTCTGCATATCGAGTTGGTCTTCTGTCTTCATCTCGACGAAACGCATTGTTGGGCGCGTGGCCGCTTCGGCGATCCCCTCCGCGTCACGATCGTCGTTCTTCTGTGCCTTGACGTAAGGACGGACATACTCCGGTGACATCAGCCGAACGTCGTGTCCCTGAGCTGCGAACAGGCGACCAAGATGATGGGCGCCGCAACATGCCTCCATGCCGACAATGCAACTCGGCAGTTTTGCGACCAGGTCGATGAGCGTATCCCTCCGGACCCGCCGACGTAGGACCACAGCACCGGATGAGTCCAGACCAACAACACTGCATACATTTTTGCCGAGGTCGATGCCAAGCACTGCAATCTTCATCATCCGCTCCTCCGTTTGATTCTCCGGCAAGACTATCTCGCCGGGAGGGAGGGGCGGGCCATTCCATAAACTTTGCCCTACGCGTGGCGGAAATCCGCGCGACACTCCCGCCTGGCACGCCAGTAGAGATTTGGTTCCAGGATGAGATGCGTGTCGGTCAGAAGAACAAACTCACCTATCGCTGGGCCAGAAAAGGCTCGCGTCCCCGGGCCATCCACGATCAACGCACCCAATCAACCTACCTGTTCGGCGCGGTATGCCCCGAGCGCGGAGCCGGCGCTGCCCTCGTGCTGCCCGCTTGCAACACCGAGGCCATGCAGCTCCATCTCGACGAAATCGCAACGAAAGTCACCCCCGGCGCACACGCCGTTCTCATTCTCGATCAAGCTGGATGGCACGGCGCCAAAGACCTCAAGGCTCCCAAAAACATCTCGCTCCTGCCGCTGCCGCCGCGTGCGCC
>DATANR010000170.1:0-24700 GCA_036266155.1 Gemmataceae bacterium | reverse complement strand
ATCGGCAATACCATGTGGCAACGTCCAGCCCGTCAACCAGAAGGCCGCGAGCCCGACGACGGCGCCGAGCGCCATCCGCGACCAGGCGCTGCGGCGCTTCTTCCGTTCGCTGACCTTGCACGGGATCATGACGGCCCAGCTGAGCAAGACTGTGATCGCGAACATCGGCATGAGGCCGAGCCAGTCGACTCGGGACATGAAAAGCGCCTGAAACAATGCCCAGGCGCCGACCACGGGGACCGCTGCCAAAGGAGCCGTCGCGACGGACGCGCTTAATTCCCCGAGGCGTTCCTTGAGGGACGGCACGGCGGCCAACAGGGCCGACGATCCATTGCGGGGAACCGCGGGCGGGTTGCGTTTGGGCAGCGGCGGCGGCACCGCGGGCGTTCGGCGTTCGGTCTTGGTCTCGGTGGCGATCAATTGTGGTTCCTCTCGACGGACCGGCACGCCGATCCCGCTGACGGCCTCGACGGCCCGGATCATCTCGTCCAGGTCCGCATACCGCTGTTCCGGCCGTTTGTGCAGAGCTTTTTCAATGATGGCGAGAAAGTCCGGCGGAATGCGCGTCAGCTCCGGCGTGTCGGTTTGGTGCCGTAGAGCAACCTCGGCCCAGCTTTCGCCGCGGAACGGCACCTCGCCGGTGAGCATCTCGTAGAACATGACGCCGCAGGCATAGACATCGACCTGCTTGGTGCATGCTCCGCGGCCGACTTCCGGGGCCATGTAGTACACGGTCCCGACGTTCGCCGACTGCGTCAGCGATGTGGAGCTGACCGTCTTGGACAACCCGTAATCGCCGAGCTTCATGACGCCGTGCTCGACGAATACGTTGCCCGGCTTGATGTCGCGGTGAATGACCGCGTGATCGTGCAGGTAGCTGACGGCCCGTGCGACTTGCAGGAACCAGTCGCGCGCCTGGTCGGCCGGCAGCCCTTTGGGGTTGCGGTTGAGGACCGTGTTGAGCGGCTCACCGTGAACGTACTCCATCACCAGCCAGTGGTCGCCGCGCTCGTCGGTCTTCAGGTCGTACAGGTGAACCAGATTTGGATGCTTGAAGTTGAGGCAGTTGCTGATGCCGCGCAGTTCGGTTTCGGTGCGACCGCGCATGAGCAATTTGAGCGCGACTTCCTTGCCGCCGTCGGAGACGGCAAAGTAAACCTCGCCGAAGCCGCCCTGGCCGAGTCCGCGCTTGATGGTGAAGCCTTCGAGCGGGCGCTGGCCCCATCGGTAGGTGAACTTCATGATCCGCCCTCGAACAATCGGCAAACGCGGGAACAAAGCGTGATTCGTCGGCCCGATACAGAGATTTTAACAATCGGACAACCAGAGAGGGAAATCCCGGTGGTAGAGGAGCCAAAGTACCGTCGCATGCAACGAAACGCAACGAATAGGGGGGTGTGGCAAAACGGTGGCGATCTTGGCGACCTTACCCAAAAACCCGCGGAAAACGCACTTTTTTGAAAAGGAAGGTCGCCAAGTTCCCGAGCCACAACCACCTGAATAGACTTGGAAAGCATGTCGGACCAGCACGATGCGACAGTGCCGGAGCCAGTCCGGGCCACTTGGATGTAAGTGGCTATTGACAAAACAGATGTGCCTATTCGTCGCAAACGAGCTTGGCGATCGGCCGGGTTGCGTCCAAATGCTCGGCGCCGATCTTGAGCATCACGGTCAGCGGCACCGCGAGCAACATGCCGGTCAGGCCCCAGCAGTAGCCCCAGAAAGCGAGCGCGAACAGGATCACGACGGGGCTCAGGCCAACGGCCTTGCCAATGATCCGCGGCTCAATGATTGAGGCTGATGCCGTGTGGATCACAAGCAGCAAGATGGCGATCGTGATCCATTCCCATCCGAAGCCAAACTTGACGAGGACGAACAGGGTCGGCAAACCAAAACCGACGAGCGATCCCAGATAAGGGATGAAATTGCAAAAAAACGTGACGACCGCCCACAGAATTGCCAGCGGCGTGCTGAACACGAACAAGACAACGAAGACGGGAACAGCCAAGACGACGCTCGCCTTGACCTTGGCCCCCAAGTAGCCGGCGATGCCGCGATTGACGCCGTCGATCGTCAACATGATCCGTTCGGCCCGTTGCTCCGAGAACGCACGTCGCAATCGATCGGGAAAACGGCCGGCCTCCAATAGCAAAAAGACTAGATACAGCCCGACAACGGCCGCGGTGGACAAAGTGTCGGCCGCCATGTTGACAAGCTTGTTCGAGAATTCGCGGACCGGCGACTCACCCTCCCCAAAGACCACGTGGCTGAACGATTCGCTCGTTTGCGGATAGTGTTCTTGTGCGTATGTCTCGGCATCCTGACGAAGGCGGAGGGCCTCCGAGTTTAGTTCGGGCATCTCGTCGACGAGGATGCGCACGGTGGTCTGCAGGCCGATGGTCACCAACAGAATTAGCATCAACGACAACACGCCGGATGCCGCCAACGAGAGCCGGCCGGGCACCCATTTTTTGACCGTCAGGTGAACGGGCAGAACGATATACCCGACCAGGACGGCCAGGAACAACGGCTTCAGAATGGGCCCGAGTTCACGGAGTAAGTAGAGCGTGCCGACGAGGATGACCATCCAGCGGGCGGTGGTCGCCAGCGAGGGCGCTTCGGCAGTGACATCATCGGGCGGCGCGTCGGCCATCGCGGGCATCGTATCGAGTTCGCTGCGCGGAATCTACCGACGCGAATAAACCGTGGCTCGCGGCCGTCCGTTCTGATAGTTTGTCCCCACCCGATCACCCTAACCCATCACTCTCCTATGCGCAAACTGTTTTTGCTTACGGTCGCTCTCGCTTTCGCGGGCACGGCCGCGGCCGCCGACACCGGTTTCATCGACAAGACGTTCAAGGGGACCGATGGCGTCGAGTCCAAGTACGTGCTCTTCGTGCCGCACGACTACAAGAAGGGCACGCCGACACCGACGATCCTGTTCCTGCACGGCGCCGGCGAGACGAAGGCGAAGGACGGGGCCAAGCAAGGCAACATGCCGGTCAACGTCGGAATCGGGCCGGCGATCAAGAAGCGTGAAAAATCGTTCCCGTTCATCACGATCATTCCGCAAGCCCCGAAGTTCGGCTGGGGCGCCGGCAGCGAAGGCGGCAAGCTGGCGCTCGCGATCCTGGATGACGTGGAGAAGGAGTACAGCGTCGACAAGAAGCGTGTCTATCTGACCGGCCTCTCGATGGGCGGCATGGGCACCTGGAGCCACGCGGTCGCCACGCCGGACCGTTGGGCCGCGATCGTGCCGATCTGCGGGCGCGGCGATCCCAAGCAAGCAGAGAAGATCAAGGACCTGCCGTGCTGGGCGTTCCACGGCGACGCGGACGGGTCGGTCAACGTCTCTGGTAGCCGCGACATGATCGAGGCGATCAAGAAAGCGGGCGGCGACCCCAAGTACACCGAATACCCAAAGGTCGGACACAATTCGTGGGACAAGGCGTACGCGACGGACGAACTGTACGAGTGGTTGCTGAAGCAGAGCAAGAAGTAGTCGTTTAGCGGGCGTCCCGACGGGACGCCCGCTAAACTATTTCCACAACCAATAACCGCCCATCACGGAGTACCTCTCCATGTCCGAACCAATCGATCGCCGCGATGCGATCAAGACCGGTGTTGCCGCCGGGGCCGCGATGGCTTTCACGGCCGCCAGCTATGACCGCGTCTACGGCGCCAACGAGAATCTGCGTGTCGGCTTCGTCGGCGTCGGCGGACGGTGTCAGCAACACGTCGACGTGATCCTCAAGATGCGCGAGGAGGGCAAGGGCGTTGTTCCCGTCGCCGCTTGCGACGTCTGGGATGGCGATCCAACTAAGGGCAAAGGCAAAGGCCAGGGCCTCTATCCGACTGCCAAACGTTGCGGCATCAATGCCGACGACAAGGATCACGTCTCCAAGGATTATCACCGCGTCCTCGACCAGAAGGACGTTGACATTGTCGTCGTTGCCACGCCGGACCACTGGCATGCCCGCATCACGATCGATGCGATGATGGCCGGCAAGGCGGTCTACTGCGAAAAACCGATGACGCGAACGATCGCCGAAGCGATCGCCGTCGTTGATACGTGGAAGAAGACCAAGAAGGTGATGACGGTCGGCGTGCAATCGATGGCCGACCCGACCTGGCGGCTGGCTCACGAGTACATTCGTGCCGGCAACATCGGCAAAGTGCTGATGGGCCAGACGAGCTACTTCCGCAACTCGGACGTCGGCCAGTGGCGCTACTACACGATTACCAAGGACATGAATCCCAAGACGGTCGACTGGGAGATGTTCCTCGGCTACAAGTTCGACGTGAATGGTGAAAAGCTCGGGCCACTGCCAAAGGACATGCCGTTCGATCGTGCCGTGTTCGCCCAGTGGCGCTGCTACTGGCCATTCGGCGGCGGCATGTTCACCGACCTCTTCGTGCACCAGACGACGCACTTGATCGCGGCCATGGGCGTGCGCTTTCCGCGGCGCGTCGTTGGGGCCGGCGGCATCTACATGGAGTACGATACCCGCGATGTCCCGGATGTCGCCACGGTCGTGGCGGACTACGACGAAGGCTGCCAGTTCCTGGTGTCGTCAACGATGTGCAACGACCACCGCATCGAGGAATGCATCCGCGGTCACACAGCCACGCTCGTGTTCGACAAGTATCCTCACGATCCAAAGGACGCCAAGTCGCCCCGCGAATTTGGCTACAAGATCGTCCCGCAAAAAATCGAATCCGGCCCGCGCGGCCCATCCGGGGCACTTGCCAACGACGGTGAGATTGTCTTCGGCGGGTTAAAGCCTGTCGAAGGATTTGGCGATCCGGAAACCTACCGGCTTTGGGAGAATTTCCTCGCTCACGTAGCGACGGGCGATCAAGACACTTTCAGCACGCCGGAACTCGGCGCCGCCGCGTTCAGCACTGTGAACATGGGTGTGCAAAGTTATCGTTTCGGCAAGGCGTTGTTCTGGGATAAGGAAGCCCGCAAGCCGGTCGAGGCCGACGCGTCCTGGGCGGCCGCGTGGGAGCGTCGCTCCAAGGAACGTGGTAGGCCCAACCACATCATGGGCTGGACCGGCGGCGACAAGGGAAGCCTGCTCCAGCCGAACAAGGACCAGCAGGAGTATCTCAAGCTCGGCGGTCCGTGGGTCGACGGCAAGGACCCGGCGGAAGCATAGACGGATGTCCGGTTTATAACGGCAGCTCGGTCGGGGAAATACGTTCCCCCGGCCGAGCTGTTTCTTTCGAATCCCTGCCCGCGTCAGCACTTGCGTTCCGGCAAAATTCATAGACCTAAATCGCTCTTGGCGGCCTCTTGCTTTTAGTTGTGGAGATGTAGCGGAACCGAATGGAAATGCGCGTTTGGACGCCAGATGAAATCTGTGTGTGTCCTGCTTGCCCGTCGCCGACACACCGGTTATGCTCATTACCAAACTTGCCGCGGTTCGTGCGGACGGCCGTTCGACCGTCGCTGATTTCGCCTCTGCCCGATGCGCCCGCACCGGTAGTCGAATGACCATCGTCTGGCACCGACTCTCCCCTCCTGACCCTCGAGGAGTGTTCGCATGCGCCGCTGGCCGTCCTTCTCGGCACGTCGTCATAAGGTCCGATCGCGCGGTTGGAAGCTCGCGATCGAAACGTTGGAAGACCGCAGGCAGCCCGCGACGCTGACGCTTGACCTGGCGAATTCGAGCCTGGTCGAGAACGGCGCGTCGACGACGGCCACGCTGACGCGCACTGGCGACCTGTCCAACCCATTGGCCGTCGCCATCGCCAACAGCGATACGACCGAGGCCGCGGCCCCGGCCAACGTCACGATCCCGGCTGGGTCGGCGACGGCGACCTTCACCGTCAGTCCGGTTGACGACACCATCGTCGACGGCACACAGCCGGTCACGTTGACCGCGACAGCGGTGACCGGGCCGCTGACGGTCGGTTACGACGCGTCGTTTGGCGGCAGCGGCATCATCAACACGCCTGCCCTGTACCGCGGATCATCCTTGAACCCCGGTGCCGTGGCAGTCATGCCGGATGGCAAGATCGCGGCAGCGGCGGGCGCTAACGGGCTCAATGGCTGGGCGATCCAGTTGTTCAACCCGGACGGCTCCGTCATTGTCACGAGCTACATCGCCTTCCCCGGCGCCACCGAACCGGGCCTCCCCTATGCGATCGCGCGCCAGGCCGACGGCAAGCTAGTCGTCGCCGGCGACTCGACGACCAATGGCGTCACCGACTGGGCCGTGGCGCGGTTCAATTCCGACGGGACAATCGACAACACATTCGCCAACAACGGCATGCTGGTCATTCCGCACGCAGGCTACGACAGCATTTACGATGTGAAGGTTGAGACCAACGGCAACATCCTGGTCACGGGCTTCTGGTATGCGACGCCGGAATTTCGGATCACTCGGATCAGCCCGAGCGGCGCCGTTCTCGGATCGGCGAACGTGACCGTTTACCAGGCCGCACAAGGTGAGCGGGTCTACTCGACTGTGAACGACATGGCGATCGGTCCGAACGGCTCGATCGTTCTGGCCGGCGTGGTGGACGTGCAGAATGCCTCCACCGGTGCGCAGATTAGCCGATTCAACGCGGTCGCCCGGCTAAACCCCGACCTAACGCCGGACGGGATGTTCGGTACGGGTGGTTACCGCACGCTGAACGGGTCCGACTTCGGCAACTATACCGAGGCCGACCTATCGGGCGTCGCGGTAATGGCCGACGGACGGGTCGTGGTCGGTGGGACCGTATGGCGCAACGCCAACCAATCGGGTGGCGAATTCGCGGCGGCGCGCTTCAATACGGACGGCACGCTCGACTCCTCGTTTGCCAGTGACGGGACGACCACTCTCAGCCTGGCTGGCGGGGGGATCGACGACGCCAAGGCGTATGACCTCGCGGTGCAATCCGACGGACGCGTGGTCCTCGGCGGTTATGCGTGGCGGAGCCAGAACGGCACCAACCAGGCGCTGGCCCGCTTCACCGCGGCCGGGGCGGCGGATGCGAGTTTCAACGGCACCGGCTTCTATGTAGCTGCCGAGTATCCGAACCTTGGGTCGTTCGAGCAAATCGACGCCATCGACCTTCAGCCGGATGGTAACCTTGTCGCGATCGCCGGCGGGCAGGATGGCAACTACCAGCTCCGCGAATGGGTCGCCCGCTTCATCATGGCCACCGGCGAATCGTTGACGGCCACCGCCAACCTGGCCGTCGCGGATGACGATCCGTCAATCACGCTCAGCGTTTCGCCGGCCACCGTCAGCGAGACCGCGGGCGCCAGCGCGGCGACGGGCACGGTAACCCGACTCAACATGTCCACGAGTCAGCCACTCGTGGTCACGCTCACGAGCAACGACACGACTGAGGCAACGGTGCCGGCAACGGTCACGATCCCGGCCGGACAGGCATCCGCCACATTTGCAATCGCGGCGGTCGATGACACGATTCCAGATGGCACCCAAACGGTTCAGCTCACCGCGTCAGCGTCGGGTCTTACAGCGACTGCAAACGTCAACGTCACCGACAATGAGCCGCCGGGTCCGGCGCTGGATGTGACGTTGAATCGTACAAGCGTGTTGGAGCAAACGGGCGCGGGCGCCGTCACGGGCACTGTCACGCGCTATGGAGTGTCGCTGACGCAAGCCCTCACCGTCAACCTTTCGAGCAGCGACACCACGGAAGCGACTGTCCCCGCGACCGTGACAATCCCAGCCGGACAGGCGTCCGCGACCTTTGCAATCGCGACCGTCGACGACACATTTACCGATGGCACACAGGCCGTGACGATCACCGCTTCGGCCACGATGCCGGGAATGAGCGGGCCTATCAGTTACGACACCAGTTGGGGCAATAGCGGTTGGGTCAGCGGGGTCGTCCGCGGTCAGGCGGCGATCACGCCGGACGGCAAGATGGTCGTCGCCGGCACCGTGGGGACGGTTGGTTCGAATGCCGACTTCGGCATCTACCGTTACAACGCGAACGGCACGCCCGACACGACCTTTGGACCGCAGAGCAACGGCTACGTGCAACTCAATCCGGTCGGGCCCTCCGACCAGCCGGCGGCCGTGTTGGTGCAGCCGGACGGCAAAATCATCGTTGCTGGATACGGCTCGTCTTCGTCGACACAATCCGGCGAGATGGTGATCGTTCGGTTGCGGACGAACGGCACCCTTGATGGTTCGACGTTCGGGGTTGGCGGCGTCGTTCGACTGACCTTCGGTTCGGGCGTATTCACCAACCTGCTCGACGCGGCCATCCAGCCGGACGGCAAGATCGTCTTGAGCGGGAACATCGGCAGCAGCTTTGCCGTTGTCCGACTGAATGCTGACGGCACGCTTGACACAACGTTCGACGGCGACGGCTGGACGACGACGGCCCTCAGCTCGGCGAGCGGGAACTTCGCGTACGGGGTCGCCGTTGCGCCCAATGGGAAGATCGTCGCCGCTGGCGTGACGGGTCAGGGTAGCGCCTCGACGTCGCGCCTGGCCGTCGTTCGCTACAACACGGACGGCTCGCGCGACACATCTTTCGGTTCCGGCGGCGTCCGCGAGACCGATGTTCTTGGCACGAGTTATTCGGAACAGGCGACGGACGTGGCGGTGCAGTCGGATGGCAAGGTCGTCGTTGCGGCCACGCTGGGTAACACATCGAACGGCAGCTACGACTTCGCCGCGCTGCGCTACAACACCGATGGCACGCCCGATTCCGGCTTCGGCTCCAGTGGGCTTGTCACTGAATCGGCCGCCGCTTCCTACGGCGGCATGACACGCGTGATCGTCCAAACCGATGGCCGAATCCTGGTCGCGGGCACGGCCGGACAGTTCTCGAACAGTACCATCCGCGGTCGGTTTGTCCGCCTGAACTCGGCCGGCGTTCTGGAGAACCGAGCCGACTCGGCCTGGACGACTTCGACAACGCAGTCGATCGCGGAGGATTCGGTCGGCAACATTTACCTGGCGTACAACTACGGCTCATCCGGCAGCAGCGGCTACGTGGATCGGTACAAATCGGCGGGCTCGACCATCAGTGCGACCGCCGGCATGAGCGTGCTGGACAACGAGCCGTTCGCAGCCGCGGCCGACAGCTATTCAGCGACCGAAGAAACGCCGCTCGCCGTCACTGCCGCGCTTGGCGTGCGTGCGAATGATACCGTGACAGCGCCGATTAATGTGCCTGCGGAAGTCGTCGCCAGCCCGGCGCATGGCACGCTCAACTTCAGTTCGGATGGCAGCTTCACTTACACGCCGTCTGCCAATTTCTTCGGCACTGACGTATTCACCTACCGGCTCCGCGATGGGATCGGCGTGACGAACTCGGCCACGGTCACGATTAACGTCGCCAACGTCAACGACGCTCCGGTCGCGCAGAACGACTCCTACACCACCGCCGAGGACACGACGCTCACGGTGTCCGCCGTCGCCGGGACCACTTCGCTGTCGATGGTCAGCGATGCGGGCGATTACATTGGCGGTGGGCTAACCTACAACTTATCGCCCGCGACCGGAAACTTCTCCGCCTCCGGCAGTTCCACGTATCTAACGATCAACTACCAGAACCCGAACAACATGTCGGATTACTGGACGCTGCAGTTCCGTTCGCCGTTCGACAACGTGCCGCTCACGCCGGGCACGTATTTGAATGCCGAACGTGCGGCGTTCCGCACCGTGGGCAAGCCAGGCCTCGACGTGACCGGCCGTGGTCGCGGATCGAACACACTGACGGGCCAGTTCACCATCCTGCAAATCGAGACGGGAACAAACGGGGCGATTACCAAATTTGCCGCCGACTTCGAGCAACATTCAGAAGGCGCCACGCCGGCGCTGCGTGGTTCGATCCGATTCAACTACACCCCCGGCGCCGGGCCGGGTTTGCTGGCCAACGACTCCGATCCCGATCGCGATCCGCTCACGGTCGTCCTTATCTCCGGACCGAGTCACGGACAACTCGGCCTCAATCCCAATGGCACGTTCAGTTACTCGCCGGACCTGAATTACAATGGCTCGGATTCCTTCACCTACAAGGCGTCTGACGGAACGCTGACGAGCAACACGGCGACCGTGAACATCACGATCACCGCGGTGAACGACCCGCCGGTGACCGTGGCCGACTCGGCGACGACGGCCGAAGACACCGCGGGCACGTTCAACGTCGTGGCGAACGACACGGACGTGGAAGGCGCGGCCCTGAAGCCGACGATCGTCTCGCAGCCGGCCCACGGGTCGGTGAGCGTCAATAGTTCGAATCAGGTCGTCTATACGCCGGCCGCGAATTTCAATGGGACCGACTCGTTCACGTACAAGGCGACCGAGATTGCGACCGGCTTGTCGGGGAACGTTGCCACGGTGACGGTGACCGTGACTCCGGTTCAAGATCCGCCCGTCGCGGTGAACAACAGTTACACGACCGACCAGGGAATCACGCTCACCGTCGGCACCCCGGGCGTGCTCTACAACGACAGCGATCCCGACGGCGATTCGCTGACTGCGGTACTTGTGACTGGTCCGGGCAACGGCGTCCTCAATCTCAATTCGGACGGTTCGTTCAGCTACGCGCCCGACCCCGCCTTCTACGGGACCGATACCTTCGTGTACGCCGCCGACGACGGGCGCGGCAATCAGGCGCAGGCGACTGTCACGCTGAACGTGCTGCGGACCAACGATCCGCCGGTCGCGGTCGACGATTCGGCGACCACGAACGAAGACACGCAGGTCGCCATCGACGTGCTCGCGAACGACTCGGACCCGAACGGTGACCCGCTGAGCGCAGTCCTCGTTACCACGCCGGGCAATGCGGGCTCGGTGCAATACAACCCAAACGACCACAAGTTTTACTTCACGCCCGCGACGAATTGGAATGGCACCGTCACCTTCACTTACAAGGCCTACGACGGGCGCGCATACAGCAATACGGCCACGGTAACCGTGACGGTGCTCCCGGTGAACGACGCCCCTCTCGCCTTCAACAATGCGTACGACACTTCGGAGGATACGCCACTATCAGTCGGCGTTCAGAGCGGTGTGCTCGGCAATGACTACGACCCGGAAAACGATCCGATGACGGCGATTCTCATCACCAATCCGGGACACGGAACGCTCGACTTCCACGCCGACGGTACTTTTACCTACAGCCCGGCACTCAACTTTAATGGGACCGACACGTTCACCTACCGTGCATCCGATGGCCAGGCTCAAAGCGCGGTGGCGACGGCGACGATTACCGTCGCCCCGGTCAACGATCCGCCGGTGGGCAACCCCGATGCGCTGACCACGAACGAGGACACGACACTTATCATCCTCTGGAGTGCCCTGACGGGGAACGACACTGACCCGGACGGCAATGCCATTTCCGTCGCCAGCTTTACCCAGCCGCAACATGGGACGCTGACGGCGGCCCAGACGTTTGGCGGGTTGACCTACGTCCCTGCCCAGAACTACAACGGGCCGGACTCGTTCACCTATAAGCCGACCGACGGACAACTTCAGGGCGCGTCGACGCTCGTCTCGATCACTGTGAACCCGGTGAACGATGCCCCCGTGGGCTTTGGCGACACCTACACCGTCACGGAAGATACGCAACTGTCGGTCCCGGCAGCCGGCGTGCTGGCCAACGACACGGATGTGGAGAACGACCCGATCACTGCCGTGCTGGTGGCGAGTCCGATCAACGGGACGCTAAACTTCAACACGGACGGGAGCTTTGTCTACACGCCGCGGGCAAACTACTCCGGCACCGACCGGTTCACCTACAAGCCGTCTGATGGCCAGGCCCAGGGCAACACAACGACAGTATCGCTCAACATCAACGCGGTGAACGATGCTTCGGTCGCGGTTGACGACGCGTACACGGCGACCGAGGACACGACCCTCACCGTGGTGGCCGGCGGGTCAGTCCTCGACCAGCAAAGTTTGGGCAATGGCACGCTGTTCTCCATCGGCAATTCCACCCGCGACTGGCAGCAGGGGGTGAAGGCCGGTGCGGCCGGTGTGCTGGCGTCCGTTGACCTGTATGTCTACAGCGGCACCGGCGCATTCGATTTGTACGTCAACAAGGGCGCCCCGTGGCAATCCGATCCGGCCGACCTCGTCAGGCGGGTGACGGTCACGCAGTCGATGATCAATAGCTGGGTGACGGTCGACGTCTCGTCGGCGAACATCACGCTGGCGGCCGGCGAGGATTTTGTCATCGGCGCCCGCAACGGGTTCGGCGTTGACCTGAACTTGTTAGGCACTTCCGATCCGAATGGCTCCAACTACGCCGGCGGCCGAGTGTACGACAATGGGTCGCCCTATCCGGTCGGCGCATCCGGCAGCTACGACCTCCGCTTCCGCACGCGAATGCGCGCCCCGGGCGGCACGTTGGCCAACGACACCGATGCGGATGGCAACGCACTGACGGCGGTCCTGGTGTCCGGCCCGGCGCATGGGTCGTTGACTCTCGGAACCGACGGCGGGTTCACGTACACGCCTGTCGCCGACTACAACGGACCGGACTCGTTTACGTACAAGGCAAACGATGGCGCTGCCGACAGCAATGTGGCAACGGTGTCCCTCAATGTGACCGCCGTCAATGACCCGCCGACACTGGCCGCGATCAATGACCTGACGATCGCGGAAGACGCCGGGGCCCAGACCGTCAACCTTGCTGGCATCACGGCGGGTCCGGCGAATGAATCGCAGACGCTTTCGGTGACCGCTACTTCCAGCAACATCAACATCATTCCGAATCCGTCGGTCGATTACACGAGCCCAAATACGACGGGAACGCTCTCGTTCACGCCGGTTGCGAACGCAAATGGCACAGCCACGATCACCGTCACGGTGAGCGACGGCTCGCTGACGACGGTGCGCCAGTTCACCGTCACCGTGACGCCGGTCAACGATCCGCCGACCGCGCTCGACGACTCGGCAACGACGAATGAAGACACGGCCGTGGCCGTCGCCGTTCTCGGCAATGACAGCGACATCGACAACGATCCGCTGACCGTGACCTCGGTCACGCAGGGCGCGCACGGGTCGGTGACGTTCACGGCAAGCGGCGTCACCTACACGCCGGCGACCAATTACAACGGGTTCGATTCGTTCACTTACACGATCAGCGATGGCAACGGCGGCTCCACAACCGCGACCGTGGCCATCACGGTAAATGCGGTCAACGACCCGCCGACGGCCTTCAACGATTCGGCGACGACGAACGAGGATACGGCAGTTAGCGTCGCGGTTCTGACCAACGACACGGACGTGGAGAACGATCCGCTCACCGTGGTGTCGGTCACGCAAGGCGCACACGGAGCCGTGACCTTCACGGCGAGTGGCGTGACTTACACGCCGGCGGCCAACTTCAACGGGTCGGACTCGTTCACCTACACGATCAGCGATGGCAACGGCGGCTCCGCGACCGGGACCGTGGCCACCACGGTGAACGCGGTCAACGATCCGCCGAGCGCGGTCAACGATTCGGCGACGACCAACGAGGACACGCCGGTAAACGTCGCGGTCCTGAACAATGACAGCGACGTCGACAATGATCCGTTGACCGTGACGTCGGTGACACAAGGCGCTCACGGAGCGGTGACATTCACGGCAAGCGGCGTCACATACACGCCCGCGGCCAATTACAACGGGTCGGATTCGTTCACCTACACCATCAGCGATGGGCAGGGTGGCTCCGCGACTGGGACAGTCGCCATCACGGTGAACGCGGTCAACGATCCGCCGACCGCCATTAATGATTCGGCGACGACGAACGAAGACACGGCAGTGAACGTCGCGGTGCTGGCCAACGATACGGATGTGGAAAACGATCCGCTCACCGTGACCGGCGTGTCGCAACCCGGCCACGGGACGGCGACGTTTACATCAAGCGGCGTCACCTACACGCCCGCGGCAAATTACTTTGGCAGCGACTCGTTCACCTATTCGATCAGCGACGGCCACGGCGGCAGCGCGACCGGCACGGTGAACGTCACGGTCAACTCGGTCAACGACCCGCCGACTCTGGCGGCGCTCAACAACCTCACGATCTTGGAGGATGCCGGCAATCAGACCGTCAACCTGAGCGGCATCAGTGCTGGGCCGAACGAATCGCAGTCGTTGACAGTTACAGCGACGTCCAGCATCACCAATCTGATCCCGAACCCGACCGTCAGCTACACGAGCCCGAACGCGACGGGGTCGCTGACCTTCGCTCCATTGGCCAACGCCAATGGAACGGCCACGATCACGGTCACGGTCAGCGACGGTTCCTTGACTGCGGTCCGTCAATTCACGGTCACTGTGACGCCGGTCAACGATGCGCCGACGACGACGGGCCTCGCTCCGGTGACGCTGCTCGAAGACGCGGCCCAGACGAGCGTGGTCCTGACGAACAGCTTCGCCGACATCGAAGACGGGCCCAACGGGTTGACCTACTCGGTCATCGGGAACACCAACGCGGCGCTGTTCTCCTCCGTGACAGTGGTTGGCGGCACTCTCAAGTTGACGCCGGCGGCCAACGCCAACGGGTCGGCAACGCTCACGATTCGGGCGACGGACACGGGCGGGCTCAGCGTCCAAACGACGCTTGCCGTGACCGTGACACCGGTCAACGATGCTCCTTCGTTCACGGCCGGCGCCAATCAGACGGTCGCGGCCGGCAGCGGCACGACGACCGTCAACGGTTGGGCGACGAACATTTCACGCGGACCGTCGGATGAGGTCAGCCAGGGGCTTTCGTTTGTGGTCACTACAACGAACGCCAACTTGTTCGTCGACCCGCCGGCGATTGATGCGGCCACGGGAACTTTGAAATTCATCCCCGAGGCTAGCGCAACGGGAACGGCCACGGTGACCGTCTACCTGCACGACACGGGTGGCACGGCGAACGGCGGCGTCGACAACTCCACGACGCGGACATTCACGATCACTGTCAATTCCAATGGCTTGCCGACCACCGTTGGCGTGCGCATGGTTGGGAGCGAACTGGTGGTGACCGGAGCGAACGCCGCGGACACCGTGAACGTCAGCACGCAGGGGAATAAGATCAAGGTCGTCGCGACCCTGAACGGGTCGAACTTTAACCAGACGTTCAACAACGTCACGCGTGTGCGCGTCGACAGCAAGGGCGGCGACGATTCGATTACCTTCTCGAGCGATCTGCCCGTGCCGACGTGGACCGATGCTGGGGCCGGGAATGATACCGTCACGGGCAGCGGCCAAGTCGATGAGATCTACCTCGGCGATGGCGACGACAGCGCCGACGGCGGGGCCGGCAACGACTTCATCGCGGGCGGCGCCGGTGAAGACATCATTCAGGGCGGCGCTGGCGTCGACGTCCTCTACGGCGGCGACGGTGACGACTTTGTCATCGGCGGGACGGGCGCGGATTCGCTCTTCGGCCAGGCCGGCAACGACATCGTGGTCGGCGGCTCAGCGGCAGTTCGGAACACCGGGTCCGACTCGCTCCGAAAAGTCCTGACCGACTGGAACCCAGCGTCCACCGTTGTCGGCGGGTATACCGACCTCCGGAATCGATTGTTGATCACCGACGACGGCACCGCCGATCGCTTCGTCGGCGGCGCCGGGACCGACTGGTTCTGGGAACCGCTGTCCGTGCCGATCGACGACCTGGAGGCCGGCGAACAGCGGAACTGACATGAGTCTGTCGGCCACGAGCGAATGATCCGTCCGCTCGTGGCCCATTCACGCGGCTTGCCGGCGCGTCGACTCCAACGACGGATTGGGAATGGCGATTTCCCGGCCCAACTCCATCGACCGTTGTCCGAATTCGAGCACCGAAACCACCGCGGCCCCCGACAGGCCGTCCGAAATGGGCCGCGCCCCTGTGCGAATGCACTCCACGAAGTGGCGGGCCTCGGCGACGAGCGGCTCCGTCTGACTTAGCACGAGCGATTCAACGCCGCCCTGACGCATGGTGATGCGTTGCATGGGCGCCGCGATGGAATTCACGTCGAAGCCGCGATCGTGGAGCAGCACTTTGCGATCGGCCGGCAACGCATCGTCGAAGACGACCCATTTCCGCGTGCCATAAATCTTCAACTCGCGGACTTTGGCCGTGTCGTGCCAGCTCACGTCGATGCGGGCGACGCGGTTGCCGGGGAAACGGAGCGTGCCACCGACCACGTCGGCGATCCGCGGCTGCACGATGCACTGACCCTCGCAACGCACCGCGATCGGCCAATCGTCCATGAGCCGGACGGCCATCGAGATATCGTGCGGAGCGAACGACCACCACACATTCTCGTCGGTCCTGAGCGTACCGTGGTTAGTGCGCCGCGATTCGATGCGTCGAATTTCACCCAGCTCGCCGGATTGAATCAAATGGCGAATGGCCGGTAGCGCGGGATGGTACTCCATCAAATGCCCGACCATCAAGGTTCGCCCGGCCCAGTCGGCGATGCGGTTCAGTTCCACCGCGTCCGTGGTCGTCAGCGTCATCGGCTTTTCGACGAGAACGTGCTTGCCGGCCTCGAGCGCTTTTTTCGCCAGCGGAAAGTGCGTCGGCGCGATGCTTGCCAGGACGATGCCTTCGGTCGCCGGGTCACGCAGCAAGTCGTCGAATGACGTCGTCGTCGGGACGCGCGGAAAATTCTGCGCCACCTTGGCGAGCAGTGTTTCGTTGAGATCGCAACACCAGCGCAGGGTGACTTCCGGCATCCCGGCCAGTGTGCGCAACCAGTTGCCGCCCCATTTCCCCGCACCCACCAGCGCCAAGCCCGCCATGGCCGAACCCTCAGCATTTTCAAAGCATCAACCTCCTTATCGGCAATTCGACACCGTGGTCGGGAACAATTCGCAATGCGTTTATGGGTAATCGCAATTTCCCGCGGGATTCGCGTTTGATACGCGGCGATCTTTAGCTAGACTTCGCTCAACCAGCACCGGAGACCACGCCCCATGCCGCTCGCCAAGCAAACGGCCGCCTTGCTCGATGCCACGCGCGATGTCGTCCGCTCGCTGCCGGCCGACGCCGTGCTCTTGCTCACGGAAACGGAACTCGACTGGGACGACGTCTACGCTCATCTCAAGGGCTGCCGCGTGCTGATTGCGGCCGAGAGCCGCGAGCTGACCGAAAAACTGCGCAAGAACTCGGACCTCGACGTCATCGCGCTCGATCCGGGACCGGTGCCAACGCGCGAACGCATGAGCCTGGCCCTCTTGAACGCGGTCAACACCGGACACCTGAAGCCGGGGGCTCATGTCGTCGTCCTGTACAACGGCATCGCGAACCCGGAGGACCTGCCCGAGCCGATCGACTCGATCAGCTTGATCCATTTGGGCGAGCACCTCGAGCAGCTCAGCCTTCAGGACCTGCGCAAGTTGGACACGAACATTCCGCTCGACACCTTGCGCCTGGTTATCAACCTGGCCACCGAGATCGGCCGCGAGGGGCGCGAGGGCAAGCCGGTGGGCACCATCCTCGTCGTCGGCGACACACGCCGCGTGCAGAGCATGTCCAGTTCGCTCAACTTCAACCCGTTCAAGGGCTACCCGAAGGAAGAACGCGACCTCAACGACCGCAAGGTCCGCGAGGCGGTCAAGGAGTTCGCCCAGCTCGACGGCGCGATCCTGATCGACAACGACGCCATCGCTCACGCGGCCTGCCTGTCGCTGAACGCGGAAAAGAAGGGGACAGCCATCAGCAAGGGGTTCGGCACGCGCCACCTCGCGGCCGCGGCCATTAGTCGCAAGACCAACGCCATCGCCGTGTGCGTCAGCCAGACTTCCGGCACCGTCCGCGTCTATCACGGCGGCGAAGAGGTGATGCACATCGAGCCGCTGAATCGGCCGCACGTCTGGCAGCCGTTGCGGCTCGAAGTGTTGGAGCAGGAAGAATCGAGCGAGGACGAGAACGGCGAGTGAGCCGGCGCGATCACTTGCCCGGCGCCTGCTCGTAGCGCAGGTTCAAGTAAATGAACACGTTGGCGACGGCAATCACGGCCAGCAAGGGGGCCATCGTCAGCGACTCGAGTGCCGCCGTCACGCCGCCGGTGATCCAGTTCCCCGTGTAGACGGCCTTGATCGGCCATTCTGGAATTACCGTCGGCCGGCCGGTCAGGGCCAGTGACACGGCGGCCGTCAACGGCAACGCGACGGCCAAACCCAACATCAACGCCAGTCCCTCGTAAACCAGCACGCGGCCAAAATGCTCGCGAATGAGTTGCCGCCATTCACGGATGCCTGCGACCCACGACGATTCCTCGACGACGATCGCCGGGCCGAGGAGCCAGCAGAGGCCAACGACCAGCCAGGCGAGCACCGATAGCAATCGCACGACGACCAGGATCGGTGTGAAGATCACTTCGCGCAAGGTCTCGTTTTCCATGCCCGCGTCGTAGAGGCCGCGCTCGGCCCACCCGGGAACACGGTTCATTAGAAACACGAAGCCGAGAGCCACGCCAGCGACGAGGACATTCGCAATTACGACGGGAACCGCGTAACCGACGATCCCCTTCAGCCCTTCACTCAGCCGAGCGGGCCGCATGGACGAAACTTCGATATGCGTCAGCCGCGTCAGCAAAGCATTGAGCACGGAGAGCACAAGGAGGGCAAAGGCGGCGCCCGCCACGACGGGGATCCAATTGCCGCTGACTTCTTCGGGAAGCCTGTCTTTGGGTACGAAGACGAGCTTGAAGATCGCGTGGGCTGCGAACATGGCGAGGAAGATCAGTAACGAGGCCAGGAAAGCCGGCACCATCTTGCTGCGGGCGAGCGTGCTGTCGAGTGCCGCGATGAGTTCATCGATGAGTCCGCGGACGCCGACGGTCTGCAGGCGCATCGGGTCGAGCCGGGCCGACACTCCGGAACGCGCGGCACTCACCTGTGGCGGCGTCTCGACCGGCGGGCTCGGCGGCGCCATCGCCCGTGCCGAAGGCGACACCAGATCGGCAAACTCGGCGACCCACACGAGCGCGACCCACTCCTCGTTCGCGTCGCGGCGCAACATGCTGTTGAGCGGAATGTGACCCGACTCAACGTGATGCCGAACCGACGACGTGCTCTTGGCCTTGATCGTGCGCCCGTCCGGCAGGCGCACGAACCAGGGGTCGTAATGCTCTTTCATGTCGGCACCGGCACGCGGAGTGGGAATCTGCCTCCCGTAACGATAATTCACGCGGCAGTGCCGTGCCAAGTCGATCTGGTAACAGACTGTCGAACTAGTGCGGCCAACCCGGTGTAATTCTCACCGTCGGCAGAAACGAACCTGACAGATGGTCCGCCCAAAGACAAGGCGAGCGTCGAGGCGTAAGCCCGACGTGTTCGGCTCCCACACGTCGGACTTACGCCTTGAAAGTGCTATCGCACGTCTTCGATGACCGCTTCCGGCCGGCGGTTGATCTCGTCGAAGATGCGCCAGAGGTATTCGCCGATTACGCCGAGCATGCAGATGACCAGGCCGAGCAGAAAGGAAATGATCGACGCGAGGGTCGCGAAGCCCGGTACGTCGTACCGGCCCAGCAGCCCATTCACGACCACGAACACGACAAACGCCAGACTGACGAGGGAGACGACCATCCCGGTGAACGAGATCAGACGCAAGGGCACGATCGAGAACCCCAGCATCGTATCGAGGAAGAACTTGATCTTCTTGCGAAAGGTCCAGCGCGATTTGCCGTGGATGCGCTTGCGGCGCTCGTAGGGGATCACGTCGGGCTTGAAGCCGAGCCAGAACGCGAACACGTTGGGGTTGATGTTCTTCCCGCTCGTTTGCATGTGCGTGAGCATCACGCGGTCCATCAGCGCCAGGTCATAGCCGCCGTCCGGATAGTTCGGCACGACGATCGCGCGCAAGAGGCGGTAGTAGACCTTGGCGAACAGCGTGCTGAGCGGCGGGTCGCTGCGTTTCTCGCGGACGCAAGTGACAAAGCGGGACCCGGCCTGCCAGCGGCGCGCCATCTCCGGGATCAGCGACGGCGGGTCTTGCAGGTCGGCTGCCAACACCACGAAGCAATCGCCGGTAACAAATTGCAGCCCGGTCTTCGACGCATGCACGGCGCCGAAGTTGCGCGACAGCTTGATCAACTTGGTCGCCGGCCGCGCATCCTTGATCTTGATCAGCTCGCTAAACGAATTGTCGCCCGAACCGTCGTCGACGAAGATCAATTCCAGTTCGAGATCCATTGTCGCGAGCCGGCGCTCGACGTCTTGCAACTCCACGAAGAGCGACGGCAACGACCCCTCATTGAAATAGACCGGCACGACGACGGAGAGGTTCTTCATCGAAACGCTCCCGTGAGAATGCCGGGCCGGATCGTCGTCAGGTCGATGCGATAGCGATCGTGTGTGACGGAGCGAGCTCCAAAGCCCTCCTTCTGCTCGATCAATCCCGAGTTGATGATCCGGCCGGCCTCCTCGTGTGAGCTGCCGAAATCGAAGTACGCATGATCGCGCGACGTATCGTGCAGCAACCGATCGAGCACGAGGTCCAGCGCGCACACGCGCCGACCGTCCGGCGATGCGGCGATGTACTGGGCGTGGGCCGCCCGGTCGGAATCGTAGGTGACGACGCCTGCGAGAAGTTCGGTTCCCGTGCGTGCCGTGAAGAGGCGAATATTCTCTGGGAACCGATCGCGGAGTTCCTGAATCTCGTCAAGCGAATGAACCGGCTCAGCACCATAACGGTCGGCCAATGTCGCAGCGAGCAAGCACCAGTATTCCGCAAAGTCCGTCTCGGTTTGCACGGTAACACCGGCGGCCTCGGCCTTCTTGACGCCGCGGGCGCGTCGATGCTGATACGGCAGGCGATCGTCGAGGGCCGCGACCGACAGGACGTCGCGCCGCGTGAGCGTGGCGCCGAGAAGAAACATCGCGTAGCGATCGTCCTCCGCCGGCTGGCGATGATAGATGTGCGGCACCGTCTTGTAGTCGCAGAGCGTAAATCCGGCGGCGGCGAAGTGCATGAGCGCCGCCTCCAGCGCCTGCAGGATGATCGCCGACTTGCCATTGGGACCGATGACGAGCCCGCCATAGGAAAGACCGTCGTGGCTCGACACACGATTGCCGTCCACGTGAGCGGGCAACAGCGCGACCAGCGTGCCTTCGTCATCCCGGATCATGAGCGAGTAATCGACAAACCGATCGCGATGGTAGTCCGTGTAGCCGCGCTCGAACAGAAACGTGCCGTTGCGGCTGTGGCGCACGAAGGCGTCCCACGCGGCGGCATTGCTCGGTCGATAGCGCTCAACAATCACGGATCAATCCTGTTCCAGCACGGCGACGCCGAAGCCGGTCGCCCCGTGCCGGTTCCCGTTGAAGAACATCAACCGCCGGCCACGAACGTCAATGACTGCCGGGTAGCACACCATTTCCGAATCCCATCCCGATTCCGATGCGACGATGCCGGCCCGATCGTCGTGGCGTTCCCAGGACAACCCGTCGCGCGATTCCGCATAGCCGATCCGATATGGGCGTGAGTGCGAACGGATCGAATACCACATGCGATAGCAATCCGGATCGCGCACGACCCACGGCCGGGCGATGCCGAACTCATCGTCCGTGCGTTCGATGCACCACGGGCCGCCAGCCGTCCAGCGAATGCCCTCGGCGGACTCCGCGTGGCGGATCGAATAGACGGGGTACATGGTGCCGTTGACCGTCGTCCATTCGGAGGCCGAATCGTACCAGGCGCGCCAGCGCTCGCCTTCGCGCAGCACCATTGCCGCTGAGCGCAAAAATGGTTCCGTGTCGGTGCGATCCATAACGGGAGCATGCGATATCCGCCGACACATGCCATCGCTCTGAATTTCGGCGAGACCTGTGTAAAGGGCATACGGCACGCGCTGGCAACGTTGCCAGCCGATGTAGTAGAGAAAGCGCCGATCGCCGACCGACACAATGGATGCGGGCACCACGCCGCTGTCGTCGAATGAACCGGGCCGGCCGAGGTCGAGCGCTGGCTCGGGCGACTCGCTCAGCACACGCAGCGGGTCGTCAGCATCGACATCGACGAAGCCGATGCGGCCGAACTTCTGCTCGTCGAGCCCCGTGAAGTAGATGCGGATGACGCGCTCCGCGATTTGCACCGGCGTCGGCAGGTGCGCATACTGCCGGGCCCACGGCCGAGCGCCGCTGGGTGCATACACGAGACCGAGCTTGCGCCAACGCATCATGGCCCTCGGAAAATCGGCAACGGCCAGCGCCACTGCCGCGGCGTGTGCACGGGGCTGACGGACTCCGACGTCGTTCTTTGCGTGCCGGGCGTGTATTTGAAATGCCTTTTCAAGTTGTTGATCCGTGCCTCAAACAAATGCCACGACCAACTCGCGGCCGTGAGGCTGAGCGCAATGCTCAACCAAAGGTGTGAAATCGTGATGACATGAACCCGTTCCATCACATAGCCGGCAATGGGCGGCATGAACAAGTGGTAGACATAGATCCCATAACTGATCCGGCCGACGTAACGAAGCCAACTCATCTGCAGCAATTTGCCAAAATCATCGTCGTAACCGTTTGTTGCGCGCCGAACGACCCATGCGAAAAAGAGGGCCATGGCCGAGTTGCCAAAAACCGCTTCGAGCGGAATCTTGTGCCAACGGAACGGCGTCGCGCGGATCATGCAGCAGGCCCAGGCGAGCATGAGCGCGATGCCGCCGAACTTGCAGATCCAATGAAACCACCGAGCGCCCACGGTGTCCGCCGATGATCGATTCGAAAAATGCGCGAGCAACGAGCCAACGGCCAGGCAGTCGAAGCTGGCAAACGGCATGACGATGAGCGGCACGCGACTGGTCGACGCGGCCACGCATGCAAAGCGCCAAATGGGGCCGATCGCGGCGAACGCGATCATCGTCGGGGCGAGGAAACGACGCGGGCAGAACAGGGCGATCAACGGCCAGATGAGATAGAACTGCTCCTCGACGCACAGGCTCCAGAAATGCGCATACGAGCCGGAGAACTTGACGGTGCCGGCATACCAGTTGTAGGTGTAGGTGCCGAGCCACCAGCCGAGTTGCCGCGACTGCTGGAAATTAATCGCCCACAAGATGCCGAGCGTGAGGAAATAGATCGGGAAAATCCGCAACGCTCGGCGGGCGTAAAAGACGACGAGCGTGCGCCGCCGATCGTCGGCACGATCGCGCTCCGCGAGCAGGATGCGTGTGATGAGGAAGCCGCTGAGAACGAAGAACAACTCGACGCCGAGCCAGCCTGGCCATGTCTTGCCCGCGAAGTCCGCGAAGTGGTGGAAGAGCACGCCGAGGATGGCGAGGCCGCGCAGGCCATCGAGCTGCGGCCACGCGTCGACCTGCGACGAGCCAGCGGTTCTCCCGGTCAGCGCGGGTGCGTCCATGTCAATTCCCGGCCTGAACGCGTGAAAAGACCGTGGCCCGGACCTTCGAAGCTTCGCCAACCGGTCCCTTGACGAGCGTGTCGGCCGGCACGTCCTTCGTGACGACGGCGCCGGCGCCGAGCAGGCAATCGGCGCCAACCGTCACATTGTTCCCGAGCGTCGCGTTCACTCCGAGGAAGCAGTTCGGCCCGAGGTCGCAGAAACCCGAGACAACGACATGCGACGAGATGAAGCAGTGGTCGCCAATCTTCGAGTGGTGGCCAATGTGGTTTCCGCTCCAAAGGACCACGTTGGCGCCGACCGTGACAAACGGCTGAAGGACATTGTTCTCGAACACAAAGCAATGTTCGCCGAGTTGCACATTCCGCCACACGAACGCCCGCGGGCTGACGTAGGACGCGGGTGCATAGCCCATCGCCTTCGTCGTGTGATAAAGTCGTGACCGCAGACGATTAAGCTGTGTGTAAACGAGCGCGGCATAGAACGCGTGGTCCGCGGGTGCATAGAGAGCCGGCAAATCTTCCAGCGCCACGACTGGTCGGCCGAACAATTCCGAACGCTTCAGGAACGCACGTTCGACGGCAAAGGCGACGACCTCATAGGTGGAGTCGTGGGAGAAATACTCGAACGCCACCTCCGCGAAAGCGCTGTCGCCCAGGAGGATCAGCTTGCGTTCCTTCATGGCGCATCCTCAGGGGCGGACAATCAGAATGTCCTCGCGGCGATTGGCCATCGGCAATTCGACGGCCTGCGGCATCACATAGGCGTCGAACCCCGCCGCGCGAGCCCGGCTCACGATGCCGAGCACGACGGCGTCGTCGATCTTCGAGCGCTCGAGGCCGTTGAACGCGACGACCGGAATCTCGTCCGTGTTCGTGAACGCTTGATGGTGGCGAACACCCGCGGCCGATGCGAAGAACCGCTTCCGCTTGCTGGCGTTGGGCACGTCGCCCAGCAAGAGCTGACCGCCCGGCGCCAGCAATGTCAGACAGGCGTCGATAAAATCGAAGATCGCGCCCTCGACGAAGACGTATTGCAGGATGCTGTAGACCAGGATCGCATCGACCCGGCCGGTGAACTCGGCAATCAGATCGGCGGTGTCGACCGGGAATCGACCGGCGGCTTTCCGCACGAATGGCGAGTCCGGTAAATGGTCAAGCATTTCCGGTGAATCGCACGCGACCAACGTGTGCCCGCGTTCCTCACAGAGGTGCGCCACGAGCAAGGGCAGGTCGCTGCAGCCGCAGCCGATGTCGAAGACCGTCTGCCCGCGGCGCTCCAGATTGGTGAGCTTCGAACGCACATCGCGGAAGATGGCAATCTCGTAGCCGTCGCGATACGAGTCGGGGAAGCCGATGCGCTCGAACCGGCTCAGACCCTCAGCCGTGGCCAGCTCGCGAAAGCGGTCGAACGTCAAATCGGCAAAGCGCTCGGG
>DATANR010000169.1:0-6497 GCA_036266155.1 Gemmataceae bacterium | reverse complement strand
CTGCGGTGATCGCGATTGAGGGCAACCTTAACGTTTAGCGGGGACGCCGACGGCATCCCCGCTAAACGATTTTCACTTTCGCCCCTTCACGCTGGGGGCTCTGTTTCTATCTTGAATTGTTCCCGGAGGTGCGTGCCATGGCCAAGAAATCGAAAGACGCCCGGTCGTATATCAAGCTCGTTAGCTCCGAGAGCGACCATTGCTATTTCGTTCAGAAGAACCGCAACAATACCAAGGGGCGGCTCGAACTGAAGAAATACGACCCGACGATTCGCAAACATGTTCCATACAAGGAAAGCAAGTAATCCCGGCCCGTCCGGGCGGGAGTGACCCCATGCACATTCGCATCAACGATATTGTCGAAGTCATTGCCGGCGACGACATTGGCAAACGCGGCAAGGTTCTCAGCGTCAATCGCGAAACCGGCAAGGTGACGGTCCAGGGCATCAACCTGGTCTACCGGCACATGAAGCCGAGCCGCAACAGTCCGCAGGGCGGCCGGCTCTCCAAAGAGATGCCCCTCCAGGCTTCGAACGTTCAATTGATTGACCCGAGCACTAACCAGCCGACACGTGTCGGCACGCGGTATAACTCGGACGGATCAAAAGAGCTTTTCGCCAAGAAGTCGGGCGCGATGATCCGCGTTCTGGCGAAGGCCAATCCCAAGTACGCCAAGAAGAAGTGACGGTCATGAAAAAAGATATCCATCCGGAATACCGCGATGTGGTGTTCCTCGACGCTGCGGCGAATTTCTCGTTCCTCACTCGTTCGACGGTGAAGACGACGCAGACGACCCAGTGGCAGGACGGCAAGACATACCCGCTCGTCCGACTCGATATTTCGAGCGCCTCGCACCCGTTCTTCACGGGCAAGATGAAGCTGGTCGATTCGACGGGTCAGATCGAACGCTTCCGCAAGCGGTTCGGCGATGTGAAAAAGACAGGCGACAAGAAGTAGAATTGCCGCTTGCGGCTAGCGTCTGCTGCGCCGCAAGCGGCGATCGATCAGGGTCGATACGAATCCACGATTTGCCGAGCGGGGCCCTGAATTCGCTCGAGCGCCGCGCCAATCATCTTCGACGTCGGCCGGCTCGCCATTTCGAGATCGTGCCCCTTCACAAATTCAGCTTCCGCACCAGCCGTGTCTTTCCGCGCCCACAGCGTCAGGCCCAGGAAATAGTGGAAGCGTGCGTCTGACGGGCTGAATAGCACGGCCTTACGGAACGCCGATTCGGCGTCCGTGCTCCGCCCCGCATGGAACGACCGCAAGCCTTCGCCAAAGGACTGCTCGGCCAGGCGCGCCGGGTCCGGCTTGCTCAAGGGTGAAGTCGTCATCGCCGGCGACTGCTTGATCAAGTCGGCGAGTTCCTTGACCGTATCCAGGTCGCGAGTGAGTCGGTCGTTCTCCACCTTGAGGCGAGCAACCTCTGCTGAAGTTCGCTCCGCCACATTCTTCGCCTCCTGCGCCAACTTCTCTGCATCAATTGCCTTGAGCGTGGCGCTGGCCAGGTCCTGACTGAGCTTGGAATTCTCAGCCTTGCCCTTGGCAGCTTCTGCGACCGCTTTCTGAGCATCGGCCTTTGCATTCTCGGCCGCTTTGGCTGAAGCGATCTCCTTCTCGGTGGCCACGGCTAGCGCTGCTTTCGCCTTGGCTTCCTGGTCGCGAATCTTGACCAGTTCATCTCGCAGAGTCGCTGTCGCGTCCGTGCTGCCCGCCTTGACCGCATCGTCTATGCCCTTCAAGATCGCGGCCGAATCCGTCTTGTCGCCGACGAACTTGGCCTTGGCTAGCCGATCGACAACGGCCTTCATCATGGCGTCGCTCGCGTCGCGTGCCTTGGCGAGGTCCGCGGCGTTCTTCCGGGCCTCGTCGGCTTCCTTCTTCGCCGTATTGGCGGCGACGGTCATATCTTCGAGCTTCTTCGTTGCTTCGGTGACTTTGGCGTCGGCCTCCTTGGCTTTCACTTCGGCGGCCGTCTTCGCATCCGCCAGTGATTTGATCGCCTCGACCGGTTTGGCTGGATCCAGGCCGGCATCCTTGAACGTCTTGGCGAAGTTGGCTGCCGCTTCTTCGGAAGCCTTCTTGGCCGCGACAGCTTCCGTCTGGGCGGTTTCGACCGCTTTCTTCGCGTCACCCAGTTCTTTCGTCGCATCGGTCGCGGTCTTGGTCGCCGTGGCCAGTTTCGTGTTCGCCTCGGTGGCTGCGTCTGAAGCTTTCTGCGCATCCGCGCGAGCCCTTTCCGCATCGGCCTTGAGCTGAGTGATTTCACCCGCGCTGGCCAGCTTCGCATCGGCGACTTGCCGTTCGAGGCTCGTTTTCATTTGGTCGGCTGCAATGCGTGCCACTTCAGCGTCTTGTTTCAATCGAGCCAACTCGGCCGAGTTGTCGGCCACAACGGGTTTGTTTTCGGGTTGGCGATTCGGCAGCGCGCCGCCGAAGTATGCCGCCAGCACGCCGCCGGCACCGAGCAACAGGCCAATGATGCCGCCGTGGATCAGGTAGCCGCCGGAACGCACCGGCGCTTCGTCATCGCGTGCCGGCACAACGTCGCCGCGTTTGCGTGGCCGGCGATTTGAATCGCTGGCGGCACGCTCCTTCCGACGCGTTTCGAATTCCTGAGCCAGAATCGCGGAATTCTCGTCCAGATTCGACTGTCCGCGCACAAGTGAGCTGTTTCCCGGGTCTTCGACGGCTGGAAGATTCAGGTCGATATCCGAATCGGAGCGAATCGACGCGTTGGACTTCGCCTCCAGCGCCGCGTCGAATTCTTCGCCGGCGAAGCTCGGTCGACTGTTCAAGTCGATGGATGACGATTCTTGCTCTTCCGCCCGGCGCTGCGCGTCGGCCATCGCTTTTTCAGAGATTTCGAGCGTACCGGAATCGGTGATGCTCGGCGCCACCGCGGCATCCGCATAGAGGTCGATCGCGTCCTCGGATCCCCGATCGGTTTCCATCAGTTCGAGATCATCCGGCGGTCCGTCGCCCACCTCAATTGCCGGGCGTGTTGGCACGACTGGTCGTTCCGCGGCTGGATGGGTCGGCTTGGTCGTGCGGACTGGCGGTTCGGAGCCGAAGTCCAGCAGCTCTGACGAGGCCGACGATTCGCTTGTCGAATCCTTCAAGAGAACGTCGAGGATCGACGAACGCCCGCCTTCGATGGGACCGCCAGCATCGGCGGATCCCAAATTGACTCCGGAAGCACCGGCCTCAACCATCGCCGCGAATGGAATGTCGCTTTCGCTGGGCAACTTGACCGGCGTGGCCGCGCGGAAATCGACGCTTGACAAGGGCGCCATACCCGGCGCCGGCATGACTCCGCCCGCGTCGGATGGCGGGTAAAGGATGTCGAATTTGACCTCGGATTCGCCCGTGCCTGTTCGTTGAGCGCCCAAGCCGAGATCGATGTCCGATTCACTGCGGCCGCTGGGCAACGGCGGGGCCGTGAAGATCGGCAACTCGGCTTGGGGAATCGGCGAGGTGTCGCCGGGGCGACGAGGAGTGACTGCCGCCGCACCACCCGGTCGCTGATCATCTTCGAGGCGCGTGAGGAGGTCGCGGTCCGATAGTGCGTCCACCTTGACGCGTTCGGAACCCTCCTCTTTTATCTGTGCAGCACGCTGCCGACGGATCACCTCGGTCCAGCTGGTAAGCGATTGGCCGCTCGGCGGTTCGGGCATGGCGGCAAGTTGAACCGAGTCATCGTCTTCGGTCATATCGCCGATGTTGATCGCGCCCTCGTTCGCCACATCCACGCTGGGGAGGACCATTTCCGAGAGGTCATTAACCGAAGGTCTCTTTTTTGGATCAGTCGGAGGCATTCGAAAGGTGCTCCCAAGGCGATGGGGTCAGACACGTGTGGTCAATAATGATTTCAGACTCGCGCCGGCGACGCAACTTAATTCTGGCCGGCGCGTAATCCGATTCCGCGGAAGTGTAGAACACAATTTGGCCAAAGCAGTTATGGATGCGCAGGAAAAACCGAAGTTGCGGGGCGCGCCCGCAGCCTCTCTATTTGGCCTGCGTCTTCCACCAATCACGCCACGCGAGCATCGCCTTGCCGCGTTCGCCGGGGCTGGCGCCGTCTTCCGGGCCGAAGTCTTTGCCAGAAAGCGTCTTGAGCGACGTGTGTGCGGCGCGCGAGACGATGGCCTCCTCGTCGCCAATCAGGCGAATCAGGCTGTCGGCAAGTTCGGCCAGGTGTTTTTTGCCCTTTGCTTCGCAGGCGAGGGCGGCCGCCCGTCGAAGTTCCTTGTCGCGTTGGAGCATTAGCTCATTGAGCGTCGCCGGTTTCATTCGGGTAAGTCGTTGAACGAGCGCCTCGCGGACTTCAATCTGCCCTTCGCCGACAAGCTTCGCAAGCGCCTGGGCCATCGCATCCGTGTATTTATTCCCTGTCGTATCGCGATACTTGCGAATTAACTCGGCCCGCTCTGTCGGGTTGGCGGCAATCAGCGCGTCCGCGAGTGATTTCACATCCGTGGCCGTCGCGGTCGACGGTGGCACATCGGTCTTCGTCGTGCCAGGCGTGGGATCAACCTTCGGCGCCGTCGTACCTGGATTCGGCCGCGGCCCCGTGCTGCCCTTGCTGGACTTGCCAAGCATCTCATCCAAATTCTTGTTTGACTTCAGGCTCGACGTGCCGGGGTCTTTGATCTTGTTCTGCATGCTGGTAGACAGATCTTCCGCCAGGTTGGCCCGCGACAAGAATAACAAGGCAAATGAGGTTGCGTTTTCAATCGACCCGCTATGAAATCCGTCGCTCGCCCATGAGCCATTGGGGTTTTGTGCGTTGACCAGCAGCGAGGAACCCCAGTCGTACCAATCGACCTTGCCGATGGTTTTAAGGCCGTAAGTCATGCCAACCCGTTCCAGCGACCACATGAAATACAAATTGCGACTCAACTCGTTTTGCGCAAACCGCTGACGGCCGCTCCCGCCTTCCTGGGCCGCCGCGGCCGCAAGGTAATCGCCGAGGTGCTTTAAGCCATCGGCAACGATGCGGTCTTTGCCAATTTCCTTTTCGTCTACTTTGATTTCGGATCCGCCGCCCTTAAGGCTCTTGGCCCCAAAGCCCATGGCCAGTCCCATCAGTCCCGCACAAGTCATCGACGGACTCGATCCACCGCCGGCCGCCGTGTAGGCCCAGCCGCCGTCGCTGCCCTGACATTTGCGATAATGCGAATCAACAGCGGCCAATGCATTCGCCACGTCCACATGATGCCGGCGGCCGCACCAAAGGCCAACGGTTGCGAATTGCGTATTCGAGTGATCCCCGACTAGATCGAGCGACGTGATTTCCGGCAGGTGTAATCCCCCTCCACCAGGGCGTGGTTGCGGACCGCGCTTTTCCAGTTGTTTAATCAATGGATGGAGCCCGCCCGTCGGCTTCTCTTCCTTCTTGGGTGGCGGGTCTTTCTTCACCGGCGGCGGCGGCTGATCGATTTCAATGTCCTTCCGCGGCTGCGCCTTCTTGGGCGGCG
Organism: Gemmataceae bacterium; assembly: GCA_036266155.1. GTDB lineage: Bacteria > Planctomycetota > Planctomycetia > Gemmatales > Gemmataceae > SIAJ01. The sequence goes on along the minus strand of DATANR010000169.1, from coordinate 1,017 downwards.
TCGCCGGATCGGGCGTGACGAGTTTCGCCCCCTTTGTGAATTCCGAATGCAACTGCCGCTGTTCGACTTCGGTGAGGATGTAGCCCATACACGAATACGACCAACCGCCATCCTTCGCTTGGCCGCTCATTAACCGCAGCGTCAGCAATTGAATAAATGGCTCGTCCTGCGGCGTCCCGTAACGGTCGAGGAACATGATCAACAACGAGATTTCATAGGTGCTCGTTGTGGTGAGCGCCGCCGAGCGTGCCGCCTGAGCGAGATTGACGAGGACTTTGTCGGAAGGTTTCAGGCCGCTTTCGATGAGCGCGAGCCCCGCGAGGCAGGCCGGTCCGGAGCCATTGCCACCAACAAAGGACATGCCGAAGTCGCCCTCGCGGCCTGCTGCCGGCGTGTTGCGCAGATATTCTTGGCCCTTCTTGATCGCGGCCAGAATGTCGGCGTTGCCTTTCGGGTCCGGATCGGCTTGGACGTTGAACGCAAACGCCAGGAGAAAGGCGATAGCGGTAGCAAAGCGCGGAGCCATGGACGCGTCCTTCCATGTGGAACTGACGGTTTGACAGCAATCATCAGGATACCGTGCCTGATACGACAACGCCAGTCAGAAGGTCGCTACGGCAATATTCCGGGCTCCAACGCATCATGCGGATCCGCCACGATGTCGAAGTTTGACGAGGTTTTTGACACCGGGCAGTTGGCGATCTTCCTTTTTGAAAAAGTGCGTTTTCCGCGGGGAATTGGGTAAGGTCGCCAAGATCGCCACCGTTTTGCCACACCCCCGGGAGCATTGCATTTCATTGCATGGCACAGACCCACATGGCTTTGTAAGAGAACCCCATAAAAACTAGGCATTTCCTTTCAGCCAACCGCATTCTCTTTCCGTTTACCAGCCATAATGCCTCCAAAGATAAAGCCTATATCAGGCGTTCAACGCGGTGACGTTGCCGCGCTGAACGCCTGAGTGAATCGCCTCGAGGTTACTTATCGTCGCGTGGCTTGGGTGTGGTCAAGTCCGGC